>NZ_JADEWX010000363.1 GCF_015207395.1 Nodosilinea sp. LEGE 07088
TTGAGCCCTTCACGAACAGCGACGCTGTTCGATAAACCTGAAAGAAACCCTATAACCAGGCTCTCTCACGTTTAGGGCTTATAGACTGCTGAGGTGCTCTGACAGCTAAAACCGATTAGTCACTGGTGCGTGCGTGCCTGTACTTGAGCCTGGTTCTGGGACAAAGCGAATAGACCATTGGTGAAGGGGTTTCCCTATCCCGTTTAGGAGAATGATTGAAGCCGCTACTCCCAGGCAGAGCATGTTCTCAGTCTTGTAGGCGGAGGTGTTCTATGGTGTCATCGAGTCAGTCCGAAGCTCAGTTCCAAACCATTCACCCGAATGCAGCGGGGATTGATATTGGAGCCGATAGACATTGGGTCAGTGTGCCCCCTGGACGAGACCAGGAGTGCATTCGCAGTTTTGGCTGCTTTACGCCCGAGTTAAATGCGTTAGCGGATTGGTTGAAGCAGTGCGGGATTGAAACCGTGGCGATGGAATCGACAGGGGTCTACTGGATTCCGCTCTTTCAAATTCTAGAAACTCGAGGGTTTGAGGTTCATCTCGTGAATGCCCATCACGTCAAAACAGTGCCAGGGCGTAAAAGTGATGTGTTGGACTGTCAATGGTTACAACGATTACATAGCTACGGGTTACTGGCCGGGTCATTTCGACCGAATGACCAGGTGTGTCAACTGCGCAGTTATATTCGGTACCGGGACACCTTAGTCACAAGTGCCAGCACCCACGTCCTTCGGATGCAGAAGGCGTTAACCGAAATGAACGTGCAACTGCACCGAGTCATTAGCGATATTACGGGCAGCACCGGGATGCGGATTCTGCGGGCGATAGTCGCAGGCGAGCGCAATCCTGAGGCACTAGCCGCCATGCGTGATACCCGGATTAAAGCCTCTCAATCCGAGATCGCCGCCGCGTTGACCGGCGATTATCGGACTGAACAGGTGTTTATTTTGCAGCAAGAGCTGCACCTTTATGACACCTATCAGCGACAAATCAAAGCCTGCGATGTCGAAATCGAGCGGCTGCTAAATGACTTCACAGACCAAGTGGATATGGATGCGAGTCCTCCGCCCAAGTCCACACAGCGGCGCACCAAAAAGCCCGGTAGTAATACGCCAGAGTTTGATCTCCACACGCATCTGTATCGCATGAGTGGTGTCGACTTTACCCAAGTTCCAGGATTAGGGACCCTGAACGTTCTCATCATTCTGTCCGAGGTCGGGCTCGATTCCTCTCGGTTTCCTTCCGCCAAGCACTTTACCTCTTGGTTAGGATTGTGCCCGGGTAATCGCATCACCGGGGGCAAGGTCAAAAGCTCGAAAACGCGACCTGTGGCCAATCGGGCCGCTCATGCTTTCCGCATGGCAGCTCAGGCCGTCTCGCGCAGTCAATCCGCAGTAGGGGCGTTTTATCGTCGCATGAAATCTCGGTTAGGGGGACCCAAAGCAATCACGGCAACGGCCCACAAGCTAGCTCGGATTTTCTATCAGTTGTGGGCTCGGAAACAGGCCTATGTTGACCCTAGCCTTGAGGTTTATGAGCAACAGTACAAGGCACGGACGCTAAAGCACCTTCAGAGGAAGGCTCAAGCTTTAGGCTTTGAACTCGTGCCTCAGCCCGCTGCCCATGCGGATGTTTCTTAGGAGA
>NZ_JADEWX010000155.1 GCF_015207395.1 Nodosilinea sp. LEGE 07088
AGTCCGCCAAGAGATCATCCAGCATGTCATCGATGCGGTTTGGTTCTTTCTTCTTGCGTACCATGATGCGGTCTCCTGAGTTATTGGGATTCTAGACCGCTTACACAAAATTCTGATCAGTCTCGCTCAACTAGAACTTCAGGAAATAAAAATTGAGCTTCCGATCCAGGATCTTCAATTTTTGCAGGCTTTTGCCCATCAGAGCCAAACGTCAGTACAAGCTGTTATTACTAACCTGCTGCATCAATTTATTGCTCACAACACGGCGGCATCTCCTGAGGAAATCCCTCTCAATGACAGCAACTAATCACTATTCTCCTGCTCGAAGGAAATTTGATTGCCTGGCGTTTAAGCAGCAAGCTCAGGCTCAAATCTATGAGGATACCAAAATGATGAGTCCGCAGGAGCTGATTGAGTATTTTCATCAAGCTTCCCACTGGGGCGCAGTAGGCGATTGGTGGAAGACTGTAGCTCATTAAACGGTGGGTAAAAGTCTACCCCGTTTCGTTTAGGCGAACGTTGGGGGCGTAGGTCTCTATCCAGCCGTACCCGTTATGCTTCTCTGGCGAATTTCATTCACAATTTTGGCCGCGGCTTCACCGGATTTGAGATGTTCAGCGAGAACCTGCTGGGCAGCATTTAGCGTTTGATCAGCCCGCAGTTGAGTCAGATCAGCCCTCAAGCCCTGACCGACGTAGAACTTGATAAGCCCCTCTAAGGACATGTCTTTTTTGCCTGCGATCGCCCGCAGATCTGCCAACGTATCAGTGGGAATCTTTACCGTCACCACCTCAGAAGCTCGGACATTGACCTTCAACTCAAACGTTTCATCAAGCATTTCGTCAGGACTGTTCATAAAGGTATCGCTCAGAACGAGTAGCTATTCGGGCTGAAATAATTCGTGTTCTGGTTCCTCTTTCAACGTAAACAGCCAACAATAACCTGGGAGTCAACGAGTAGCCCAAGATAAAGCTGCGCTCTTCACCTTGCCTCGACGCATTGCTAACTTGATAAAAGGGATCAAGGAACACCTCAGCAGCCTCTTTAAAGCGAACGCCATGCTTTTCAAAGTGCTTTCTGCCTTATCCTCATCCCATTCGAACTCAAGTCCTTCAATGCGGTAGGTTACATTCATCTGCTCAAATCATAGCTAAAAGCGTTAGTCCTCAGCTTATCCCCATTGAGAATCGTGGTGGACAGGCTTAAAGTGCCAGTCCCAGCGAAACGGCGGCCTACATCGCCGATACCACCACCGCCACCGCCCAGGTGCGCCCCCTGTCGGAACCCGTGTGCCTGGATGCCCGCACCAAGATGCTCAAACTAAGTGGTACGAGGACATACTCTCCCACAGCGTGGCTGATGGATCTCAACCCCAACTCGTTCCGCCGCATGGTCTCGACCCTGCTGGCAGTGAACGGACGCGGCTACTGGGAAACCAGCGACGAAAACCTGGAGAAACTGCAAGAGCTTTACCAGGAACATGTCAGCGCATCCTGCCAACCTTTTGAATCCGGAAAAAGGCAATGGCGTGTCGTAGTGAGCAAGAGAGATTAAGAGCTTAGCTGGGGGTTCGGGGCATCTGAACTGACAGCTGATCAAGAGAGGTTTCAACCATGCAAAGATGGCAGCGCTCAACCGCCAAGCCGATCGAGCCACAGCGCATTCCAGAAGGCTTTTTGTTCGTTGATCAGCAGAATGTGTGGTCGTGGACGCGCGGTACCGTGATCTTTCTGGGGTACTGTCTTGGCTGCGTAATCTTGCTCCCTTTCTTGGGGGTAGCATTGCTAGGTTTTCTAGAGAACCCTAGCCTCTCACTCAGTCAATTCCTGCTTCTAGGCTTTTTGAGTGTTTTTACCGTAGGTGGAATCATCGGGGCGGTGCAGGCCATCTATAAAACTTTCGTCATGACCCAACTCAGGCCGGGTGAGGCGATCCTCTCAACCTATCCATTAATGATGGGAGAGTCTTGCCAGGTGCGATTTCGTCGTCAACTTCGCAACGGCAAGACGCCCCACCCTGGCAAGGTGACCGCAAAGTGGCACTGCTACGAATGGGTGCAATATAGCTCTGGTTCAAGCATAGAAACGACCACCCATACCCTTTGGGAAACAGACTTGCCTGAGTGGCCCATCTTACCCATGACCGAGCAAATAGAATACAACGCCCGCCTAACTGTACGCCCCGAAGGCCCTCCTTCCATTTATGGAGCTGATAATCAGGTGCGTTGGGAGCTACAGATCACGGTCGATTTACCAGGGATAGCAAAAGGACGCTCACACGTCCAATTCACAGTAGTGCCGGAGGTGCTGAGATGATTGATGTAAGCTTCACTCAAACCCAGCTGATGGTCGGTAGCCCCCTCTCAGGCACCGTTAACTGGCAGTGGACCAATGACCCCAGACCAGAAAAGCTGAGGATCTCGATGTATTGGTATACAACGGGGCGAGGAACGCTCAACCGCGAGGTTGCGCAATCGCTCGTGGTCAATGCTGAGCAATTCAGCCATCGAGACCATACCTCAATTCCGTTTTCGTTGCTGATTCCCCATCAGGGGCCAGTTAGCTACGATGGTTTTTTGTTTCGGCTCATTTGGGAGCTGGGTATTTATACGCATACGGCAGGCTTCTGGGCGCGCAATAACGAGCACACCTGGCCCTTTACAGTGATTCCTCGACAGCCTTGATTTCCCCTAGAGAGCCGCATCCAGGTTGAGGCGATCGCCCCTCTCTCCCGCTGCAGTTGCCTCAAGCCACAACCTCACACCCCTGTTTTTGGATGCCTCTGGGGGGTCACGGCCTGATCATCCCCAAGAGCATGGTGTATTTAGACATGAATCCTTATACAGCCCTCGGGCTACGGGGCAATCCCTTCGTGGCAACCGACCCCACAAACCCGGTCACAGACCCCTGGATAGATCGCGGCTGGTCTGCGGCGTCGCCCCTGCAATCTAGACAGCTGGTGCAATTCATAGGGGTTCCAGGCTCAGGTAAAACTGCTCACTTAAAACACTGGCAAGCCCAGACGGGTGGACCTTATTGCTTGCATCCCACAGGCTGGAAACGGTTTAAACTACCGGCTGTTCATCGGATCACCTACTGGGATGAAGCCAATCGGATTCCATTCATTTTGCTCGTGGTGGCGTTTGCCTGGGCAACCCTCACCAGAGCGACGATAGTGGCCGCCACGCATACTGAACTGAGCCAGACAGCTCGACTGCTGGGGCTGCGAGTCAACACCATTCAACTGCCACCGTTGGCTCCTGAAATGCTAATGGACTGGGCAAGCGGTCGGATTCAAGCCGTGCGCTTACCGGATCGTGACTGCACCTTGACATTGCCCCAGGCTCAGGCAGCGGCAATCGTGTTGCTTGCCAACGGCTCTTGGCGAGAGGCGGCCAATCAGCTTCACATTTGGGCTGCAGATTGTGCTCGTCAATCTGCTCTAAATGCCCTCCCAAATCAGAAGCATCTGCCATCAATTGCGTCAAGAACCGCTACGGGCGTAGGGAATCCCTCTCAATTACAGCAACCAATCTCCCTCCTTCTACTCGGGAGAGTGCCAGCCTAAAGCCCCATCAGGCAGCACAGCTTGTAGACGGCGCGCGCGCCCACATTACCATCCCACTCGCCATCGCCTACTTCTGATAGATCAAAGCCAATAATCTGCCGTCCGCTGCCCACTACCTGGCGCAGTAGGCAAAAGACCTCTTCTAGCTCTAGCCCACCGGGGACCGGGGTGCCCGTATTGGGGCACAGCTTGGGGTCGAGGCCATCGGCATCAAAGCTGACGTAGACCTGCTCGGGCAAATCGGCCACGATCGCCTCGCACTGGTGCATCCAGGGCAGGCCCCGGTAGGTATTTTCTTTGCTCACCGTGTCGTAGTGGGTGACGATGCGCCCCTCAGAGTGCTTGATTAGGGAAACCTCGTCGTGGCACAGATCGCGAATGCCCACCTGCACCAGTTTACTGATTTGAGGCAAACCCAGCAGGTTGTACATAATCGACGCGTGGGAATAGCGAAAGCCCTGGTAGGCGCAGCGCAGATCGGCATGGGCATCGATGTGCAGCACGCCAAAGTTGGGGTAGCGCTCGGCCAGGGCGCGGAGATAGCCCAACGGCACGCTGTGGTCGCCGCCGATGACTCCGACTCGTTTGCCCTGATCTAGAGCGGCGGTGGCCTGGGCGTAAAGCCAGCCGATCATTTGCTCGCAGGCGTGGTTGACCAGAGTTAGGTCGTCTTGCAGGAGAGGCTGATCGGCGATCGCAACTCCCGCCTCCGTAGCCTGAATGACGCGATTGGCCGCCTCGCGCACCTGCTGGTTGAGCTCTAGCAAATGCTGTGGGATGGGGGGCATAAAAATCCCCCGCCGCCAGCCCTCGGGGTGATCGCGATCGTAGAGATCGAGCTGGGACGATGCCTCTAGCACCCGCCTCGGCCCCTGAGCCGTACCCTGGTGGTACGACACCGTCACCTCCCAGGGCATACCAAAGATAATGATACCCGCCGTGTCGTAGTCGCAGGGCAGCCCATAGAGATTGCCGTTGTCGAGGCCCACGCCGCTGGGGTCGAAGGTCTTAAGGGTTGGGTTAGCCATTCAGCATCGTTTGTACGAAGGTGGGCAGGGCAAAGGCGGCCTGGTGCATGCCGACGTTGTAATATTGCAGGCCGTGCTCTGCTGCAAAGGCCGCCGATCGCGCTGGGTCGAACCCCCGCAGCGGGTGAGCGGCGCCCTTGGTGGCGTAGTTAAAGCTCCACATGCCGGTGGGGTAGGTGGGGATAAAGGCCAGGTAGCAGAACACAGTCTCGTCCCCAAATATGCCCTTCAGGCAGTGGTGAATATCCACAAAGGCCCGCTGGTTAAATCGAGGCGACTCGCTCTGGGCCGCGATCGCACCCCCGGGCTTGAGACAGCGATATACCTGCTGGTAGAAGGCCGTGCTAAACAATCCCTCCGATGGCCCCACCGGGTCAGACGAATCCACCACAATCAGGTCATAGCTAGCATCGGGGGCATTGGCCACAAAGGCGATCCCGTCCTCGATCCGCAGGTCGAGTTTGGGGTCTTCTAGGGCACCCGAGAGGGTCGGCAAGAATTCCTTCGAGGCCCGCACCACAGCTTCATCGATTTCGACCATGGTGACGTGCTCCACCTGGGGGTGACGCAAAATTTCGCGCACGCTGCCGCCGTCGCCGCCGCCGATCACCAGCACGTTTTTGAAGGCTGGGTTCAGCAGCATCGGCACGTGGATAATCATCTCGTGGTAGGCGTTTTCATCCTTTTCGCTGCACATCACCATATTGTCGATGGTGAGCATTTTGCCGTAGGCAAAGGTGTCAAAAATCTCCACGGTTTGGTAGGGCGATTTTTCGCGAAAGACGCGATCGCCCTTGTGGCGAATCGATAGGGCAATATCGTCGTTTTTGTCGGTAAACCAGACGCTGCGGCTCTGCTTAGGGGTAATCAACTTATTGGTGGCCTCGTCGCGCAGCTCGCCCAGATCGACATCAATGCGCTCTAGCAGCTCCAGCTGCCCCCGGTTCATCTCCAGGGCCGAACCGTAGTCGGCCTGAAACGCGACCTTCAGCTTATCGAAGGAAATCCAGGGGTTAACGGTGTCGCCGCAGGTAAATAGATCGACCGCCGCATAGCGGTACTCGGGCCAGGTGTGAATCGCCAGGTGGCTTTCTTGAATCACCACTACCCCCGACACGCCAAAGGGCGAAAAGTGGTGAAATACCGAGCTAATTACCGTGGCCCCGGCATCGGCAGCCGCCCCCACCATGCTGCTCTCAATCAGCGGCACGTCGTTGAGAATATCTGACGAACAGCCAAAGAACTCAACCAAAATATGTCGTCCGAGCGAATTCATGCGCCAATATCCCCTTAGATGTGGCCCTGGTCGAAGATTGACTACTGTATCATCGCTTTAGATTTTATGGCCCTGCAGACAATACTGGTTATCTCCAGCAGCATCAGCGCAGGGATGTTGACCCCCGAAGGACAGCCTACATTTCGTAAACCTTGCAGCATTAGTCTGGAATCGTCGTCTACGCTCTTGAAGTCTCTACCCGTGAGGTTTTTGGGGCATCTATGAAACAGCTTCCCTTTACCATTCAAAAAATTATCTTTGGCCCAGATAGCCGGGCTAACATCGTCGAGATGGATGACGTCAGCGGCGTTGAAGGCCAGGTGCCCGGCTACTTTGTCATGAGTAGTGCCCCGCCCAACATCGAAGAAGCCAGCGAGGCCAGCGAAGTCAACCAGCGCCGAGCCGCCCTGGGCATTAACTCTATCGCCAGCTATCTCCACCGCATGATGGCCGCTGACCCCGATCACAGGGCCGAACTGGTGATCACGGTGCATGGCTATAACACCAGTCGCGATGGAGTAGAAACCTGGTACAAAAATATCTTTAACTACCTGAACCGCCACGATGCAGCCATCGCCGCCCACCCCAGCCAGGTGTTTATCGGCTATCGTTGGCCCTCCGAAAACGTAGCCCTGCGCAACCCTAAAAAAATTATTGAAGCGTTTCAGGCGCTGCCACCGTTGCCCCGCGATTTACTCATGACCGGTGGCCTCTGTGCGATTGTGCTGCTGGTCTTTGAGCTGCTGGCCTTTGGCGAATCGATATGGGGGTTTATGCTGAGCCTGTTTTTAACCCTGCTCTTTGTGTTGGGCACGCTGATGCTGGCCCTAGTGGTGCTGCGTCTGGTAGTGTACTTTCGCGACAGCTATCGGGCCGACAACTTTGGCGTGCTAGACCTGGTGGAGCTGCTGCGCCAGATTGACCAGGCGATTGTTAAGCTCACCGCCGAGGAGATGTTTCCCAACTCCGCCGGGGGAGACAAGTATCTCTATGCCATGGGTCAGGCCAGAGACTACTGGGGGCGGCGATCGCAGCACAAGGTCAGGCTTAGCTTCATTGGCCACAGCATGGGCGGCTTTGTGGTCACCAACGTGGTGCGCATTTTGTCGGATGTCTTTGACACTGACTCGGTCGATAAACGCCCCGACAACAATATTGGCGATGTGTTCTGCCTGGGGCGGCTGATTTTGGCCTCCCCCGATATTCCCGTGCTCACGATCATTTCTAGCCGGGCCAATTTTTTGGCATCTTCCCTGCGGCGCTTTTCAGAATCCTATCTGTTTAGTAGCGAGGGCGATATCGCCCTGCGCACGGCCTCCACCACCGCCAACTACATTGCCTTTCCCAGTAAGACCCAGGCCCGGGGCTATCGGCTGGGAAATGTGGCCCTGCAAAACAAACAGGGCGATATCGGCGACTACGGACTGATTAACCTGAGGTCTTTAGATCGGGATTTCTCGCCATCGTTACCTATCGGTGAGGCGATCGCCCAGACCAACAACAGCGTGATGGAAAATTTGTTTTTGACCTACCAACGCTTTCAAAAGCGAGGCGTGGTGACCCTGGCCGACCTGTTTCAAAACCAGAGTGCCCGCAAGAGCGATCGCGCCACGGTGGCCGACTTCTTTACCTACTTTGACTGCACCGACTACATTGACGTTAAATACGACCCCAGCACCGACATCCAATCCGAGCAACCCACCGGTATTTTGACCCGCGCCCTCGGCCATGCCACTCTCAAGCCCTGGGATTACGCTTTGCTGACCCTAGACTATGCACTGGGCAAGCGCGATGTCCACGGCGGCTATTTTGAAGGCCAGTTTAGCCAGGTACTGATGTATCGGCTGGCATTTTTGGGGTTTGAAGGCTATCTGCACAGCCTCAACGACGATACCCAGGTGGCCCTCAGCCAGCTTCACCTGACCTGTCAAGAAAAGCAGATTCAGGGCTTTCTATCGCCCGTGTGTTACCGGGTGTGCATTCAGGGCGGCAGCCTGGAGGGCACTAAGGCCGAGCTATTTAAGGCCATTGAGTCCAACTCTTAGCCGCCCATTTCATCGTTAGCTCGATGACCAGACAACCTGCTCTCTCTGGCCCCAAAAGCCATCGTATTGGTGACGGTAATATCGCCCTGTACCTGGGTTTGGCAGGCTAGGCGCAGCGGGCGATCGCGATCGTGAGGCGGCAGGTGCCAAGGCCACGGCAGTCGATCATACCCGCCTGACCGTTATATAGGTCTACCCCATGGGCCAGCAGTACTCGCCGTAGGTTGGCTCCGGCTTCGCAGGTCATGATCTTTCCCTGGGCTGAGACCGTTGGCATAGTTTCCTCGGCGAATGAAAAATATGTACGTTTTATAACGCAATTCTTCAGAGCAGCTCAAGCTGCCGCTACCGAGGCATTACGCTAGATATCTGAACCCCGAGGCAAACCTCCGTGACACCGACTATGGCTCAGCAGCGCGATACTATCCAGATCTACGACACTACCCTGCGGGACGGGGCCCAGCGTGAGGGGCTGGCCCTCTCGATCGAAGATAAGCTGCGGATTGCGCGGCGGCTTGATGCTTTGGGAGTGCCCTTTATCGAAGGCGGCTGGCCCGGGGCTAACCCCAAGGACGTGCAGTTTTTTTGGCAGCTCAAAGAAACCCCCCTGACCCAGGCCCAGATCACCGCCTTCTGCTCGACCCGCCGCCCGGGCAGATTGGCCGCCGAAGACCAGATGCTCCAGCCGGTGCTGGCGGCGGGTACCGAGTGGATCACGCTGTTTGGCAAATCCTGGGACTTGCATGTGACGACGGGTCTGCAAACTACCCTGGCCGAAAACCTGGCCATGATCGACGACACCATTCGCTACTTGCGCAGCCAGGGTCGCCGGGTGATCTACGATGCCGAGCACTGGTTTGACGGCTACAGTGCCAACCCCGACTATGCCCTACAAACCCTGGCGACCGCCGTCAGGGCCGGGGCCGAATGGCTGGTGCTGTGTGACACCAACGGCGGCACCCTGCCCCAGCAGGTCGGCCAGGTGGTCGTGACTGTACACACCTGGCTGCAAGACTTTGCTGCCCCCCGGCCCCAGATCGGCATTCACACCCACAACGACAGCGGTACGGCGGTGGCCAATGCAATGGCGGCGGTGGAGGCCGGGGCCACCATGGTGCAGGGCACCATCAATGGCTATGGCGAACGCTGCGGCAATGCCAACCTGTGCACCCTGATCCCTAACCTGCAGCTCAAGCTAGGCTATCCCTGCATTGCCCCGCCTCGGCTGGAGACCCTGGCCGAGACCAGCCGCTTTATCAGCGAGGTGGTAAATCTGGCCCCCGATGACCATGCCCCCTACGTGGGCCGATCGGCCTTTGCCCACAAGGGCGGCATCCACGTCAGTGCTGTGGAACGTGAGCCTAAAACCTACGAACACGTCGACCCTGCTGCGGTGGGCAACAGCCGTCGCATTGTGGTGTCTGATCAAGCTGGGCTGAGCAACGTCCTGGCCAAGGCCCGTGGCTTTGGGCTCGAGCTAGACCGTCAACACCCGGCCTCGCGGGAGCTGCTCAACCGGCTCAAAACTCTGGAGCACGAGGGCTACCAATTTGAGGCAGCCGAAGCCAGCTTTGAGCTGCTGATGCGCGAAACCCTGGGCGATCGCCCCCGATTTTTTGACCTCAAAGGGTTTCACATTAACTGCCAGCACCAGGGCAATGGGGCTGACCACCACAGTGAGTCGCTAGCCACCATCAAGGTGACGGTAAATGACCAGGAAATTCTGGCGGCGGCGGAAGGTAATGGCCCGGTGGCGGCGCTGGATGCGGCCCTGCGCAAGGCGCTGCTGAATTTCTATCCGGCGATCGCCCATTTTCACCTGTCTGACTACAAGGTGCGCATCATCGATAGCGGTGCCGGCACAGCCGCCAAGACGCGAGTACTGGTGGAGTCGAGCAATGGCGCCCAGCGCTGGACTACCCTGGGCGTTTCGACCAATATCATCGAAGCCTCGTACCAGGCGGTGACCGAGGGCCTAGAGTACGGCCTGATGATTGAGTCTGAGCGGCCCCGATGTGCGATCGCCACTAGTCAATCGTAACTATTGCCCTTGAGGGGTAGACGAGCGAAGAAATCATCCAGATCGACAAGCGTAGCTGAACCCGCCCGATCGCACCTCCCCCAACGGCATTACCTACTCCCTACCTGAGTTCGGCAGCTAAAAAGCGGCTTGAGGGAGGGCTTTAAGCTCATAATCTGGGATGCCTAATGACGGCTTATCGGGGTGATAGGTATAGGCGATTAGCCCTGAGACCAGATTGACGAGGAAGTTGAAGGGACTGCGATGCCTGGAATGCTCGATCTGGCAAATATTTTTGAGTTGGTCATTGACCGTCTCGATAATCGGACGCTTGCGGAGCAGAATCTTATCCAACAGCGGCATCAGCACGTTTTTCATGTTTTTGCGGCGTTTGGTAATGAGCTCCAGACCCCGCTCGAAGAGCGATTCGAAGAGAGCCTGCTTCACTCTTTAGAATTGGGACTGATACGTTTAGACCAATCCTGCCCTTGTATGATCATCCATTACCAATCCCGTACGAGCCAGATGAGAATTGTTCCTGTGGTGATTAGTAACTTATAAAAATAGGATAATGGGGTTTCGTCGTTTCTCCAAAGTTGGTATTTGGATAGCTTGTGGAGTTCTCCTTGGCTTTCTAGTCACTTTTATTCCTCAATATAAAGGTGATGGAAACTTTGTCGATCATGGTTTATTTCGTATCACGGAAAGATATAGCCTGACTTTTGATGAGTTTCAATTTCAGGAGGGCAAACTTCAGAAAAATTATAAGTTCAAGGGACTACCTAAAATCCCAATGACTTTATTAGTCCGTATTAACCCTTCTCTTGCAAGGGAAAATCGTTATATTGTAGAAGAATTCTTGCCAGTCGCATATTCTTTAGAAAGTTCTGGAGTAGAAGTCGGAGTAACTTTGACTAAAGATGGCAATAATATACTTTCCATACCTGTTCAATCTCTAGTTGGCGATTGGGTTCTATCTAGCTGGTATTTTTGGAATCAAGAATTCTCAGGAATTAAGTTTAATATACGATCTGAGTATGAGCTCATATTTTTTATCGAGACTCAAGAAAAAATACCTGAACCAATTACAATTCAGCTTCAGCTGAGAAGTAAATACGGAGTTATGTTTTAACGGCTCTTCTGGGTTCGTGACTTAAATTGTACAATAAGGCACGTCTGCATAATAGAGCAGGTCTGCTAACCGCACCAGTTACGAGCTTTACCTACGATGCTAGGGGCAATTTGGCGACCATGACCGATGCCCGTGGCAACCTGACTCAATACGTTTATGACCAGCAAAATCGCTTAGCTGAAACGGTTGACGCCAACAATAATCGCACCAAATACAACTACGATTTGTCGGGGAATTTGGTTAGCGTCGTAGATCGCCTGGGGCGTCAGGTTCGATACCAGTACGACAGTCGCAACCGCCAGATCGCCTTCTTTGATGCTGAGGGCAACAAAACCCGATTCCAATACGATTTTGACAATAATGTAATTGCCACCATTGACCCGTTAGACCAACGCACTACCTTTGTCTACGACAGCCGCGATCGCTTGACTCGTCAAATCGACGCGCTGGAGCAAAGCACTCAATATCGCTACGATGCCGTCATTAACCGGCAAACCCAGGAGCAATGGCTAGACGGGCAGGGCAACACCACCCGGCAGATCAGCTACACCTACGATGCCGCCAGCCAGCTAACGGCAGCCAGTGATCCAGCCTCTACCTATGCCTACACCTATGATCTCGCCGGTCGATTGACCCGCGTAAACAATGCTGGGACGCCGGGCGTACCCAGTGTGGTGCTGAGCTACGGCTACGACGCGGTCAACAACCTGACGACGGTCACCGACACGATCAACGGCAGTCAAGCGGGGACTGAGACCGTAAGCTACGATGCGCTCGACCGGGTGACCCAGATGACCCAAAGCGGGGCGGGTGTCGCCGCCAAACGGGTGGAGATGGCCTACGATGCCGCCAGCCAGATGACGGGGCTGACTCGCTACAGTGACTTAGCAGGCACCCAGTCAGTTGCGGATACTGTCTACGACTACGACGGGTCAGGCAGGCTCACGAGTCTGACCCATCAGCGTGGGGCCAATGTCATTGCTGACTACGGTTTCACCTATGATGATGCCAATCGCCTGACGCAGCTCACCACCCCCGACGGCACGAGTGACTACAGCTACAACAACCGCTATGAGCTGACCAGCAGCGACCACAGCTACCAAAGCGATGAGGCCTACGACTACGACGCGACGGGCAATCGCACCAGCTACACCACGGGCGATCGCAACCGGCTGCTGAATGATGGTACCTACAGCTATGAATACGACAACGAGGGCAATCGCACCCGGCGGGTCGATATCGCCACAGGTGAGGCGACGGAGTACACCTGGGACTACCGCAATCGATTGACCTCGATTGTCTCGAAGGATGGGACTGGCACCATCACTCAGACAGTGCTCTATACCTACGATGTCTATGATCGGCGCTTGAGCAAATCCGTAGATGCTGACGGGGCTGGGGCTGGCGCAGCCACTGAGGAGCACTTTGTTTACGACGGCAGCCATATTGCTCTGGTGTTTGATGGGGCAGGCACTCTCACCCATCGCTATTTCCATGGGCCACAGATTGACCAAGTTTTGGCAGAGGAGACCGCAGGGCAAACGCGCTGGGCGCTGGGCGATCATCAGGGCAGCGTGCGCGATGCGATCAACAACACGGGCACGGTGCTCAACCACACCACCTATGACAGTTTTGGGCAGGTGACGGGGGAGAGCAATCCGGCTCTTGACTTCCGCTTTGGCTATACCGGCAGGGAAACCGATGAAGAGTCCGATCTCATGTATTACCGGGCTCGGTATTATGACCCGGCGCTCGGTACCTTCGTCAGTGCTGACCCCCTAGGGTTTGCGGCAGGCGACCCCAACCTCTATCGTTACGTCTTCAATAGTCCTACTAACTTTACCGATCCAAGTGGTGAGTTCGTCGGTGTTGCGGTAGCTGCTGGGGCGGCTGTTGTTGCGGTCGGCGCGGCTGTAGGGATAGGCATCGTGGCTAACAAGCAGATGCAGACCCCTGAAGCTCAAGCCGCAATTGGTGGTGCCCTACAGGGCCTGGGCAATGCGTTTTCAGAAGTGGCTCAAGCTCAACAACAATTAGCCAGAGACGTTCACCAAAACATCCGCGATGGTGCGCGACAGTATGAAGCTTTGGCGGGTGGCATAGCCAGTGCTTTTCCCACTACAATTTCAATTCCTGGGGCATTTGGTCCCAATGACGGCGAGCGACGACCGCAGGTAACTCCTGACCTGACTCCAGTAGCTCCAAATCCACCTTTGGACATTGGCAACCCTAACGCTGGCATTAATAAGCCCTCCGACACAAGAGACCTTATCTGGCCTGGTGGAATCTGCAAAGTTCCTGGGCTCGATGGCGACTCAAAACCCAACCTTGGGCAGCCTTATTGTGAAGCCAATCGTGGAGTTGACATACCATTTCCTGACGATACGGGTAGACTTCACGACCCTATTCCTAAGTTTGTTCCAAAGGAATGGGAAATTGGAGAAGTTGAAGACGCTATCGAAGGAATAGAGTCTAGTATTGAAGAGAGAAAAAGGCTTATGAGACAGCTTGGAGAAGATAGCGGACATCGTGAACGCCTACGTCGAGAGGAGAAATTCCTACGTCAGCTTCAAGGTCGATTGAAAGACATGAAAGGAAGTTAATTATAATGAGTAAATCAACAGAGGATCTTATCAATGAAATTCTGAAAGGTTCTTATGAATCTGATATTAATGGAGATCTTCTAAATGATCTTTTAGAAGATTTTCAGAAAGGCTTTCCGGTTGTCAATCTTCTCCCCTTGATTAAAAGTCAAGATAGACGAGTTTCGAGAGCAGGATCATGGATTCTATCTGAATTAGGGACAAAAGCATGCGAAGTTTTTCACGAAACAAAGTCACTCATTCATTCATTTGACCCTAAGGTTCGATTTTATTATATTGACTGCATTTTGGTTTGTGCTGGTGAAGAGGATGGTGATTCTATTAAAGATTTATTGTCTCTTTTAGAAGATGAGGTCGCTTTTGTTAGATGGCGTTCTATGGATGCTCTATGCAGATTAAGCGAGTCTCAACTCTTGGCTGGCATTTCCTGGATGAATTCTAAAGATGGTGGTTCTACCATAAGCTACTCTGATGTTCAAATTCTCCAGGATTCTCTCCAAGAAAGAATCTCATTTAGTCATTTCAAGGAGTTAGTAAAAAGCGAGAATTTGATACAGAAAAAGCTTGCGATCATTGCTGCTATTCGCAAAAAGCTTGAGCCTAAAATGGTTTGTGAGTTAGCAGAATTTTCTAAGGATGAGGAAATCATTGATTTCTGTAAGGATCTTCCATCCCTGACGTGGGTAGTGCATTAGTGTACGGGGCAGAGGAAAATCAGACTATGCCATCGAGATGACAAGGGAGTCGAACCCATGACGATTGAGATGATTTGTCCGACCTGTGGGTCTCATGATATTTCCAAGAACGGC
>NZ_JADEWX010000156.1 GCF_015207395.1 Nodosilinea sp. LEGE 07088
GGAGTGAAGATGGCTTTAACCATCTCCTCTTGCTCAGGCTGGCTTGGGCCAATGACCGCTTTGATGACCTCTTTCCCTCGGTTCCAAAGTCGCTGACTGACTCTTCCCCTAACCTTTAGATACGCCCGTTGGAAACCCGTCTAAAAATTGAGACTGGCTCCGTTCTACCGCCACTGGCCCTATGGCCTGATTCATGCCGTAGAGGGTAATGCAGCGCTCAGCCAGGTCGGTTGCCTTTTGAATGTCGTCACTGGCCCCGGTCGAAACCTTACCAAACACTAGCTCCTCGGCGGCTCGGCCCCCCAGCAGCGTCACCAACCGACCGCGAATTTCATCCTCAATCATCAAGAAGCGATCGTCTTCTGGAAGTTGCAGGGTATAGCCCAGGGCGGCGACTCCCCGTGGCACAATCGAAATCTTCTCCACAACGCCCGCCCCGGGCATCAAGGCCCCAATGATTAAGACACCAATACCGCTGAACAGAACCTCGGCCTCAGCAGCCTTTTCTAAACGGCTGATACCTGCCGGATGCTTTATAGCTTAGGTAGAAAAGTTGGGGAACCTGTGAAGGCCTGCAACGCTGAGCAGGGCTCAGACTCTAAAGGCCTGCCCGATTGAAGGCCGGTAGCAGCGAGCGATGGGCTAAACACGATCCAATAGCTGGCGTAATTCGCTCCAGCGTTTTCTACTCGGCGCAAACTCAGGCTCAATTTATCCTCGAATCACCAAAACGGGACAGTGGGAAAACCGGACAACGCGTTCTGCGACCGAGCCTAGGAAAAACCGAGATAGCCCCGTGCGTCCACTGGATGGAATAACGATCAGATCAATGGCGTTGTGTTCGGCATAGTCGATAATTTCAGCGCTAGGATGCCCGACTTTGACCGTGAATTTGACCTGCTGATACGCCTCATCTGGAAACTGCTTGTAGAACACCGCTTTAATTTTATCGATGCGGGTTTGGTCATCTATGGTTTGCCAAACCACGCCGGGTTCTGTGGGTTCCAGCGAATGCAGCACGTGGATGACGTGCAGTTTGGCCGGGTCTTTAACAAACTCAAGGGTATCGACTAGGGCCTGGTGGGCCTCTTTAGAAAAATCAATCGGGACCAAAACATTGTTGCTAGTAAATAACGTCATGATTGAAAATCCTCTTTTAACGACTGGTCTGTCAAACGTTCGCTTTAAAATTACGGTTACATCGGCCGAGAAATCACTGAACTGTGTTGTGGGGCTTGCGTTTGGGCGATCGCAGTGATCAATTTCTCAATTTCTTGCAATGCTTGGGCAACGCCCCGTTCCGCCAATGCTGAGAGAGCATTGCCAACGGTAAAGTCGCTGGCAGGCACTTCAACCCACCAGGATTGCGGGCAGCGGCCATAGACTGAGGAGGTCAGCGCCAACAGTGAACAGGGATCGCAAGAATGCCCCGAAGCCGGAACCACAGACCCAGACGGTTCAGAGCCGCAGGCGGTTAAGGGCTTGACCCTGACATCGGCACTCGCTAATTTACAAGCGTCTACAAAGATGGCGCAGTCGGCTACCGCCAGTTTGCTTGACAGCTCTGGGGTGAGCTGGGTGGCAGAATACGCCTCGACCGCTGGAATGTTGAGTGCTTGCAGGTGGGAGACGACTGTTTGACCAATGGCATCGTCACCTCGCTGGGGGTTGCCGTAGCCGATAACGACAACAGTTGGATGGGGCTCAGAGAAAACCTGATTGCTAACGTCTGCCATGGGCTTTGCCTTCAGTGTGATTTAAGGTGTGTCAAACCGGGACCGACTCGAAACCTACTTGTAAATGCCGGGATTGATGCGATCGCCGCCTTCTATCAAGGCCGGCTCAGAAGGGGTCACCACAAAATTCTCGAGATTGGCTTTCAGCAGATCGATTTCGCGATCGCTTAACCCTGGAATAGTGAGCACGTCTTCCACCGTATCAAAAGGAGCATTTCGAATGACCTTGCGGGCGAGGGTTGGGTACATGCCTGGGTACCGTCTAAAGGCCAGCACATTGGAGTTGTTCAAGTCAATTTTGGTGCTCACTTCACCCAGCTTTTTGTCTATCGGGTTACGGGATAGCTCAGATGGAATATTCATAGTCACCAAGTTTTTAGGCCCGATGAGCTGCGCTATGGCAGGTTGATTAAAGCCCATTCCCAGCCACAAGACTATGGACAGAGCCGCCCCGACGAAAAGTTTCATGACTAGAGTCAACAAGGTTTTCATCCTTCACCTTCTCTGAGCTATCGCGACCAGGCAGTTCGCTTACAAATTGCCCTGCCTGCCCCAGCTCACTACTAGCTACATCTTAAATTTAGGGAAAAACCTTGAGGAACTTATGACGATATTCTCTTCTTACGACTTTAGGCATGGTCAGACCACAGGGCATCTCTAGCTCCGCCCAGATACGATTTATCCCCCGCACCAGGCATCATATTCTCGATCTTTGAAGGCTTCTGGGTAGTCGTCCATGTAGCTTTCAAAGGCTGTTTTTTCAATGGCCTCAGCCTGCTGATGGGCCAGCTCAGCCTCTAGAGCATCCACCTTAGCCCAGGCGTCAAGGCAGGCTTGAGACCCTGGACCTTTCTGGTAGCAGGTCTGGTGGGCGGCTTCTTCTAAGTGCTGTAGGCGCTCTTTGAGCTGTAGGGTTTGGGGACGTTCGATGAAGTCGCCCTGCTGGAGGATATCGGTCATCGATACAATCCCGAGCAGGCTTTTTTGGACAACCGGCGCACTGTGAATGCCTGCGCTGGCCAATAGCCTTGCTGCGTACTCGATCCCCAGGTCAGGGTTGAGCACGATGCAGGGTTTGTTCATGATTTCATAGACCCGGCGACGGCGAGTATCCTGGCCAAAGGCAATGACTTTGCCGACGATATCGGCCACCGTGACAATCCCGTAGGCGTCTTCCTCGTGGTTGCGATCGACGATCACAGCCTGGATGGAGTGTCGCCGCATCTGCTTTACAGCTTCTGCAACCGTTGCCGAATTGCGAATGGTGACTACCTCGGTGGTCATAATGTCGGCGACTTTCATAGGGAATCTCCTGGGGGTCACAACAGGGTCTGAATGCGATCGCGGTAGGCCGCCCCGTCTAAGCCTCGACCTGCTGTTGCCGTAGAAAGCTAATGACCCCGATGCCAGCCAGCCAGCCGCGGAGAGAAACCGAGCGTCGCTCAATGGGTCGTGTAGTCCTCATGTCTTCAGAATAGAGACTCCGTTTGAGGAAATTATGAGCACCGCTGGTTTTATGGCTAACGTTTTGTCAACCCTCATAACTTTCTCAAGTCTTTTTTTTAAGCTCAAGCTGTTTGAAAAAATCGAAAGAGTTTCTGAGAAAAGTCGCCTGACCTGATCGATCCCTGGGATACCGCCGCTGACAAAGCGACAGCCGCTGCCCCACCCGCAATGTCCTCCCCACCGGCTGTTGCCCCTACGCCGCCTCAGCCAGAGGGCAACCAGGCGATCGCGGCGGGTCTCAACGCGATCGCAGCGGCACTCCAGCAGCTAACCCAGGCATTGTCCGTGCCGCGATGGTCGAAGACCGGTCCCAAGGGACCATCGCCCCACCCCCTATGGTATCTGGAGGTGCTGGAGCAGGCCTGCACCAGCGGCTGGCAACTCACCACCGAAGACGTTGAGCAATTAATTGGCGTAAAACCCCACTGCCACAAAGATGAAACAACCTATGAACGAGGCAACTGGTGCTTTACTAAGGTCGGTAAGCTAGGGGGGCAAACGGCCTGGCAGGTTAGCAAGTTGTCTTAAGTCACTGTGAGGCCCCCTCGAAGCAAGCTGGCAAACCAGTTTAAGGGTGAAGATGAGCGGCAATGAGCAAGTCTGAAACGACGCAAGAACCTAGAATTCGTTGCTCCATAAACTTTTTAGCTGGCGTGGTTAGAGATATAAGATCATTCGTAAACCTTCATCTATCTCCTCTTGCAGGTAATCGGGTAGCGCACCAACGCGCTCAACCAAGAACGTTTTGTCGACCGTGAAAATTTGAGAGACATTTGCTACAGAATCTCTTGACAGGCCTGATGCCGCGCAGGGAAGCAATACATCACCAATCCTCATAGGGCAAAGACATAAACTGCATCCTTGCCATCACTGGGTCTAGCTCAGAAGGCTCTTTAGAGTAAACCTCGTTAAGCTTGAGCAGAATTTGATTGCGGTTATACTTTCCTAGATATGCTTTTAGCGCTTTCGTGTAAAGCTCGCTGCGGGATAATCCTAGCTGCTGAGCTATTACTTCCGCCTCTTCAAAAACTGAATCTGGAAGTGAAATTGCAGTTTTCATAGTGATTTTAACTGTAATCCTACGCTTCAGTTATACCCTGGTCATACCGAAACCACACGAACCAGATTATGCCGAAAATTGTCGCACACTCTCCTGGTGGGGGTGTTGTACAGGTCTGGGCCGTTCTTGGCTGAATGCCCAGGGGATGGGGTATCTGGACATGCTAGAGAAAGACTGTAAAAGACTGTAGCGGCAAATGGCTAATAACTCTCGCCCTGGGCGACCTGTCCGCCTCGACGGGCATCCGCCGCTGCCGACAGGCCCGTTTCGGGTGACCACAGCGCCGCCTGCACACCGCCAAAATACATCCCCTGAGTTGGAAAGCGGCGGGTGTAGAAACCCGCGATCGCATCCATGGGCAAACCCGCTTCGTAGGCGATTGTTCGCCGCCCTGCGTAGTCTTCGACATGGAGGCGCGGGTGGGCGATCGCCTCGGCTAGAGGCATGTTTAGCTGCATAAAATTGATCAGCACCTGGGCGATCGCCGTGGCGATCCGAGAGGCACCGGGAGACCCGATCGCCAGCACCGTACCGTCTCTGTGGCGAGCTATCGTCGGTGCCATATTAGAGGCCAAACGGGTGCCGGGGGGAAAGCTGGCGATACCCTGCGGGTGGAGGTCGATCTCGCCCAGGGAATTGTTCAGCCACAGCCCTGTGCCCGGCACCATCACCCCCGAGCCGTAGCCTGCCGACGCGCTAATAGAGCAGGCCAGGCCATCACTATCAACCGCCGAGATGTGGATCGTTGAGGGGGAGTTCAAGCTGCCGCAGCCGTCGCCGCGATGGGCCAAATCCAGCAGGTTCGAGATCTCTGCGGCGTTGTCGATGGCGCCATCCAAATGGTCACTGCGGTACTCTAAAACAGCGTTTTGGATCTGGGCCACCTGCCGCACCGCCTCCCCATGCCAACGCTCCAGCGGGTAATGCTCGTGGAGCAACAGCATGGCCGCCAGCGCCGCGCCGCCGATGGCCGGAGCCGGGTTGGTGGCAATCTCCCACTCGCCAAAGCGGATCTGAATCGGCGATCGCACAAGGGCTCGATACGCCGCCAAATCTTCAGCCGTGATCAGCCCCCCGTGGTCTTCTATCTCGGCGGCAATTTTGGCCCCCAGCTCCCCTGTGTAAAACGTGCTGGCACCGCCTTTGGCAATCTGCTGGAGGCTGTGGGCCAGACCTGGGAGATGCACAATTTCCCCGGCGCTAAGGCAGCGACCATCGCTGTGGTGCAGGGCCTGGTAGCTTTCCGCCTGCCAGCTAAAAATAGCCTCGTGGGTACAGGCCAGATACTCTGCGGCCCCCCCGGTCAGCGGAAATCCTTGCTCTGCCCACTGGCAGGCGGGGGCAACAACCGCTGCCCACGGCAGCGCGCCATAGTCGGTCGAGGCCATGTCTAAGCCCGCAAATATTCCCGGGGTTGCCACCGAACCGTAGCCCACAATATTAGAGGTTCTCCCCCCATAGTCAAAAAAGACTTCCTGGCTGCTTTGAGAAAACTGCTCGGGGTCTATCCCTCGACCGGGAATTTCTGCATAGGCATCGATCACAACTGGCGGCCCCAAAGGCGGCCAAACCGTCACAAATCCGCTGGCCCCTGGAGCCATTACGCCTAAATCGGTACCCATGGAAACCAGGGCGGCGGCCAGGGCGGCATCCACCGCGTTGCCGCCCTGATTGGCTATAGCAGCCCCCGCATCGGCGGCAATTTTGGAGCCAGCCGCAATCGTAACCTGTCTCATACTTGCATCGTTCAGTAAGTTTAATCTGCGCGCCCCAGGCTGAGGCTGACCAAAAAGGTTGAAGCAGCAGCGGCAGGTGTCCTCACAGTTTCCTCAGAGTTTATCCCTAGCCTGAGAAAATGTCTGACGGAGAAGCTGCATGAAAAAAAGTGTTTTGACAACACTGTACGAGACATCGCTGGAGCAGCGTAGGTCAGAACGACCGATGCGAGAGCAAAACCGGCTCCAGGCAGTTCTTTGTCTTTTCAATAGCGGGGGCTGACAAGCGATGGTTCCCCATCTTCCGATCTGGTCGGTTACCGATGCAGCCGTCTACGAGATCTTGGGCACTAGCGCCCAGGGGCTCGCCAGCGGTGAAGCAGCGGCTCGGCTGAAAAAGCATGGCTTTAACGAATTGCCAGAGCCGCCGCGCCGGTCTTTAGTCTTGCGGTTTCTCGATCAGCTCACGCATTTTATGGCGCTTTTGCTGTGGGTGGCGGGGGTGCTGGCCTTTGTCTCTGATACGCCCGAGTTGGGCTGGGCCATTTGGGCGGTTATTTTGATCAATGCCGTCTTTAGTTTCTCCCAGGAGTTTCAGGCGGAGCAGGCGCTGGCGGCGCTCAAAAATGTCTTGCCGATTCAGGTGAAAGCCTACCGCGATAGCAACTTGAGACTTATTCCGGCCCGGGAGCTGGTCACTGGCGATGTCATTCAGCTCGAAGAAGGCGATCGCATCTCCGCCGACGCGCGTCTTGTTTCGGCCCAGTCGCTGTATGTCGATGTCTCTGTGCTCACAGGCGAGTCATTGCCGGTGGCCAGAAATGCGGCAGCTATTCAGGCCGATGGGCCTATTCCTGCAACGGGGAAAGTTCAGCCCGCAGACCTGGGCAATTTGGTGTTTACCGGCTCTACCGTGGCTGCCGGGCGGGGGCTAGCGGTGGTGTACGCCACGGGTGCGCGCACAGAGTTTGGCCATGTGGCCCACCTGACGACCACCGTAAAACGCGAGCCCAGCACCCTGGAAGTGCAGATCACGCGGATTGTGCGGGTGATTACCACCATTGCGATCGCCATGGGCATGTCTGTTTTTCTGCTCAGTACCCTGCTGATTGGCCTGGATGTCAAGGAGAGTTTTATCTTTGCCATTGGCATCATTGTCGCCAACGTGCCCGAGGGGCTGTTGCCAACGGTGACGCTGGCCCTGGCGATTGGGGTGAAGCGCATGGCCGGTCGCAATGCCCTGGTGCGGCGGCTGTCGGCGGTGGAAACCCTGAGTGCGACCACCGTCATCTGCACCGATAAAACCGGGACGCTGACCAAAAACGAAATGACCGTGCGATCGCTCTGGATTCCGTCAGCAGGAGAGATCGAGGTCACCGGCACCGGCTACGACCCCACCGGCGACATTCAGGCCACTTCGCCGCCAGCGGTGAGCCATATCCATACTCTGCTGGCTGGAGCGGCCCTGTGTTCAAACGCCCGGTTAATTCATCTCACCACCCCGGCAAAAGGGCAGGCCACCTCGGCCTGGCAGGAAATTGGCGACCCAACCGAAGCCGCCCTGCTGGTGGCGGCGCTAAAAGCTGGCTTACAGCCAGAGACCCTGCAGCATCGCTCTCCCCGGCTGCGCGAGGTGCCCTTTGATTCGCGACGGCGCATGATGACCGTTGTGCTCGACTGGCAACATGCCGAGCTTTGGCGCAACGAGCACAGCTATCTCAGCTTTACCAAAGGGGCGCCGCTGGAGGTGCTAGAGCGCTGTCAGTTCATCCTCCGGGAGGGCCAAACCCACCCCCTGGGTGCTCAGGAAAGAACCGAGATTGCAGCGGCTAACGATCGGCTAGCGCGTCAGGGATTTCGCGTGCTGGGGGTAGCGGCCCGCAAAGGGGAGCAAGAGCTATTGCATCAAGATCCCCACGACCTGGAAAAAGACCTGATCTTGATTGGGCTGACGGCCATGATGGACCCGGCCCGGCCCGAGGTGGCCGGTGCGATCGCCAGTTGTCATCGAGCCGGGATTGCGGTCACCATGGTCACCGGCGACTATGGCGGCACGGCTGAGGCGATCGCCCGCCAAATTGGCATTGGCAAAGACAAAGTCAGGGTGATTACTGGAGAAGAACTGGGCCACATGAGCGATGCCCAGCTGCGTCAACGGCTGCACAGCCGGGCCGGGCTGGTGTTTGCGCGCATGGCCCCGGAGCAAAAGCTGCGGCTGGTACAGGCTTACAAAGACCTGGGCCATGTCGTGGCCGTCACCGGGGACGGGGTCAACGATGCCCCGGCGCTGCGGGCCGCAAATATTGGCATTGCCATGGGCATTAGCGGCACTGACGTGGCCCGCGAAGCAGCAGATATGGTGCTCACCGACGACAACTTTGCCACCATTGTGGTGGCGGTAGAACAGGGCCGCGCCATCTACCAAAACATTCGCAAATTTATGACCTACATCCTGGCGTCTAACGTGCCAGAGATTGTGCCGTTTCTGGCGATGGTGCTCTTCAAGATTCCTCCCGCGCTCACAATCATGCAAATCTTAGCCATTGACCTGGGCACAGACATGATTCCAGCCCTGGCCCTAGGAGCCGACCCTGCCGAAGCCCACATTATGGATCAACCCCCGCGACCCAAACAAAAACCCTTGCTCGATCGGTCTCTTTTATTGCGGGCCTATGGCTTTTTAGGCGTGATTGAAGGCACCGCTGCCATGCTGGGGTTTTTGGCTGTGTGGTGGAGCTACGGCTATGGCATTTCAGACCTTCAGCGGGTAACGGCGGCCATTTTAGACCACTCGGCCAATGCGGCCACCACCGCCATCTTTGTTCAGGCCACCACCGTGACCGTCGCCGTGATTGTGGCCTGCCAGGTCGGCAATATTTTTGCCTGCCGGTCAGAGTTTGGCTCCATACTCAAGCTGGGGTGGTTTACCAACCAGCTGATCTGGGTGGGAATCGCCTCAGAGTGGATCGTGCTGATCGCCCTGCTGCAAGTGCCCCTACTGCAAAATATTTTCGGCACCGCACCCCTGGCAGCCTGGCAGTGGCTGTTTCTAGTCGGCTGGCCCCCGTTACTGTTAATCGCAGAAGAGCTCCGCAAACGAATCGTTTTAAAGGCCAATAGCCACCCTGAAACACAACCGTTGAATCAGAGCTATTAGCTCAAAGGCATCGTTTGTAGATTCTAATTAACCGATGGACTTTAGAGTTTATACCAAATCCTGACTGAAGCCCCTCCTGCGGGGCTTCTGATTATGAATCGGGGTTTCCCAAATCGGATTTCCTATTAAAATCATTTCGCCATTGAGTTTGTTGCCTGCATTTAGCTCAGCGACGAGCAGGCTAAACTCTAGGTATCATTAGGGTTACATTTGCAACCACTTGACAAAGTGTCTGATAACCACAGCAGACTTATTTCTCTGAAGATATACTATAGGTAAGCTAAAGGAAAAAGGTTCTCCCTTCAGATACCCTCTCTCCAATGGCTCCTTCTAAAAGCCTCACTTTGCACCTATCGTGTTCCAGCATTGCCAGGGCTATAGAAGATCTTAGGTTCCCGTGTCACGCCTTTTGGCGTTGGGGAGGAAAGTATGAAAAGCACACTCGGTTTGGTTTCTGCTGGTTTGGTCTCGGCTGCACTTCTCGCCTTTCCACTAAGTGCGTCTGCCCAGCAAACCCCTGACTACAACTACGTTGGTATCGGCGGCGGCGATGACGGCTTCGTCGTCAATGGCAAGATCAGTATCACTGACAATCTGTCGGTTCGTCCGGCAGTCGCCACTGACTTTAACTTCAACGACAGCGAAGATGTCTTCTACCTCTTGCCCGTCACCTATGACTTCAACGCACTTGATGCAGATGGGACTATCTATCCCTTTGTAGGCGCTGGTATTGGTGGTGACCTCGGTAACACCAGCACGATCGACTTTGCCCTCACGGGCGGTGTTGACTATCGCTTCGGCGATCGCTGGGTTGCCAATGGCTCCGTCAGCTATCTCCCGTTTGCTGACGATGACGAAGTTGGCTTTACCCTCGGTGTTGGCTATGTCTTCGGCAATGGCCGATAGCGCAGTTGAGCCGACGGGTTGATTGAGTGACCTGTATGCCGCCCTCTTGGCACGTTTAGGAGGGCGGTTTACTTAGGCAGGGATGGGAATAACAGCAGTCACAGCCCTTTTGCGGTTGAACATCGATTTTCGATTCAGCCAAACAGTCACACCAGCGACGATCATCACCACAGCTGTGTCATAGGGTTGGGCGTCGGGCCACAGGGGGTTGATCATCTGAAAATGGAAGAGTGCAGGCAGTAGGATGCTGCCCCGCGAGGCGTTGAACAACGGCGTCACAATAACGCTGAGCGCAATCGTACCCACAAAAAATGGGGTAAATGACCAGGCACTTTGCGGTGTTCCACTCAATAAGAACGCTGGCAAATGCCAAAATCCCCAGATGACGCCCAAAATCAAGCTAGCCCAAATCGGTGCAAACCGACGTTGCAGTAGCGGCAACGCCAGGCCCCTCCAGCCAAATTCTTCAATAGGGCCAAGAATTGTAGCCAGGGCTAAGGCTAGGATGACTGACTGAAATGAGGTGAATGGGAACGGGTCTGTAAACAGATTTCCCTTCCATAGAGAGCCTGCGGCAAAAATGAGCGGGATGCCAAGCAGCAGAAAAGCGTACCAGGCTAGGGGGCATCGCCAGAGCCATAGCCGAGACAGATAATGCCGCAGTCCTCTAAGTCCGGCATGGTAGGTGATGATAGTGAATGCTGCGATCGCAGGGGCATACACCGCCAAAATAAATAGCGGATCGACGACGAAGTCGATATCCACCGAATCGCCCAGGTGGGGCTGATGATGGAGGCGGGTGGGGAACTGCTGACCGCATACTCCAGTGACAAAGGCCTGGAAATCGCCCGCTCCGAGCAACCAAATGCCATTCTGCTGGACGTGATGATGCCGGAGCGCGATGGGATAGCGACGCTGAAATTGCTGAGGGACTCAGCCAATACCCAAACTATCCCGGTTATTTTAACGAGCTCATGCCGTCTCAACGCCTACTGTGCGTGCTGCTGATTGAATACGTGGATGATATTCGAGCCATTCTGCGCTTCAGCCTAGAGACCCTCTCGGGTTGGCAAGTGATAACGGCAACACCTGACCAAGACTGGTTGGCGCTAGCCCAGCAAGAGTCGCCCGATGTCATTCTGCTGGATGACCAATCCAATTCTTCAGAAATATTGGCTCAGCTAAAAGCTGATGCCCAGACGCACGACATCCCAGCCCTGTGTCTGGTGGCGCGCGATCGCCTCACCGATCAGCTACAGCTGCAGCGGGATGGTGCCGCTGTAGTTGTGGCCAAACCCTTTGATCCGATCGTTTTGGTAGCGACCATCTCAGCCCTGGTCGAGTCTCACGTTCAAGATACAAACAGCTGATAGCGGTGGATGTCTTCACAACATCCTCATACTCTCTCGATAGCTTAATAGATGTAAGAGGACACCCGATTACCTTCAAATTCAGGGCTCGCGACGTTCGCTCTCGCCGTTGCCAAGAACAACAGCGAGCGAGCCGCCGCGAGCGACGATTGATGGCTTACGTACTATCGTTTAGTTTCTGAGGCTATTAAGATGTCTACTCAAGAACAGGCTCGCCAACATGCTGCCGAGCAGCGGCAGCAGGAGAAAAATCGTCAGCAAACCATGCTAGAGCGCAGCGAAGTCGAAGTTGCTGGGGGTGATGGTGCCGAAATTCAAGCGGAAACCCGTGAATCTTTGGCTAAGCAGCGTCAGCATGAACAGCATCGCAAGGCCTCTCTACAGCTGCGTTCAGAGGCAGAAATTGCTAGCGCTGAACCAGAGAAATAAGCCCTTTTGAGGCTTTCTATGGAGGATGTCCCTGGGCAAGGAGGGCACGGACATGACGACAAGAAAACTAAATCATGATTTTTGGCACATCGCTGGGGCCTACCTCAGGCAGCCGCTCTTTGTTAAAGAAAAGCCAGCCCTATTCAACCCTTTCAAATTCAGGCGAGACTACGAACTGCGGTTTTTAGAGCGCTGCTGGCAGATTGATTATCAGACCGAAATTTTTCGTTTTCGCCTAGAAACCTGTTGGCAAGCAGCAAAGCCTACACAAACAGGATAACGACGGTACACAGGCCGTCTGCAATGGAGTGTGGTGTGAGTCGGGTGAGTAAAATCAGATTTGG
This sequence comes from Nodosilinea sp. LEGE 07088, assembly GCF_015207395.1. Taxonomy (GTDB): domain Bacteria; phylum Cyanobacteriota; class Cyanobacteriia; order Phormidesmidales; family Phormidesmidaceae; genus Nodosilinea. The sequence continues at coordinate 12,224 of NZ_JADEWX010000156.1, forward strand.
GAGGTTAGCCATGACTTCGATCAAGCGAAAAGTGTCTGTGAAAATCAAAAGCATGCTGAGGGCTTTGCCAACATCGATTGGAGATATCTCAACCGCAGTCGGGCGTCTCTTTAGTCCCAGTGACGACGACTACCCCAAAACGGGAGTCCAGCCCTTTAGTGGCGACACTCCAGATGATCGCCACCGGCAGCACTCATCGTGACCGCAGGAACGGTAACCGCAGTACGGGGTAGCGTGGTCGATCTGCATTTTCCAGAAACATTGCCTCTGTTGCATCACCAGGTGATTTGTACAGACAAGCTCCGGTGGCGGGTCAGCGGCGATCGCTGCAGCGATCGCCGCTGCCACTAAATCGACTACCAAATCCGAGGTGAATGGGAACGCCCAGCACGATAGTTCCCTACGCGGGTGTCTGGGCCGCCCGGCGCGGAAACCAGTGCTTGAGCTGCACCGCGACCAAAGCCGTGACCAGGGTACCCGCCGCGATCGCCACGATGTACAGCCCCACATTCTCCACCGCGTTCGGTATCGCCATCACAAAGATGCCGCCGTGGGGCGCGCGCAGGGTGCAGCCAAAGGCCATCGACAGCGCCCCGGCCACCGCCGACCCGGCCATGCAGGCGGGGATAATTCGCAGCGGGTCGTTGGCGGCAAAGGGAATTGCCCCCTCGGTAATAAAGGAAATGCCCAGCACCGAGGCCACCTTCCCCGCCTCCTGCTCCGCCCGGTTAAAGTGCTTTTTAGAGACAAAGGTGGCCAGGGCCAGGCCTAACGGCGGGGTCATACCCGCCGCCATCACTGCGGCCATGGGGGCGTAGATGTCGGTGGTCAACAGCCCCACCGCAAAGGTATAGGCAACTTTGTTGATCGGGCCACCCATGTCGATCGCCATCATGCCGCCCAACAGCAGCCCCAACAGCACCGCATTGGTGCCGCTCAGACCCTCCAGGTAGGCGGTCAGCCCATCCATTACAAAGCGCACCGGGGTACCAAAGACGTAGACCAGCAGCAGCCCTACAATTAGCGTCGCCAGCAGGGGAATCACCAGTACCGGCTTCAGCCCTTCAAAGTTGGCGGGGAGATTCACCTGGTCGCGAATAAACTTGGCCACATAGCCTGCCAAAAAGCCCGCGAGTATTCCGCCCAAAAAGCCCATATTCAAATTTGCCGCCAGCATGCCGCCGATGAGGCCAGGGGCGAGGCCGGGGCGATCGGCGATGGAAAAGGCGATAAAGCCCGCCAGCACCGGCACAATTAGCGCAAAGGCTGCACCGCCGCCGATCTGCATCAGCGCGTCGCCAAAGCTGCCCTCTTCGGGGTTAATGCCAAACACAAACGACAGCGCAATGATTAGACCCCCGGCCACAATCACTGGCAGCATGTAGCTGACCCCGGTGAGCAGGTGCTTGTAGGGGCCAGAGCGACTTTCGGAGCGCTCGACCTTGGCGCGCTTGACTTCGTCCAGATAACCCGCATCACCACCGCCGCCAGCGATCGGGGCATCGAGGGCCGCCGTCACCACATCGGCCCCGCTGTGAATAGCCGCTTTGGTGGAGGTCTCGTACAGGCGCTTACCGCCAAAACGGGACAGGTCAACGTGGGTATCCGCCGCGATAATCACCGCGTCGGCGCGGGCAATGTCGTCGGTGGTGAGGGTGTTTTGGGAGCCCACCGAGCCCTGGGTTTCAACTTTGATCTCGTGGCCCAGTTTAGCGGCTCCCTGTTTTAAGGCTTCCGCCGCCATAAAGGTGTGGGCAATGCCCGTGGGGCAGGAGGTAATGCCCACAAAGAATTTTTGGGCTGAGGTCGATGCCTCAGCGGCGGTGTCCTCCGGCAGGGGATCGTGGGGGTGGGGCGTGGTCTTGATTGCGCCCAGGTTAGGACCGTGTCCCACCAGGGCCACGGCGCTCTGAATCACCATTGCGGTATTGCGAATGGCCTCGCTGGTGGAGACGGCGTAGACGGGTTTGCCGCCAAAGCGATCGCGCTCCACGGCCCCATCGGCCCCCACAATTACCACCGCTGCCTGTTGAATGTCGTCGGGGTGGAGGGCGGTGGCGATCGCACTCCCCTGGGTTTCGGCCACCAGCTCATGGCCGAGGGCGCGAGCGGTGCGCTTGAGGGCTTCTGCCGCCATTTGGGTATGGGCCTCGCCAGCGGCACTGGCGGTAACGGCAACGATTTTTGTC
>NZ_JADEWX010000010.1 GCF_015207395.1 Nodosilinea sp. LEGE 07088
AGTTATGGACCGACTGGGCACTCCAACTGATAGCGCTCAAACCCCATAAACATCGCTATTTTCAGCGTGGTCTCTATGCTCTATCCCTGATGCAGCAAGCTCTTTAGGTACGTTGTCACCCGTTAAGGAAAAACATCAAGCCCCTGGTGAGAACAAAAGGCGTCAAATCTCGGGTCAGTACTCATAGATATTGGCTTTAGTCAAGACGGATAAAGTGGAACGTACTGTTTAGATGATTAATTTCGGAGGCCGATACATCGTTGGCGTCCAGAGCATAGGCCAGGTCAGCCCGACTTAAATCGAGCCTTCGCTGCTGATTAGCGGTTACCAAACGCTGTTTGAAGTCTTCCAGGGTAAGCGTTAGGTCTGAGCGCTGTTGCTGTAAGGTTGCCCAGACCCGAGAGATAAATACTTTGGAATCTCCTAACCGGCCATCTTGAGTTGCTTTGGCTGCATTGAGAGTAAGCTCAGCGAACGCTTCATCGGATAGGGCAGCTATGGGGGCGCTATGGGAGGCATTAGTCTTTGGGGGTGGCAGCGCGGCGCTGGTCACAGCCTGACGCAAAATCGCGGTGCGCAGTTCATCGGGGGTGGTGCGCTTGGCCTGGGCGACCTTGGCCACCAGCTGCGACAGCGCCTTGTCCCAAGGCAGGGGTTTGGGAGCTTGAAGCAAATCATTCAGCAGTGCGGCCATGACGGTGCCCTGGTTAAACGCCTGCTGTTGCAGGTCGGGCATTTGGTTCTGGAGGTTTTCCGCAGTTTGGGGATTACACAGGCGCTGCCACAGTAAGACATTGCGAGCCTGGGTGAGGGTGCCGAAGGGGGCAATGGGAAGGTCAAAGCCCTGCTGGAGAATGGCCGCTCGCAGGCCGTCGGCCTCCGCTAACCGTCTACGGGTCTCGGTTGAAAGGGCGGGAAGGTTGAGGGCGTAGGCGATCCAGTCGGTATTCTTTAGGGTTTTCCACTGGAGTCGAGGGGGCAGGGTCTTGAGTCTGAGGCCGTCGAGGATGTGCTGACGCCCGCGACCGCTCAGTTGGTGGCGGGACGAGCTGACAGGCTGGGTGTAGTCTTGCTCGCTGAGGTTGGTGAGGGTGGTTTCGATTTGCTCTGTATAGGCGGTGTTCGATAGCTCGCTGCCAGCGATCGCCTTGAGGGCAGCTTTCAACTCGCTGATGGTCATACCCTTTGTATCGGCGAAGAGTAGGCGGCTCAAGAGCAGGTCTGATAGGGGAATGGGTTGCAGTGAAAGCATCATGCCTCCGAAGGGTGGGGGATTGCCGGGGGGCGGGTCGTGAGAGCTTGATCAACGGCATCGAGAATGCCTTCGAGGTCGCTGACCACATCTTCTGAGAGAAAGCGCAGGATCAGAAACCCCTGCTGCTGCAAAAGCCGATCTTTGCGGCGATCGCGGCGGTAGTTATCGAGGGACTGGAAGTGATAGTGGCCATCCAATTCGATCACAATTTTGGCCGCTGCGTCTAGAAAATCCACTTCCATTGGGCGACCGCCAAAGTCGATGTCTAACCGCGCATTCACCTGAAATCGCCCCATGGTCGTCGGTTTGGCCTCTAGATACTGAAACAAAAACCACTCCGCCTGACTGCGATAAACCTCAGCTGCCTCTGCTGTATCGGGCTGGTGAGCCTGATTAAGGAGAGTCAGTGCCGCATCCAATGCTTCTGGGGTAGTGCCGTGCGTTTCGGCCAGTTGAAGCAGGGGCTGAAGCTGCTCGTCGTCAAGGCCGTGATCGTTCAACCACTGCCTAATGTTGCCCGGTTCGGGAGAGGGGACATCGATTAGGCCACCGCGTAACATCGCCTTAGCTCTCGATTCGGGCAGCTCATTCAGTAAGCCTTGGCCCTGGGCTGCGGTTACCGCCAGGGCCACCGGAATCTGCGGCACCGCCTCTACCAACTGGGCGAGGGCGGGGAGGGCAGCCTTGCCCTGGTAATCCTCAGGCAGCAGCACCAATAGCCCCGGCACCACAGACGGCGGAAATAGCCGCGCTACAGCAGCAAAGCTTGCCAACACCGTAGACAAGTCCTCAGACGCTAAATGCTTGGTTTGTGGCTCTAGGCCTGGAGAGTCAGGGAGCCAGGTGAGGATGGCTCGGAGCTGATCGGCATCCTCTGAAAGGGGCGCTAGCTGCTGCCAAAACAGCTGACGCTGGTAGTCGCTGGTACTGGCTAAGAAGGCGGTCAATTCCGCTTCGGGGCGATGGGTCAGAGCGGCAAGGCTTTGCAGAATCCTTGATCGCAGGTCGTTGTGGTGGGTAATTGCGGTGAGCCAGGTTTCTAAGAGTGCTGCGATCGAGGTATAAGCCCCAACGCCAGTCGGTCGATGGGTTTGATCTGACCACAGGATCCACAACTGACGAGCGGCAATGACTTTTCCCCACAGAACAGACAGCGTCGGGATGGCCTGGTACCGCTGGGACTGGTGTAGGGATAACCGGGCGATCTCGGTTGATTGCTGCTCAAAGGTCAAAATTTAGAAACGCCGTTTCACTAAAGGCCGGATTTCCCTGAGCGCCAGTGGCCAATACTGGGGCAGCAAACCGCGTATAGCCATCACCCTTAGACGACTTGAGAGTACGTCCTAACCCGGCTGCCAATGGCTATGGTAGCCAAAATTTAAAGGGCTTCTCCTAAGGTAGCTCTGCTTAGCCAAAGCTCAATCGATGTGTGAAGGTATATTTTCAATTGTCCTTCCAACGGCAGCAATGAGAGGTTGCCGCTTACGATTCGACTCTGGTATCGGTTCTAGCGCCAGTACCGTCCTCAACCTTCACCAACGTGCAACGGGTTATCCCATCAGCGATTACTCAGCTGTGATGCAAGAGCGACACTCCCATCGCTTTCAAACGAACATCTCTCCATTGCTCTTGGGAGTAAGCAGGTGCTGGGTAGAGATGGATCAAACACAGTGGTGTGGTGAGGATGTCGTGGTCTCACCCTTGATCAAATGGAAAGAGCTACAAAAGCGTGACATAGAACGTCGGCTTGGGAAGCTGTGAATCACTTCATGTATGGCAAGGGTCTCAAGGCCATGAATTTAGCGTTACCCCAAACTTACCCCGATTTGGACATGGTTAAGAGTTCCTACGACCGCATCTCTGGTGTGCTGACGATCACCTACCAGATAGGGGCTTGTCCAACTGCCTTCAAGCTGCGCCACACCTGCCCACTGCTACAATTGACGCAAGCTTGCCTAAAACCTTTCGTCATGTCTTCTATGGATATTCGGCAACGAGCGATTTCCCTGATTGAGCATCTGCCTCAGAACAAGCTTGGAGGTCATGGTTCAGTTGTTAGAGGTCTTAGCGGAACTCGTTCATCAAGCGTCAATGCCGCCTGAGTACGATCGAGTGCCTCAACAACTCAGACGAGAGGTAGCTCAAAGAGCCCAGCACCTTGTTCGCTAGCCATATGATGATGGGGCCACCTGACCATGACTCAAGCAACGGTAACCACGGATCTCTATCCCGACTCCGATGGTCAGCCCATGGCTGATAACACGAAGCAATACCGTTGGATTGTGCGGTTGGTCAGCAATCTGAGAAACCTCTTACAAGGCCAAACGGCTTTTGTCGCAGGGGATTTACTCTGGTATCCGGTTCAGGTGGATGCTCCCCCCGTTCCCTCCCAGGCTCCCGATGCCATGGTGGTGCTGGGTCGTCCCGATGGTGACCGTAGTAGCTACAAGCAGTGGAAAGAGGACAACATCCCGCCCCAGGTGGTTTTTGAGATTATCTCTCCCAGTAACTCAGCCACTGAGATTTCTCAGAAGCAGGCGTTTTATGACCGGTACGGGGTGCTGGAAATGTTCTTTTACGACCCCGACAATTTTGAGTTTTGGGGGCTGACTCGACAGGCCCCAGATGAACGGCTCGTGCTACTCACCCGCCTCAATTTGCCCTGGACCTCCCCGGCGCTAGGGGTCACATTTGACATGTTTGAGGATGGCCTGGCGCTGTTCTATCCCAATGGCGAGCGCTTCAAAGACCCTGAGGAGCTATACCAGGAGCGGAACCAGACCCAGCGCAAATTAGATCGGGCTATGGAAAAATTACGGGAACTGGGTATCGACCCTAGCGAGTTGGAAGAATAGTTGGGGGTTACCATACTACTCGGTTCACAACGTCCTCACAGTTTATGAATGATGCCATCCTGGCTGAGCAACTGAGAAAAACGGGCAACCTGATGGACTTGCTCAATGACGAGGCTTGGGTTCGGGAAGCCGATGCCGATCACGCCAGTGAGGAAGGGACGGTTGAGGCGGGTCTGGGTCTACAGCCGTATGTGGAGTTACTCAAGAATGCTTCGCCAGAAGCTCTGCAGCGGCTGCGGTGGACTGTGCGAGTGCTATCCATTTTGTTACCGGAGCTGAAGGGGTGGTTAGAGTCGTGGCAGCTTGGGCGGAGTCTAGAATCTGTCTACATGGAGGCGCAAATATGCTTATATGGTCACCTGAGGCATCTCACCCCCGAGCAAACGGCCTGGATTGAGGCGCTGTTGGCAGAGGGAGAGCAGGTGTCACCCAACGAACAGAAGGTGGTTCGTGCTGAAGCAGTCTCTCTGCTCGCTCAGATTTTTACTTCAGAGGACTGGCAGACAATTGCGAATTTTGCCGATCAAACGATGAAGGCAGACAATTGCGAATTTTGCCGATCAAACGATGAAGAACGACATTCTACTTATGGGGCCAAGAGCGGCGGTTCCCACTGTCACTCTCTAAGCCTAGGTAATTCGCTATGGTTGAGAGTGGTATAGTGCTTTCCCATCCCACTCTAATGAGTGTGGTTCATTTTTCGAGATATTAGCAATTGCTCGATAGCTTACTTCATGGCAGCCTCAACGACTGCATCGGCGTGATTCGCGACAGCCAAATCCTCCACCCCCAGACTCACCGTCTAGCTCAAGTCGATGCCGCTATTTAGAACCTGATGTGTGTCATACCCTTTCAAGGAATAATGATGGAATTCAGACCTCATGAACCAAGTGATGCATCAGCGATAGAAGGTCTTTTTATTTCGGTATTCACCAGATCTGAAGGAGAAAAGGAAGGGGTTTTGATCGGCAATCTGGCAAATGACTTGATTTCGAGTACCGATAGTCAGGATTTATATGGATTTGTAGCTGTTGATAGGAAACAAATTGTTGGGGCTATATTCTTTAGTCGATTAACCTTCGAGAAAAGGGATATCGACGTATTTATCTTGGCTCCGGTTGCCGTCCACAGTGATCATCAAGGCATGGGCATCGGTCAGGCATTGATCACCCACGGTCTTCAGGAAATGCAGAAAAGCGGTGTCAGATTCGTGACCACCTATGGTGATCCAACCTTCTACTCCAAAGTTGGGTTCCAACCGCTTTCGCAGGATGTGATCGCAGCACCGCTTGAACTTTCGCAACCTGAGGGATGGCTGGGGCAATCACTCACAGATGATTCAATAGAGGCAGTACCTGGCCTCTGTTCATGCGTGCAGGCATTAGACAATCCAGCATATTGGTGACGAATGGAAGCAGTCTGAGCCCATGGCAGCAGATGCCGACGCATCAGAACACTACCACTCCTCTGTTTTTACGACAGAACCAACTAGCCCATCGACCGGCCATCCTCATAATTGCAATCCGTTCTCTAAGCAAGCGCGCCACTCTAAAAGAACGGCGCGACATTGCAAGCAAGTCAACTCGTCGAGTAATTGGCACACGCCAGTTACAGTCGCAGGATAGTTGATTGCCATCAATTCCGGCGACTTCGAGATGCCCTCCTCAAGGTAGGCGATAAACCCATAGAGTTTTTGGTTTGAGAAGGAGCTATTGACCGCCCACCCATCAGGGTTGAGGAGCGTAAGCTGAGCGATCGCGGTTGCCTCTAGGCCTAGCTCTCGGTGGAGAATCGCGATCGCAGCCTCCTCTGGCGTTTGCCCCGCCAAGCACCGCCCGCCGGGAAAATCTAGCGTCACCTGCCCTACCCCAGGCCGAAAGCTGGCGGGGGGTAGCAAAATGTGAGACTGGCCCAGGGGATCCCGTTGAATGGGCAACACAATAACGGAGTCGGCCTTCTCAATGCGCCAGTATTCTAGCTGTTGCCCCTGGGCATCTAGCCAGTGTTCGCCGATCAGCGTCATCCAGCGAGTGTGGAGTTCTAGAAAGCGGTCTTGAACCCGCCAGGGGGGTTGCGCATCAGGCGGCATGGCTATCCAAGGGTTAGGGCTAATGATTCAGAGCCACAGGCGGCACTGCTAGCGAATCGTCAGGATGCACCCCATGTCACATGGCCGGGCTGAGGTAGCGCTCCCCCCACTGGGTTGGATGATCACAATGCGTTGGTTGCGGTAGCGATCGCGCTGCCCCAGGTGTAGCCCAGCATAGACCGCCACGATGGTTGCAACCCCAGACTGAATCAAACCAGCCTCTTCCGCCTCCAGGATCATGCTGATGGCAATTCGGTCTTTCACCGACTTGGCTGGATTCATCCCCTCCAGTTTCAACACAATTTCTGCGCCACAGCCAAACTGCGGCGGCAATCGCTGCAGCTTGACTAAAGGGGTATGACCGACAACAGCGGTAATGTCACGATGAATCAGCATAGTCCAGAGATCCGTTGGCGGAGCATTACCTCAAAGAGACGGGTTCGGCAGAGAGTTAGGTCTAACTCAACGTGTGATCTAGAATTTCAAATTCTCCTAGAATGTCAATCGTAAAGCCAATAAACAGTACCGCGATCGCCGCAAAATAACTGACTGGCCACAGCAGATAGGCTATACCAAACAGTAGTGGAGCAAGCAGTACCATTGTTAAAAAGATCAAAATACACCTGGTATCCTTTGTCATCTCCACACCTCCTGATTTGGGTATTTCGACTGAAGGGAAAATCCCCTTCCTACCTTGATCCTAGAAGACTATCCCCCGAGGAGATAGCCCCAATTCATAAGAGTTGATAGAGCGTTACCAGGCATCAACTTTGGAGGAGCAGCTGGAAAAAGAACTCGGCCAACCCCACCATCAACCCAGATGGGGAAGATTGCTGATGGTGGGGTGCTGGGTAATGCGCAGTAGCGGATAGGGGCTAAAGATCAGCGCCGACAGAAGGGTAACCCCCTGAAGAAACCGCCAATTGGCTGTCAGGGTAAAGGGCAGATAGGCATAGATGACCGTGAGATAGGTCGGCTGAACAGGATCAAGGCAGCGGGCGATCGCAAAAATTCTGTGTCCTATTCTGACGTTCCCCGGCCTTCAGGAAGAAGGTCCGTTGTCCTGACCGCCTCTCCTATTCGCCGTAGGTGCTGCCCGCTACCTTGCCGCGAAACACAACGTAGTTATAGATGTTGTAGAACAGCATAATGGGAATTAGTACCCCAATAAAGGTGAGCATAAATACCAGGGCACTGGGGGCTGCTGCTGCCTGATAGATGGTAATTTGAGTGGGGATAATGTAGGGAAATACAATCAGCCCCAAGCCAATAAAGGTGAGCAAGAAAATCAAAATTGTCCAGATAAATGGCGTGGCTTCTTCTTCCCGATTCAGGCTGCGTAATAGCAGCCCAACCAGCACTACACCGAGTACCGGAATCACAGCAAAGATATAAACCAAAGGTGGGGTAAACAGACGATTTCTCGCTGCCTGATAAAAAATAGGCGTGGCAATGGTGATTAAAATTGCCCCGATTAGAGTTGTAATCGCGGCAATTTTAGCCGTACGGAAATGGGTCTTTTGCAGATCTCCTTCGGTCTTTAAAATTAGATAGGTAGACCCAATCAACACGTAGCCCTGAATCAGGGTCAGGGTCACCAGAAGCGATCGCCAGTCGAGCCAATCCCAGGTAGAGCCGATAAAGTGACCGGCCTCATCTACCGCAATCCCTTCAATCACGCTCCCCAGGGCAAAACCCTGGCCCAGAGCTGCGAGAAAACTGCCTGCCCCAAAGGCAAAATTCCAAAGCAGCTTGCGGGTGGAATGCTCCCGAAATTCAAAGGCCACCGCCCGAAAAATCAGCCCAAATATCATCATAAAAATGGGAATATACAGGGCGCTGAGGATGGTGCCATAGGCTAAAGGAAAGGCTCCAAACAAGGCTCCACCCATCAGCACCAGCCAGGTTTCATTGGCATCCCAAATATTGCCTAGACTGGTCATCAAAAGACTACGCCGCTCTTCGTCGGAGCTGGTTAGCGAGAGAATGCCTACTCCCAGGTCAAACCCATCGAGCATGACGTAAAGAAACAGGAATAGAGCCAGAATGACGAACCAAACCTGGGGCAAAAAATGTACTAATGCGTCCATATCAGTCACCTACTGCTACTGCTGGGCTTCGAGGGGACGTTGATCGGGCACGAAGGTAGCCGGTTCGGTCTCCAGCGCCGGTTGATTGTCAAGCCCTGGGATCGGTAGCTCTAGATTAGGACCATGGCGGATGATCCGGCTGCCAAAGTACAGGGTCGCGACAAACAGGATCGAGTACACCACTGCAAATAAGGTCAGCGATGTCAGTACATTACTGGCGGGAAGCTGGGATGCCGCGTCGGCGGTGCGAATTTGCCCATACAGGGTCCAAGGTTGCCGCCCCACGCAGCGGACAATCCAGCCGGATTCCACCGCGATGTAACCTAAGGGTGCAGCAAAAATCCAGGTGCGCAGTAGCCATTTTTGCTGGCCAATTTTTTCGGTAGAGAGGTTACCTAGCAGCCATTGCAGAATGCTCCACAGCATCAGCCCGGCCAAAAAGAAGCCAATGCCGCTCATGATGCGGAAAGAATAGTAGATCAACCCGACCATGCGGGGGCGATCGCTAGTGGGCCATTCCCGCAGCCCCAACACCGGCTCAGACAGATTTTTCTTAAATTCCAAAATGTAGCCCAACCCGTTGGGAATGGTAATTTCCCATTTATTCGTCTGGGTGGCTTCGTCAGGGATCGCCAGCAGACTCCAGTCAGCGGGTTGTCCGGCGGGGCTAGTCTCCCATTTGGCTTCCATGGCTGCGAGTTTGGTAGGCTGGTAGTGGGCCACCTGTTCGGCACTGAGGTGACCGATGTAAATTTGCAGCGGCGTAACGGCGACGGCGGCAGCCAATACAATTTTTAGCGATTGGCTAAAAAAGGCCTGCTGGCGGTTGTTGAGTATGTACCAGGCGCTGATGCCACCAATCACGAATAACGATGTTTCCAGGGTGGCAAAAAACATGTGCGAAACGCTCTTGACCATAAAAGGATTAGCGATCGCCTGAAAGTAGTCACTGACAATAAACTTGCCGTTGACCATCTCACCCCCTGTTGGGCTCTGCAACCAGGAATTCGCCACCAAAATCCAGAAGGTCGATAGGTTGGCCCCAAAGGCCACCATAATTGTCGCCAGGTAGTGAATCACCGGGTGTACCCGCCCCCAGCCAAACAACATAATGCCCAGAAACCCCGCCTCTAGCATGAAGGCCATGGCCCCTTCAAAGCCCAGAATACTGCCAAAGAAATCGCCTACAGCTTCTGAGAACGGGGCCCAATTGGTGCCAAACTGAAACTCCATTGGCAGCCCCGAGGCGACCCCAATGCCAAAGTTGAGCACGTAAAGCTTTGACCAGAAGCGGGCATGGCGGTAGTAATCAGGGTTGCGTGTTTTTAGCCACAGCCCTTCCACAATTACCAGGTAGATGGCCATGCCCGTCGTCAAAACAGGCCAGAGCATGTGAAAAATGGCCGTCAGTGCGAACTGCATGCGCGACAGCACCACACTATCTAGAGCAACATCCATGGATCAAATATTCCGCACCAGAAAAAGCTGATTTCATTGTACAACCATATTCTTTTTTAGTAATTTAATTTAATGAGTTTCCCTCTGTTGGCTTGCCATTCCCGTAAGACCAAGTGGCCTTGCAGGCACTGAAGAACTTCCAGCAATGGCTGCATGCCCGTTGCATCAGCAGGATAGGTGGCGGCAATTCGGACTGCCGGAACCATCGGCTCAGGTTTGAGATCAGCCACAAAGCCATAGAGCATTTGAAATGAGCCGTTGATCGCCCAGCCTTCCTGACTTAACGGCAGCAGCTGGTCGATCGCGGTTTGAGGCAGACCTAGTTCCCGCTGCAAAATGGCCACTACAGCTTGCTCAGGGTGCTGGTCAGCAGGGCACCGGCCCCCTGGAAATCCAGCGTCAGTTTTCCCATGCCGGGGCGGTAAGTGTGGGGCGGTAAGATGAGGCGCTGATTCTGAAGCGGCAAGATAATCACCGAATCCGCCTTTTCGACTCGCCAGTATTCCAGCACGGTCCCATGGGTGTCCTGGCGATGTTTGCCAATGAGAGTAAGCCACGGGTTCTGTAGACAGAAGCAGCAGCCATCGTTTTACCGGGGAGGGCTCAGTCGTCATGGTGCAGGCTGTGGGCTATTGGGGACTGACCGCTTTTGTCTGCTGCCAGGCCTCAAGCTGTTTTAGCTGCTCTGATTGTGCCGCCAAACGCTTAGCGAGGCGATCGCTCACCAACTCACACAAATCAAAAATGAAGGGCTCCGCAATTTCGTAATACACGCTGACGCCTTGGGGCGTCCGAGAGACCAGCCCCGCCTGGGCCAAAATTTTCAGATGCTTGGAAACATTAGCCTGCCCTAGCCCCGTTTCGGCAATAATCTCAGTCACACTTTTGGCCCCGGTTTTAAGCGTGCACAGCACCTGTAAGCGGCTGAGTTCAGATAAAACCTTGAAATAATCGGCAATGGGAGCCAAAACAGTGGGAGGTAATGCCATGGGAGGAATACAACGGTTTAACTATATTTTATTGTATCCTAAAATTTTATTATTATATGGTAATATAGTTGAAGTTTGACAAAGAAATTGCCTTGTTCTTGCACCCTGTCGCTATCGGTAAAGTGAATATGCTATTTCGCCAATTGTTTGACCCCGAAACCAGCACGTATACCTACTTAATCGCCGATCTAGAAACTAAGGGCGCGATCTTGGTTGACCCGGTGCTGGAGCAGGTGGAACGAGATCGCCAGCTATTGCACGAATTGGGCTTAACGCTGAACTACTGTCTGGAAACCCATATCCACGCTGACCATATCACCGGCACGGCCCAACTACGGGAGGCCACTGGCTGTGTTGGAATTGTGCCTGAAAAGGCCGAGGCGGCTTGTGCCAATCGGTTCATTGGTGACGGTGAGGTGTTACGGGTTGGCCGCGTGACGGTGGACGCGATCGCCACCCCTGGTCATACCGATAGCCACATGGCTTATTTGGTCAACGGCACCCACTTGTTGACGGGGGATGCGCTACTGATTCGCGGCTGTGGCCGCACCGATTTCCAGAGTGGTGATGCTGGGACTCTCTACGACGTCGTTACCAAACGGCTATTCACTCTGCCGGACAACACCCTGGTGTATCCGGGCCACGACTATAAGGGGCAGACCGTTTCGACGGTTGGGGAAGAGAAGCGGTGGAATCCTCGTTTCACTGGACGTAGTCGCGCCGAGTTCATGCAGTTCATGGACTCTCTGAACTTGCCTAACCCCAAAAAGATTATGGAGGCAGTACCTGCTAATGAACGCTGTGGGCAGATGGTGGCGGCCTAATCCGCCGAGTAAATGTCGAAGATAGAGTTTTTAATTTTCATAGGGAGACTTTCTACATGCAGGCTGCTCGCTTGAATCAGCTCCACACAATGGATGCTCAAACCCTGAATCAGGGGTTAGATCAACAGACCATCACGCTTATTGATGTGCGTGAGCCCGTCGAGTTTGCGGGAGAGCATATTCCTGGCGCGATGCTGGTGCCACTCTCTCGGTTTGATTTGCGCGAAATTCCCCAGTTCGGGGATACGCAACTGGTGTTGTATTGTCGTTCTGGCAATCGCTCGGCGATCGCTGCCCAAAAGCTCTTAGATGCTGGGTTTGAATCGGTTACTCACCTCTCCTGCGGATTGGCCTCCTGGAAAGAAGCGGGCTATTCAACCGTCGTCAATCGGAATGCGCCGATTAGTCTGATGCGTCAGGTGCAAATTGTTGCCGGGTCTTTGGTGTTCCTAGGGACGCTATTAGGGGCGTTTGTTTCCCCCTGGTTTTTAATGCTGAGTGGCTTTGTGGGAGTTGGGCTCGTGTTTGCTGGGGTGAGCGATACCTGCATGATGGGGATGCTGCTGGCCAAATTGCCCTATAACCAGCGGAGTCAGGGCTAATGCAATGGATTGTTGGCCTGGTGATGGCGGGGGGCATTGGTCTCAGTTTGGGCCTGATGGGTGGCGGCGGCTCAGTGTTGGCATTGCCCGTGTTGGTGTATGTCATGGGGGTGTCACCGAAGAGTGCGATCGCCATGACCCTGGTGATTGTCGGCACCGTCAGCCTGCTGGGGTTAATTCCCCACTGGCGGGCGGGTAATGTCAATCTCAAAACGGCGCTGGTGTTTGGCTCAGCCACGATGGTGGGCACCTTTACGGGAGCCAAGATCGCCACCCTACCAGTGGTCTCCGAAAGCTTCCAAATGCTGCTGTTTGCTGTGGTGATGCTGCTGGCGGCGGGATTTATGATTTACCGCAGTGCCCAAAATCCCCCCTCAGCCGACCCCCTAACCTTATATCCAAAACCGGTTTGTAAATATTGCTGGCTCTGGCTATTGAGTGAAGGGCTGGGCGTGGGTATTTTGACCGGACTGGTGGGGGTGGGGGGTGGTTTTGCCATTGTGCCAGCGTTAGTCTTGCTGGCCAAAGTGCCGATGAAACAGTCGATTGGCACATCTTTGCTGATTATTATGGCCAACTCGGTTACCGGCTTCCTGGGCTATTTGGGCCATGTAGAGCTGGACTGGCACCTGATGATATCCTTCATTTTTGTCGCTAGCCTAGGGACCATTCCAGGGGCGTATCTGGCTCAGTTTGTTCCGGCCCAGAAGCTGCAAAAGATCTTCGGTTATTTTCTACTGATGGTGGCCACGTTTGTGTTAGTGCAGAATCGGCAGAGTTTTCACCTTTCCCAACCCTCTGGGGAAAGAACGGTTCAAACAACGATTCAGCCATGAAAGGAAGCGAGTAAAGAAGGCCATTAGCTTGTTTACCGCTGGGCCTGTTGATGGGGCGGTGAATCTGCCGTTGTCTGAATTGCGCAATCGCCCACAGGCGTTGAACCCGGAGCAGAAAATCTGGGTCTATTGCCAGGTTGGGCAGCGAGCTTACTATGCCACCCGCGTTTTACGGTCAAACGGCTTTAACGCCTACAACCTCAGCGACGGATTTAAGACTATCAGGCCATGAGTTCAGTGTCTGACTGGCCGTGAGTTGTTCTGGCTAAGTTCTGTCCTTTATGTCGCATTGCTCACCAGCGGTACGGCCAGGTTGGCCCACATCGGCGTACTGAGATAGCGCTCACCGCCGCTGGCTTGAATAGCGACAATTAACTGATTTTGATGGATGGGGCGTTGAGCGACCTGAAACGCCGCTGACAGCACAGCTCCGGTTGAAATTCCGCTCAAGATCCCTTCTGTCTGAGCCAATTTTCGACCCAGTTCATAGGCGGTGTCGTCAGCAATGGTGATAATTTCGTCAATCAAATCCACCCGTAGGACATCAGGAACAAAACCGGCTCCGATACCCTGAATATCATGGCGTCCCGCTGATTGGCCACTGAGCACGGCACTGCTGGCGGGCTCGACCGCTATGATTTTGAGGTCAGGCTTTTGCTGTTTGAGATAGCGTCCGGCCCCCGTTAGGGTGCCTCCCGTGCCCACTCCCACCACCAGCACGTCCAGTTGCCCCTGGGTATCTTGCCAAATCTCGGGGCCAGTCGCCTCGTAATGGATTTTGGGATTAGCAGGATTACTAAACTGCTGCGGTGAAAAGGTATTGGGTACCGTCGCGAGAATTTCATTGGCGCGAGCGATCGCCCCAGCCATATCCAACGCGGCTGGGGTCAACATAATTTCTGCGCCATAGGCCCGGAAGATTTGCTGCCGCTCCTGGCTCATGTTGTCGGGCATGGTGAGAATGAGGCGATACCCTTTGGCGGCGCAGACCATCGCGAGTCCGATGCCGGTATTCCCAGAGGTGGCTTCCACGATGGTGGAGACTCCGGGCTGAATCAAGCCAGCTGCCTCGGCGGCCTCAATCATGCTGATGGCAATCCGATCTTTGACTGAAGCAGCGGGATTCATGCCCTCCAGCTTGAGGGCAATCGTCGCGACACAGCCAAATTCTCGGGGCAGTCGCTGCAATTTAATCAACGGCGTGCAGCCAATGGCTTGGGTAATTGAGTCGTACATTAGACATCACTCTCCATAGAGATCCTTCAAATAGACACCGATATTGCTGTCCAAATCGCGCCATGCCTCATCCAGCGATTCGTATTCATCCTGTCCTTCCCAGGGCATTCCCCCCCTATCGAGCGCTCTCACAAACGACGTCAAGGGGCCGTCTGGGGCATACCCGATTTCAATCCAGCCCTGATGTTCATCCACCCAACGGGCAATATGGGGATACTTTGCTGCAAATGACTGTTGTGACATGCCCTTACACCGATATGGGAGTAACCACCATCAGCTTAAAGAAGAAGAGGGTTAGCCCCACCATAAGGATGAGATGGGGAAGATTTTGGGCTAGAGGACGCCGGGTTGTCCGCAACAGCGGGTAAACGCTCAACAGCAAGCCTGCGATGAGGGTCACGCCCTGGAGAAAGGCGGCGACATCAGGACTCCACGTGAGCGTGGGAAGCCCTTGACCGCTAAAGCCAAAGGTGTGAGCCATGACGGGTAAAATTTGCCCGGCTTCGGTGATCGCGGCGGGAATGTAATGGGCCAGGTTAGCCGCCAAGGTAAAGGGCAAGTAGCCATAGACCGTCGTCAGATAATCTGGCATATCTCGATCTAGCCAGCGAGCCAGGGTATGGACAGCATAGGTCAGCAGGGCGGGCGCACCCAAGAGCACGGTCACCACCGGCAGGCCAATCGCTAAATGGGCCGCATCCACCGGCAGCGGCCCCAGCCCCAGCCAGTCTAAAATCTGCTGGTCGTGGTGCATAAAAACACCGCCAAACAGCAGCAGTAAGAGGGCGGCTTCGGCCCCAAAGGCTTGATGATTCTCCAACAGATCGGACGCGGGAAAGCGGACATTGACCTGTACTGATCGGTGAGGACAGGCTTTGAGGCAGGTCATGCACAGCACACAGTCGCGGTTATCTTTGAGCTGGGCCGGATGGGAATAGAGCGGACAGCCATGGGTGGCCTGACCTTCTGTGGGCAAGGCGTTGGCAAGGGTGACGGGGGTGGCGGGGCTGCCCTTGTAGCAACCAAACGTATGACATTGACTGCCACACACCTGTTGCGTGGAGCGCACCTCAACGATCGCCAGCTTGGCGAACATGCCATTCATCCCGCCGATGGGGCAGAGATAGCGGCACCAAAGGCGGCGCTCATAAATAAGGCTACCCATCACCGCTCCGGCCGCAATAACAATTAGCAACCAGGCGGAAAGATAGGCGGTATGGGGAAGATCCCAGAGATGTTCCCAGAGGTAAATCAGCCCAAACCCGACAAATAGAACCCAGGCTCCCCAGCGATTCAGCCATTTCGTGGGCCAGGGTAACAATTCACGGGGCCAAATCCAGAGGGAGACTTTTCGCAACCACTCCCCCGTGATCATAAACGGGCAGACGCTACACCAAAGCCTTCCTACTAAAGGGAATAGCAGCAGATAGAACGGCCACCACCAGGCCCAGAAAAAGTTGAGGGTCATGCTGGCGTCGCGCGTCTGAGGCCCGACCAACCCCATGACGGTGACGGGAATAAACACCAGCATCATGACCAACCAGAATCGCTCTGGCCACCATTGGCTCAGCAAAAACTGACGCATCCAGGGAAATTGGGTGAGTAAATCGATGCGAAACGCATTTTTGGCCGATTGCACTGACCACAGGACTTGCTCTGGAATGAGCCTCTGATCGGGGGGCGTCATGGTGACCGCCCGCTTGAGAATGCCCGCCAACTCACTCAGGTTACCGGGATAGGCATAGCTGATCAGCCGCCGGACATCGCTCTGGTCGAGTTGCAGGGGGGCGCGATCCTGTTCTTGGCAAAATTTTGCGAGAAAGTGTTGCGCAAAATCAGGGATGTCGTCTTTGCGTTGAGACAGATTAAAGAGCTTAATCGTCTGGGTTTTAGCCTCTACCAGCGTCAGTTTTTGGGGACTGGCTAGCATCAGCCGCACCCACGATTTGACGGCGGGCGGCGGGGTATCAACGAGCTGGAGCTCGGCTGATGGGGCGGGGTTGCGGGTAAAGGTGCCCGTTTTGAGATAGGCGGTCAGGCGATCGCGATCGCGACGGGTCAGCAGATGGGCGTTATCGATTAACAACGTGCCGCGCTCCAGCAGTTCGAGGACACCCGGTGCGCCGTCTTCACACCCAAAAAGCGCCTCGGGTTGTACCACGCCAGCGGCATCTCGCGGCAGTTGCACACAGTCCAGTTCGGCAAACGGCTGATTGCTCACACCAGACTGGCTGTGAATGTAACCCGCCCAAAACGTTTTGCCCGTCCCCGAACCGGCCTGAAACACGATCGCCTCTAGGGTAGTCACCGCTGTTTCCACCTGTTGAGCGAGCTTACGCCCCGCTTTACTCTGACCCATTAGCGGCGGCTCGCCCGCAAGGGGACGCAGGTAGCGCTGGAGTCCTTGGGTGCGGATTTGTTCCCAGGCAATCCGCTGGGCAAACTGGGCCACATCTTGAGCCAGCAGGCGATTAATGGGTGTTTGAATATCCGGATTCTGAAGAATCAGGCGTTCCAGGTCGTCCCGCCGGAGAAACCAAATTTCACTGCTGGTCAGCGCGATCGCACTCGCCTGATACGGGGTGGTGGCTGTGGCGGCGACCAGCGGCACATAGCCAAATAAGTCACCTGCACTGCGATAGCAGATGTGGGTGCGGCCTACAGGTGACTGACGATAAATTTCAACGCTGCCCCATTTCAATAAATAAAGCCCGATCGCGGCTTGTTCCTGGTGATAAATATCAGTGCCAGGTGCCACTGTTAGCCGGTGTAGAGAAGCCGCGATCGCCACTAGGCTCTCGTCTGGCAGCACCCCCCAGATCCGATGGAAGCTCAGCCAGTCACTGCGCTCTTTGAGGGTTTTAGGTTCAGCGAGGGCCGTTGCGGGCAGCTCACGGCCTAAGGGCGTGGATGAGAGTGGAGCAGCCGCCAATAGTGGATCAGAAGGGCTGATTGAATCGGACGTCATACCGTAAAGTCCCCTCTAGAATTGAGGGTGTGCTAATCGCAATTTACTGACAAAGCTGCCATGTCTCAAGCAAATTCCCCCTTCCCTTCCTATTCTGATCAAATCACCCACATCAAGCGCTACACAGGTCAGTTGGCCAAAGAACTGCCTGATGTCATGAAGGCGTTTTATGGACTCAGTCGTAGCTCATCAACGCCGGGGGCACTGGATACCAAAACCAAGGAACTAATCGCGCTGGCGATTGGGGTGGCCACCCACTGCGACGGTTGCATTGCCTTTCACACTCGGGCGGCGCTGCAAGCGGGAGCCTCGCGGGAGGAAATCGTCGAAACGCTAGGCGTGACCGTCATGATGGGGGGTGGTCCGTCGCTGATGTATGCGGCTCATGTGATGGAGGCGATCGAGGAGTTTGAGCAGCAGGGTTAACAGCGCGAGTTGCCCTAGAGCATTAGCCCAGTTCACCGATGAGCTGGGTCAGGCGATCTAGGGTGGCGGAGATGCGATCGCGCGACGTATTCTCCAACCCCATCGCCACCAGCAACAGCCCCAACTCCAGGGCATCCTCTACATTGAACATCAGCTCTAGCGCCTCAGCCGCAGCGAGCACTCCCGGCAAGGTTTGCGGGTCTTGAACGGTCAGATCAACAGATATTGAGGCAGGATTGACCGCTTCTTGCCCTGGTATGGCGCTGAGCTTGGTCACTTTGTCGCCCTGAACATGCAGACTGGTCGCATTGCTCACGACCGTAATATTCACCGTTTTCAAGGGTCGGGTAATTACTTTAACAGACATGGTCTTACTCCTATTTGAGTCAACATCTAAGGTAAAAGTCTCTTTCTAGCGATGGCCGCGATGGGCCGATCCCCGTCCGCCGCCCGCCAGACGCCGGGCACAGTGTTCAAACGCGGGTTTGTGGCGATTTTGAGAAACGTCGCGCAGTTGGCTAAAGGTGTCGCGCAGGTCTGGTTCGGTAACAAATTCGAGAAACTCATCGTACATTTGGACATTAGCGACTTCAGAGGCGATCGCCATCTCGCAAGCCGTGGCCAATGTGCCGGGAGCCTCAACCTGACCGGCGTAGGGGTCGGCGGGAATCGGTAAGCCGTACTGAGTAAAGAGAGTTTGCCAGCGCCGAGCGTGACGATCTTCTGCCTGAACAATGTTGCTAAAAGGTCTGACCTCTCCGAACTTCTCGATGACCACCGTATAAAAGGCTCTGGCTTTGTATTCGTCGTCAAGAGCCGCGAGCATCGCCTGCTGGGTGCGCTCATCGGGCCGGAAACGGGGCGCTACGGGTACGATCGGGATGGCACGTTGCTGGCTATTGGACATTGGCAAAAATCCATCGCCAGGATTAAAGTCAGAACTGCCTGACGGCCCGCGCCGAACGCGGCGACGATGGTGATGGTGATGTTTCATGGTGGAGTTCTCCAAGGTTAAATTTCTAAAAAGGAGTTCGTGAGGGTTAATGGTCGCTCTCGTTCGAACGTCTGCTGCCATGTTTTTTCGATCATCAATCAGATAAATGTAGGTGTCCCTGATAGCCCGTCACAATACGACCGCCATCTTTGAGGATGTGTACTTCTATTTGATCACTGGCCCAGGTAATCCGATCTTTGAGGGCGGGGTTAAAGATATGTACTCGCTGATTTTTAGAAGACACCGGCGACGTCGGCTCATGAATGGCCAGCGATTCCACATAGGGGCCATCGACTAAGATGTCTAACTGAGTCAACAAGTGTTGTGAGCCGACCGGAGCAGAGGGGCTTTGAAGTTGCTCTAGTGTGAAGCCAGTAAATGACATCACCGTGAGGCCCTGAGCTTTGACCCGGCGAGCAACCTCGGCCAAAGCAGACGCCTGCCAGAACGGTTCGCCGCCCGAAAAGGTCACCCCGGTATTGCCAGGGTCGCCCGTAATCCGAGCGACCAGATCATCAATCGATACAATCTGATTGGGTTCAAAAGACCAGGATGCGGTGTTAAAACAGCCTGGACAGGCCCGCAAACAGCCCTGCACCCACAGCACGGCGCGTGCGCCCGGCCCATTCACCTCAGAGCGATCCACATAGCCCATGATGTTGAGATGATGGGGCGGAATTTTAGCCAAAGCTTCAGTGACCTCGGCAGGGGGATTAAAAGATGCCATCGTGGTTTCCTCGCCTCCTTTACTCAGCACCGGTTAATTCAGCCATCAGTTCAGCGACCGGGAGAATTTTCTCTGCTCGACCGGCATGGCTACCGGCAAAAATCAGCCCCGTTTCCACATCCCCCTGAGCCGCACGATCGAGGGCGCGGAGAATGCAGTAGGTGTCTCGACTATCCCGAAACTTACAGACCTTTAAGCAATTCACTAAACAAGGTTCCTGGAAGTTCGATAGGGCTCCTGCCGCAACTTTTTCGACAAAGGGATTTCGCAAGGCTCGACCTGGCAATCCCACTGGGCTCGACACAATGACGACATCTTCAGAGGTGGCCTGGAGGTGAAAGTCTTTATAACGGCGATCGGCATCACACTCCTCAGTCGTGATGAACCGGGTGCCGATTTGGACGCCGCTGGCCCCCAGCGCGATCGCCCGGTCAATGTCGGCCCGATCCCAAATGCCTCCCGCCGCGATCAGGGGAATATCTTCCTGAAGTTCGTCGCGCAGGTAAGCAATCAGTTCGGGAATTACCTGGTCAGCCTCAAAGTGAGGGGAGTCTAAATCCTGCGCCTTAGCGCCCAAATGCCCCCCCGCAGAATTAGGATTTTCGACCACAATGGCATCCGGCAAGCGCCCTTGACGCTGCCATTTCTGACAAATAATCTTTGCCGTGCGAGCACTGGAGACGATTGGCAGCAGGGCAACCGTGGGGGCATCAGCGGTATATTCCGGCAGCTTTAGGGGCAACCCCGCCCCCGAAATCACAAGATTGGCTCCGTGTTGCGCAGCGGTTTTGACCAGAACCTCATAACCGTGAGCGGCCACCATCACATTCACCCCAATGATGCCGTGGGGGCTGAGGGCACGAGCGGTTTGTAATTCGTCAATCAGGGCGAGGCGATTGGCTTCCAGGAAGGTGTCGTGGCGCTTTTTGGGGCTGGGCTCATGGGGGTCGAAGTAAGCTGAGCGCATCCCCAACCCCATGGCGGAGATGATGCCAATGCCCCCCGCATTGGCGACGGCTGCGGCCAGCTTGGCTCCAGAAATCCGGATGCCCATGCCCCCTTGAATGATGGGATGTCGGGTGGTGTATTGACCAATATTTAGTGTCGAAAGGGGTGTCATAGCGTTGGCTTTGAAATTGAATGCAGGTTAGACCGATTGAGAAAACTGGCGTTTTTGGGGCTGGCGCAGATAGGTGTCAAAGACCGCCGCCACGTTGCGAATCAGCAAGCGCCCTGCCGGAGTGACTTCGATGTGGTTGGGGGTGAGGCGCACCAGACCATCGGCTTCCAGATTTTTCAAAGCCTGCCGTTCGGAGGCAAAGTAGTCGTCGAAATCCTGGTCAAAACTGAGGTGATATTTGGCCTCGATCACCGCTTTGGATAGTTCAAACTGGCACATCAGCTCCATAATCACGGCTCGCCGCAGAATGTCGTCACGGCTGAGGGTGACGCCTCGCGCCACGGGCAGTTGATGGGCCGCGATCGCCCGATAAAAGTCCGGTAACCGCTTGTGATTCTGGACGTAAACATCGTGCAGCATACTGATAGCCGTCATGCCAAAGGCCAGCAGGTCAGACTCGGGTTGGGTAGTATAGCCCTGGAAGTTGCGATGGAGTTGTCCGGCTTTTTGCGCCAGGGTGAGTTCATCCTCAGGTTTGGCAAAGTGATCCATGCCGATAAATTGGTAGCCGTGGGTGGTGAGTTCATCCATGCTCAGGTGGAAAATGTTGAGTTTTTCCGCTGGGGTGGGGAGTTGAGTGGGGTCAATATGCTGCCGTTGAATGGGCTTGAGCCAGGGCACATAGGCAAAGTTAAACAGGGCGATGCGGTCTGGATCGAGCGCGATAGTTTTGCGGATGGTCTCGCGAAAAGTCGCTGCGGTCTGGTAAGGCAACCCGTAAATCAGATCCACATTGATGCTGTCAAAGCCCGCTTCTCGCATCCAGGCCATACCCTGAAATAGCATTTCCTCGGGTTGAATGCGGTTAATAGCCCTCTGCACCTGGGGGTCAAAGTCTTGAATGCCAAAGCTCATGCGATTAAAGCCGATCTGTTTTAGCCCCAACACATAGTCGCGAGTGAGCTGGCGGGGATTGACCTCAATGGAAATTTCGGCCTCTGCGGAAAACTGGAAATGCTGGACTAGCGCTGTCCACAGGCGTTCTACCTGCTCTAGGGTGAGATAGTTGGGCGTGCCGCCGCCCCAGTGCATCTGGTTCACGACGCGCCCCTGGGTGAGGGTCGCCACTTGCTCAATATTCTGAATGAGAGCGTTGAGGTAGGGCTCTGATGCCTCGTGGTGCTGAGTGATGATGGTGTTGCAGCCACAAAAGTAGCAAGCAGTTTCACAAAAAGGAATATGGCAATACAGGGAGAGCGGCGTTTGCTGGTAGTTACCGATCGCGATCGCTGCCTCCAAATCCGCCACCCGGAACCCGTCCGTGAGTTCTGTGGCGGGGGGATAGCTGGTGTATCGGGGTAGCGGCTGGTTGTATTTGTTGAGCAAAGCCGCATCAAACGTCGGTATTGAAGTCAGGGTTGTCATACAGCAATCGTCAATTGGGGAGCAAAAAAGGGGACGTCCGAGGGTTACCGTCCCCATCGTTCAGAGGAATCGAAAATCAAGAACTTTCTACGAAGCGGCTGATTCCGCCGCCACCAGTTCTACGGAAGTCTGACCCGGTGCCCGTTCCGTACTGCCGGGTTTGTCTTGCCGGGTAATCAAATCAAATACATGCTCGCCAATGGCCGCTCTGACATCGGGTTCCAGTTCATGAAAGATATCGCGGTTGAGGGCAAAGGCCAGATTAGCCTCCGCGACGATGGCCTGAATGTGCTCGTCCCTAACGGGCAGTGAATTGAGGGCATCCCGATATCGCTGCTTACACTGGCGGCGGGCTTCCACCGTGGGCAGTTGATCAAACTCATGGAGGCCGGTGCCTTGATCGGGCGGGAGATCCAGCGCCGACCGGGCAATGTGACGCAAGCTCTGGCCACCGGAGAGGTCACCCATATACCGCACATAGGCATGGGCCACCAGCAGCATCGGGTTAGTCTGAGATATTTCCTGCAGACGAGCCACATAGTTGCGCCCTGCTAGGGAAATTGCAATGCGATCGCGCCAGTGGTCACCGTAGTAGAAGTGCAGATCGGCTTCTAACTTGGGGGTGCGCTCCAATTCCGGAAAAAGCATCGGGCTCACCACGGGATGGTGTCGATGGCGCGCCATCTCGGCTTCCAACGTGCGGTAAACGTAATAGAGATCGGCCGTGAGCTTACGAAAGGGCTCTCTTTCCACAATGCCCTTGAGAAAGCATTTCATGAAAGCTGTATTTTCAGCCAGCGTGTGAGACTGCTGGGTGCCTTCCCGCAGGCACGTTGCTAATGCTTGAGTCATGGGAAATACCTCGAATATCGATGAATTGGTGAGCGATGACCTGCTCAAGAAACCAGAACCGTGAATGGGCACTCAAAGTCCCTGGCAATTTAAGGGGCAGCGATACCTGAGGTTGATCGCTTAACGGCCCTGAGCAAAGCGCTTAACAGAATCCTTCATCACTCTTTGTATAACTATATAGCTATTTAGCGAGTTATTTTCGACGTTGCCCAAAATTTACAGTCGTCTGGCAATTAAGGACTGGCCGTCAGTCTGGATTCAGCTCAGGTGAAAACAGTGAGCGTCAGAATTGCTAAGGAGGTAGCGATTCATGACCATTGCGATCGCAGCTGTTGGCGCTGATTAATGTATTTGTCTACGGACAAAGCCGCTGTGCAGCCCTCAGCTGCGGCAATTACGACCTGCCGAATCTCTTTGCAGATCACATCCCCAATGGCATAAACGCCCTCTATAGAGGTGGACATATCCGCTTGGTTCACTTTAATGCACCCCTTCGGTGTGATATCGATTTGCTGACCCAGAAAATCTACGATGGGCATGTTTCCATGCAGATAGACAAATACTCCGTCCACATCCATCAATTCTTGACTGCCAGCAGCATTCAGGGTGGTGACACCCTCAACGAATTCGTTGCCAACAATACCCACTAAATGCTTCGGGTTCATGACTTCTACCGTAGGGATACGATGAACCCTTTCTATTTGTTCGGCTGACGGTGCTCTACCCTTCAGAAAGAGATAAATCTTGCTAGCGTATTTGGCAATGATCTCTAGCTCGGCAAAGACATCTGGCGGTTCCCCAATGACGGCGACGGGTTTACCTTTATAAAAAGCAGCGTCACAAATTCCACAATAACTGACGCCTTTGCCAATAAATTCAGCTTCTCCCTTGAGTCGGGGCTTATGCCCCATCGAACCCGTCGCGATAATGACAGCTTTACTTTTGTAGATTTTGTCAGCTGCTATCACTTCTTTGGGTTCTTTCGCGAAATTAACGCCAAATACCTGGGCTTGAATAATTTGTGCGCCAAAGCTTTCAGCTTGTTGGTGAAAAAGAGATAACAACTCCTTCCCTGAGATTGCCTGCGGTACGCCAGGATAATTTTCCATCTTGTGGGTCATGCTCAGAGCCCCTGCCGTAGAACTTTTGTCTAAAACGACTGTCTTAAGATTCGCTCGGGCAGCATAAATGGCGGCACTAAGTCCTGCGGGTCCTCCACCGATGATCACAACGTCATAGACTTCATCGGATTCTGTATCGAAGGAGAAATCTGACATCATTGAGCCCTCCTGAATGGGTTGGCAATCGTCAAAATAAACGTTTGACCATTCGTAGGCCAAGGAACCGCCGCCAAAGCCGTGTAGCAAGACTACTGTTTCTACATTGCAGCGACCAACCTGACCGTCGCGGCTGACCGAGGTTGACGAGAATCAACTCCTGCCGCCATCGGTTTAGACTCGAAAGACGAGTGGTTTATGGTTTCCATCCTTGCGCAGCTTGCTTTAATACATAAGCTGCAACATCTTCGGCATCCTGATTGGTCAACTTTCCTTGAAACATCGGCATGGCATTCTTACCTTGTTTTACTTGTGCCGTAATTGCGTCAACTGAATCCATTCCATAGGTTTCAAGAACCTCTTTTTTTAGAGTTTTGTTTGGCATAACGACATTAAGCCCGCCTTGATGACAAGCTGCACAATTCGCTTCAAACACTTTTTCGCCATTCTGGAGATCGGCGGCTAAGGCTCCTACGGGATGAAAGATGAGCCCTAGAACACATAAAATCCCGAAAGCTATCAAGAACAGTTTCTGCATGTCAAACTCCACATTGGTGTTCAAGAGATATGGCAGCTTTGAGGCTACTCTATTGATAAGTCGCTGTTGTTTTCCACTCCTGAATGACAGATGGAGCGATCGGCAATACAACATCGTCTGCGGCCAAATTTGGCAACCTGAGCTGTAAAGGAATCGCGGCTGGTAGCTGAGAGACAATGGGCTGCAAATCATACTGGCCCACGTTGGCTTCGGGAGCCGATGCATCGGTAAAGATGTCGCTTGAGGCATCTGCTGCCGTGAGAGATTGTCCCAGGGAGGTGATGAGGGTGAGCGGTCGCTCTCGATCGATCTCAGCCGTGCCGGGAAACCCCACTAGCCGCAAATAAAAGCGGGTGCTGCCATCGGGTCGGATGCGATTGAAGGCGATCGCTTGCCAAGTATTACCGTGCTGATCACTGACCGTCTGCCGAGACTGGTAGACCACCTGCCCAGGTGCTTCCTCCAATTGGCGAATTGCGGCTTGGGCAGGCCAGGGGTAGACCAGAACGCTCAAAAGGCAAGCGCCTAACAGCGCTATTGCGGCTAACTGGGACACCATTTTTTGGACGAAATTGCCCATCGTTATCCTCCTAAGATCCTGAGAGGGCATCTTCTAGCGCTTGTTTGACCTCGGGAATAAAGACCGCATACATGCCCCGCAAATCGCCGACGTTAAAGTCATAGGCGAGATCTTGGGGATAGTTGTCTTTAACGAATTGCGGACGGTTGTTCTGAGCCCCATGACAGGCGAGGCAGCTCGCTTCCACATTGATGCGGCGGTAGTAGCGCGTCCCAGTTACGCCATCCAGGGTTTCGGGTTCCCAAAAACCCGTGAGGTCGGGGTCTTGCTCAAACTTAGCCAGGGCCATTCTGGCGTGGAGATTGTCGGGGGCGTGGGCCGGATTGCGGTATTTTGTGGCCATCTGTTTCACCTGCCAGCCGTTTTCTTGACTGAGCTGCATGGCTTTCATGCCCACCGGTTTGCAGACTTGTTTCATGGTTTCTGCGGTCGGCGCTTCGGGAGCATCCTTTAAATAGGCGGCAAGATTGCTCCGCATGGCATCTAAATTTTCAATTTCTTCGACGGCTTTGGCGAGTTGGGCGGGGTCAGGCTGAGCCTGGGCGATCGCGGGCAGGCCCACGAGTACCCAAACAACCAGGGATACGCCGAGGACTAAGCGAGAAAAAAATTTAATCATGGTCGGGGTGGTGGCGTGATCAAAAGTAGTCGTCGTTAATCGGCAAAAGGGGCACAGTCGCGCTTGGTCGGGATGCACGCGCAACTCAACCCACCAAGGATTCAGACCCTGGGGCTGCCGTTTTAGCACTGCTGGAAACATCCTTCAACAGTTGCAGCCCGAACAGCGATCGCAGCCCCAGCCGCTCGTACCAGGGCATGCCCACGCCAAAGCGAATTTTCATCATGAAATATTCTTCAAAAGCGGCTTTCACCCACACCACCCAGGGGCCACGCACCGCGTAGGAGCGTTTCCGCTTTCCGGTTTTGGGGTCGGGGAGTACCGGAGCGGCAATGTAGGCAATACCCGTCTCGCCAAACTCCGCGAAACAGAGGGCCTCTAAGGTCGGTACTTGAGGCTTGGCGTTGATCGCTTTGAGGTCAACCGCGATATTGTGGGCCGCAGCGGTCGCCATCGCTTCAGCCATTTGTCCGCTTTTGGGGAGCCCAATCGGCACCGGAGTGACATCGGGCTGGGCCAATTTGACACTGACCCCGGCGGCATAGATATTGGCAAACTCGGGGTGACGCTGGGTGGGCAAAATGGGAATAAAGCCTTTGTCATCGCCGAGCCCAGGCACCTCTCGGATAAACTGCGCTCCCTGAAAGGCAGGCAAAATCATGGCGTAATGAAAGGGCAACTGGCGGCCATCGGCCAGGGTCACCGTTTGGGGCTCCACGGCGGTAATGGTGGCATTGTCAATCACCTCAATTCCCCGTTCTTGCATCAGCTCGGCGGTCAGCTCTCGGGCCTGGCGTACCCCCGAGACGCCTAAATGTCCGGCGTAGGGTTCTGGGGTGACGTAGGTGATCGGGGCTTGATCTCGCAACCCTCGACGGCGCAATTCTTGATCGGCAATCAGGGCAAATTCATAGGCGGGGCCAAAGCAGCCTGCACCGGGAGCCGCTCCTACCACGATGGGGCCAGGATTTTCTAAAAAGTCGAGCCAGGCCTGACGGGCTTCGAGAGCATGGTCGGGGGTGCAGACCGAGTGGGTATAGCCCCCATGGGGGCCAGTGCCCGGTACCCGGTCCCAGGCGAGGGAGGCACCGGTGGCAATGAGCAGGTAGTCATAGGCGATCGCCTCCTGCCCCTCAATCGTTAGGCACTGCTGGGTGGTGTCGAGCGCTGTGACCTGGCCCGACACCCAGTTGAGGTGATGGCGCTGAGCGAGTTGAGCCAAGCCCATCTGAACATGCGACAGGGGTTTCAAATTGAAAGCGACCTGAATCAACCCTGGAATAAAGGTGAATTCAGATTTATCGGACACCAGGGTTACTGTATGCTCCTTAGGCAACAGATGCCTGAGTTCGTAGGCGGCTGGCAAGCCCCCCAATCCGGCTCCAATTACAACAACATTAGCCATAGTGTGCTTTCATCCTCTATGTTTTCATTCACCTGTTGGGCAACTTTCCTGAAAAGCCTGTCAATCTTGCATTTGCCCTTATTCCAAGGTTGGGAGAAGGGCACCAAAAACCTTTCAAACTCTCTCCTCTACCAGATTTGGGAGAGGAGGGCTGGGGAGGTGAGGGCTAAATAGTTGCACAACAGGTCACTCGGACTTTTTTATCAGGCGTTTATTCATCCCTCGGGGCAACACAGCTCTCCGAACGTCTGAGCTTCAGCCAATAGGAGAGTAGGCCAACATTTTGAGGAAGTTATGAGGCACCTCACTCAAGCATCATCCACTCCTTTCTTTATTTGAGCATACTACTAATTAGTTATATGGTTTTACAAATAGACTAAGATCTATGCATCGCCTTTGAGGATTGCTTTCTTGGTCGGGGACAAGAACCAACAACTAATTGGTTATATAGTGAAAATAAGTTAATCAATCAAGGGCTGGTCTGAAAGTCATCCTGATGGACAGATGCCTTGATTCACAAGCACTGTAGTCATAGAGATCCGATTGATGTATCACTTTAGTAAAGTTGTAAATGCCTCATTTGCAGAGGCCATAGAACAGGTGACAGAGTCGCTCCGAGAAGAAGGGCTCGGGATCCTGACCGAAATTGACGTGCAGGCCGCCTTTAAGAAAAAGCTCGGCAAAGACTTTCGCAATTACAAAATTCTCGGGGCCTGCCATCCCGGCATCGCCTACAACATGATTCAAGCGGATGACAAAGCTGGGACGCTTTACCCCTGCAATGTGGTGGTCCAAGAGCATGAAGATGGCCGCGTCGAGGTCTCGGCGGTCGATCCGCTGATGATGTTTTTAATGGTGCATACCCCTGAGGCCAAGGCGATTGCGTTAGAAGCCAGCGAAAAAATGCAGGCTGTGATCGATCGCCTGCCCGCCGCCACAATGCCTGAGTTGGCTGGGGTGGCCTGAGTTTTGCCTCAGTCCTGGAATGTTGAGTTCCTGAACGGATAGCCGCTGCTCACAACATCCACACATTCGCCTGATTTGATTTTACTGATTCAATTTTGACCAATCATCTTTGGAGATAAATCCTATGTTGAACAATGTCGGTACCATTGATCGCTTACTGCGCCTAATCGCAGCCGCTGTTCTGCTGTATTTGGGTTTGCAAACCCATGCTGGATCAGCCCTGGGAATCGGGCTGGCTGTGGTCGGGGGCATTGCCCTGCTCACGGGCCTGATCGGTTCCTGTGCCCTGTACGGATTGCTCGGGATCAATACCCGCAAGTCCAACCAATCCCTGTCATAAAGTCAGACGATTTTATTCAGAGTGATTGAACGGCGATGGAGACTTTCAGGTCGGGTGAGCGATCGCTTCCTTTGACTCACGGCCCTTGGTGGTGCAGAAAACTCTGGAAATTCCTATGAATAAGGGATTCTCACTGAGACAGTAATTTGAGGATCGCTTAAAAAATTGGATGAGGGAAGTGGATTCAAGCTGATATTTTGACCGTCTCAGCCATTCACCATGAGACTCAAAAAAGTTTTCTGCGCCCCTGAGTGATCAAATCTCCTTCGTTGAGATCGACCTACTGACTTTCCCTGAGTAGACGACGGCAGGAGTTTGCTTATCATTCACCAATCACGTTGTTAGAGGTTCACATGGCTACGTTAACCCAAGGTACCCTCGTCACCATTATTGGTGAAGCGGTTTTGCAGGAACGTTTGATTCATTTGTTTACCCAGCTGAAAGTGTCAGGCTACACGCTGATTCCCGCTAAAGGAGCCGGTAGTCATGGTAGACGCATGGGCGATATTGCGGGCTACAACACCAATATTGAAATCAAGACCATTGTTTCGAGCACCATTGCCGACCAGATCATGGAAGCCCTGAAGCCGTTTCAGGCCACCCATGCGTTGATTGCCTTTCAGCAAGAAGTGGAAGGGTTGTTTGATTAGGTTGCAGCCGATGGCGTTGCAGCATCAAAGAATGAATGGTCAGAATTAGACATTCTGCTGGATGGCCCTCTAAGCCCCCAACTCCCAATTCTGAGGAAGCAAGACTATACCCCGATAGCTTCCTAGTTTTAGACCCTGAAGCATTGATTCGGGGTCTACCGAATCAACCCAGCGCTGCAATCTGGGTGAGTCCTAACAAATTGAGTTTTTGAGAGAACTACCGCACCATTCTTTCTGCACTGTCATTAAAAGAACTGGAGTTAATTTGAATAATGGAAGATGCCATTCCGTATGAAAGTCCGTCCCTATCGCGGCGGCAATTGCTCAACTTTTTAACCGGGGCTGCCGTAGCGGCCACCGCCAGCTCAGCACTGTACCCCGCTGCCAAATTTCTGGTACCGCCTCGAGAGGTGACTGAAGGGGGCGGGATTCTCGCTAAAGACAAACTGGGTAATCCCATTCCGGCGAGTCAAATTTTGGCTGAACCCCCTGGCACCCGTGCCCTGATTGCCGGATTAGCCGGTGAACCCACTTATTTGACGATCCAGATGGATGGTTCTGTGTCCCCCAGGGGGATTGTCGATAACTGCACGCACCTGGGCTGCACGTTTCCCTGGAACTCGAACGATCAGCAGTTTCAATGCCCGTGCCACGGATCCCTCTACGACCCCGATGGCAATGTCGTGCGAGGCCCCGCGCCGCTCCCCCTCAAGATTGTTCATGTGGCGGTGAAAGATGACGCCATCTGGATTTATCCCTGGAATGAAACTGACCCCCGGACGGGAGAACAGCCCTGGTGGGTCTAGGGACTTAACAGACACCTGACTTGGCCCAGAAAACAGGAAGAATACTATGTTCACCAAAATCTTAGTCCCCCTAGACCGTTCTCAACAGGCTGACGATGTCTTTGCCAAGGCGATCAAAACGGCCTTGGCTAACGATAGCCAGTTGATGCTATTCACAGCTCTGGACTGGGACTTTCATGTGGGGCTCGGTGCCTTTGACGCGATTGAAATGGAGACCGACCTGTCGGGGGCCTTTGCCGCCTCTCAGCAAAGCCAGTTAGAGGAAAAGCTGAGCGAGACCCGTCACTGGTTAAAACGTTATGTCGCTCAAGCAACCGAGCAGCACATCCCGGTTCAGTCTCGGTGTGCCGTGGGTCATCCGGGGCCCCTGATTCGCGACTTGGCCCAGGAGTGGGGAGCCGACTTAATTGTGTTAGGGCGTCGAGGCCTGGGAGGGATCTCTGAGATGTTCCTGGGCAGCGTGAGCAATTATGTCCTACACCATGTTGCCTGCTCAGTCTTAGTGGTGCAAGGACAAGCAGAGAGTCCAGACTGAGCAGTGGACTAACCGTTTCACCACTCACATTGGAGAAATGATATGGATTCGATGTCATCCCTGACTCCGTCGGTGGTTGAGCTGACGCCTGAAGAATTTGTCCACCGGCCTCATCCCCCACGACTGATTGATGTGCGCAGTGGATTGGAATATGCGCAGTTTCATGCGCCGGGGGCGATCAGCCTGAGCCTGCCGCGCATTTTGATGGGACGGTTGCCCTGGCTTAAAACCTGGGTGCTGCCCCACTGGTTTCGCACTTTGCCCAAAACAGAGGCGATCGCCCTGATTTGTCTGACCGCTCACCGCAGTCCGCTCGCGGCCCAGACCCTCGTGAAAGACGGTTTTAGCCAAGTATTCAATATTACGGGGGGCATGGTGGCCTGGCAAAAAGCCGGACTCCCCACCCAAAAGGGCACCGCGAAAACCGCTGAGGTTTCTGATTAAGCAAACCATCATTCATCATCACAACGATTTAGGAGAGCCGTCCCATGTGGAAAGTCTTGGGCTTTATTCAAAAAAATCTCGTCTGGTCAATTCCGGCCTTTATGGTGGCCGGAATCATCGTCGGCGCATTGACCAATCCAGCCCCCCTCAAGTCGCTGATCATTCCCCTGACTTTCCTCATGGTGTATCCCATGATGATTAATCTGCAGATTCAGAAGGTGTTGTCGGGGGGCGACACCAAAGTGCAGATAGTCACCCAGGTCATCAACTTCGCCGTGGTGCCGTTTTTTGCCTTGGCGATGGGTCGAGTGTTTTTTGGCGATCGCCCCCTGGTGGCGCTGGGCCTGTTGCTGGCGTCTCTGCTGCCCACCAGCGGCATGACCATTTCCTGGACGGGCTTTGCCAAGGGCAACCTGAGCGCTGCTGTCAAAATGACGGTGATTGGGCTGATTCTGGGGTCTATCGCCACTCCGTTTTATGCCAAGTGGCTCATGGGCACCGTAGTCGAAATTCCGTTGGCAAGTATTTTCAAGCAAATCATCATTATTGTTTTCTTGCCCATGATTCTGGGGTTTGTCACCCGCATTGCCCTGATTCAAGCTGTTGGGGCAGATAAATACAACAAAAATCTCAAACAAAAGTTTCCCGCCTTTTCCACCATTGGCGTTTTAGGCATCGTGTTTGTGGCGATGGCGCTGAAGGCGAAAGACATCCTCGCCAATCCATTAGTCTTGCTTTCATTCTTAATTCCCCTAGCGATCTTGTATGCGGGGAATTTTCTCCTCAGTACCCTGGTCGGTAAGTTCTTTTTTGAACGGGGGGATGCGATCGCCCTGGTCTACGGCACGGTGATGCGGAATCTGTCCATTGCTTTAGCGATCGCCATGACCGCCTTTGGCAACGAACAAGGCTCCGAAATTGCCTTAATCATTGCCATGGCCTACATCATCCAGGTACAGGCCGCGGCCTGGTACGTGAAATTTACGGATAGAATATTTGGCCCTACTGAACAAGTGCAGACCCAAGCCGGTTAGTGGCACAGGTTAGATCAATCCTTTGGGGACGCATTCCGTCTTTAGACCATGGATTTCTTCAATGATTGAACGCCTTGGGATCACAGTTTTGGTGGATAACACCGCTGGCGGTAGGGGACTGCTGAGTGAGTATCGTATACATGCCACCCTTGAATGCTTAAAACGGTATGACATGCAATTGCTCGGTGCTAACCATTGCACCGGACTAACAACCATGGGCGCTTTGTGGCATAAATTGGGCGATCGCTGTGTCGATTGCCGGACATGCACTCAGGTGGTAATCGTTTGGCAAGCAGACTAAGGAAATAGTTACTTGACGATCATCTCCCCAGCTGTTTTCCACCCGGCAAAACTGGGCGGAAAGCCCTGAACGTTGTCATAGCCCAACAGGTGCAATGTCATCACCCCCATCGCCGATCGATAGCCCGTCGAACAGTACAGCACCACGGGGCGATCGCGGACAATTTTATCCAAATTATCCGTCAAGGTTCGCAGCGGAATATTGATGGCGTTAGGAATGTGGCCAGACTGATATTCCGAAGGCTCGCGCACATCGACTAACACCGCTTCAGGGTTGGCTAACCGACTTTTCAAGCTGGCCACGTTCGAGATCGCGTAATAGCCAGTAGGCATCGACGTGAGGAAGCGATCGACTCCCAATTTTAACTCCAGGGATGCTTCAGGCAGAGATTGATCCCCTTCTTGTAAGATCGCTTCAGTGGCTGGTAGCGGTGCTGCCAGTACCGAGCTTGGCCCCACCCCCAACCAGAGGCAGACCCCCAGGGCGAGCGCCAGCACTACGGCCCGAATTGATTTGCTAAATATCATGAATATCTCCTAAAGTGGGTTGTCTAGATTTGCTCTGGCCGTGGGCTAATTCAGTCTTAGAATCGATCGATGCTCGGGTTGCTACGCCAGCAATATGGGGGCTAACCACCGGAATAGATAGTCGAAAGGTCTGATAGTCCACTGTTGCAAACCCTGCCTTTTCCAAGTTTCTCCAGGTTTCTCGGTTGGGATGGCAGTGATCAAACACCGTCTTCCAGACCGGCGTAATGCCATCCTGAACGGTGCGAGTGCAGGTACCGTCGGTTGCGGCAACGTGCTCCATAAAGACAAACTTGCCGTCAGGTTTTAGCACTCGCTGAATATCCTTTAGAGTCGTGTCAATGTCAGTCACAGAACACAATACATAGGTGCTCACCACCGCATCCAGGCTGCCGTCTTCGACCGGAAATTGCTCAGCTGGCTGACCATGTAGTTCGATATCTTTCAGTCCGTGGCGTTCGGCCTCTTGACGAATATAGAGATGGGTAAACAGGTTAGGCTCTACCCCAATCCAGTGAATGTCTGGGGGAAAATAGGTTAAGTTCGTCCCTGCTCCGGGGCCAATTTCTAATACCCGGCCCTGCAAATGGCCCAATAGCGATCGCTTCAGGTCGGCCATTGTGGTGTAGTCGTGGCAATCATGCAGCTTGATGGTTTGCTCATCTGCCTCGGTGGCCTTGGCCATTCCCCAGGCCAAAACCCGTCTATACCCATTCTGCCAACCTGCGCTGTTCGTTATGGGGCTCATTATGATGTCTCTATCTCCTGGTGGTTGGTCAAACCCTAGGCCAGTAAAGGCAAGAGTTTACGAATGAGGCCGATCGTCACCGCTGGTTGCTCGAGCTGCGGGGTAAATCCCACGTCATCCAGGTAGTAAACGTAGCGAATAGCTTGAGGGTTCATCTCTGCTAGCCGACGACCGACGCTAGGATGGGTAAACTCAGAGCCTTTGCCCCACAGCAGGGCGGTCGGCACCGTCAGGTCTGTGATGTATTGGGACAAGTCAAAGCACAAATCCCCTCGCACAAAGGAGAGCGCGGCATACTCAGCGTTGTCTTGTTGAGCCGATTGCAGATAGGCTTCCACGATTTCAGGGCTAATTCGTGCGGCATCGGCAAACTGACGCTGCTCTAAAAAGCTACGAATGCCAAAACTGTTAGCCACCCCTGCACCATACAGCAAATGGTTGAGCGGGGGGGCATTCACAGACTGGGCAAACTGGGCAAACCCGCTTTTGCGATAGTCTTTGCCAAACTCGGCTAAACCCGCAGCGGTGGTGACAATTAATGACTTGAATAAGTCAGGTCTTTCGACGGCGGCCCGAATCGTGAAGGCCGCTGTTAAGGCTGAGGCAATAACGGTTGTGGGAGCCTGACAGGTCTGCTCCAGAAACTCAATGATGCTGGCGATGTAATCTTCGGCCCGATAGTTACGGACGGGATGATCGGAGCGGCCCCAACCCACTAAATCGGGGGCCAGAATTTGATAATCAGCGGCAAACGCCGGATAAACCTTTGACCATTCGTAGGCAGACGACCCACCCCCTAGGCCGTGCAGAAACACCAAGGCTTCTTTTAATGGAGCTTCATCCCACGGTTCTCCTTGAGCCGTGTAGTAAGCCATTTTGCCTAGCTGGGTCGTCATAGACCGTTCGCCAAAACCACGAGGGATAAACATCTGTTATGAGCTTGCGCCCCTCCTAATAGCTTCTTTTAATATAACTAAATAATCATAGAGTGACAAAGCAAAGGGAAGCTCGGCTTCCTTGGCTTTACCCCCTTGGGTTAGGAACGCCTAGTCGCTTTCAGCCTCTATTTCGGCTTAGTCTAATCTGGGCCAGTGGGTAGATTGGCGGGTCGTTGCGCCCGATGTCATACACCAAAGAGCTAAAAATCGCGATTGGCCGATTGCCAATGTTTCAACAGCGGTTGAATGACCACGCTGAATAGATAAACTGCCCCAGCAACTAGGATGATCGTGGTCCCAGAGGTAAGGTGAGCGCAATAGTACTAACAAATTAGGCTAGTCGAATAGAGATTACAAAGCAGCACTTTGGCTTGCAAGCTTGCAACCAATAATGACTGAGACCTGGGTAAAGCCAGGATGTCTATGTTTCGTCTAACGGACTGGACTGACCGCTGTCCACCCCTCGAGACGGGTCGTTCTTATTAAGGATGACAAGCGCCCTGTCGATGTCTCGAACTTTGATGCCTCTCAGGGCGGTCAGAATAGTTTTGATGAGAACGACTTCATCTGTAGTCAGAGTGATCATGCTTTTCCTCCATTGGCAGCGCCAGCGTAAATTGGGGTATGGGAACTGCGGTGATGATCCATCATAAGGCGATTGCCTTTATAAGGCAATATCCCTAGATTTGTGTTGCTAAAAATAGCAGCATAGGTAAGTAGCCTTAAGGTAGGTTAAGCGAGTGCCAAAGCCAGCTAAGCCACAGATCAGGGTGTATATCACTGAGGAGAAAGATCGGCTGCTGAAGGCGATCGCGGGTATCAAAGACTCCTCGGTAAATGCGATCGCCAATGAAGCCATCGACCATTGGCTAGCCGAGGCAGAGCAACAAGAAATTATCCAAAAGTTCAACCTCGATCAGCTGGAGGAGTTGAGTTAACCTCTCATCGCTCAGTTTTATGGACAACCCCTAGAGAGCGCTTCACATTGTCCTTTGCCCTGGCTCAAATTGAGGTTCTGCCAGATCCTGCTGTAGCTCCCGACGAATCAGGACAAACCGCTGCACATCTGCCTGGGTCAGCCAAGACTCAATCTCGTAGAACGTTTGCTCATTGTCTCGCTGAGTCCGCAACGTGAGAATTGTCTCCGGCCGGTGATGAGCATCGCCCTTAAACTCGATGTTCAGATCGCGCTCCCTTTTCACAATCGTGTAAAACTGCTTGCCCTCGAACACCCGCTGCCCCCGAACTTGGTCGCGGCAAAACCGCTCCAGCAGCAGCACCGCCGTCCCCGCGATCTGCTCCTGGGTCTGACGGTCAACGGAGATAGGTGTCCTAGGTCGCGGCGGATTCACGTCAAGTCATTGATAAAAGGGTTGAGCCCCGCCATGATGGCGGCATCATCTCCCAAGAACTCCCGCAGTGGCTGATCCACCGGCCCTGAATCAGTCGGAGTTGTGATGGGTACTGTTGTGGTGGATGCCACGGGGTCTTTAGCTGATGGCAAATGCTGTGGAGTTGGCCCAACCACTGGGAGAGCTATCGTGGTTGGCAACACCGGAGCATCGAGAGCATCTAACTCTGGGAGAAACCGCTCCTTGATTTCTAGAATCTGAGTCGTCAATTGCTGAATTGATCGCATTGCCTGTCGCCGAATTTCATCCTGGGAAGCCTGAACTGCTGCCATGGCAAACGGGCCATAACAGCCATTCAGGGCTGATCGCATTCGGGCATGGAGGTCATGGCGCGATCGCCCACGGCAATAACCGATCACCGCCACATCCAGCTCATCCCGGCTGGAGTACTGAATCCGGGCCTTTGTTTCTGACGTTTGGGTCATGCTTCTGAGTCCTTATCTTTGCTGCAATTGGAGAGAGTTTGGCGCTAGCGGGGCTGGGTTGGCTTGGCGCTGTACATAAAGGTCTTGAACAACCCATAGACATCGGCCCATCGAACGCTGGTAATCAAGTCAGGTTCAGCCGTGCCATCCTGGCCCCGCAGTACGTCGGTCATCTCCTGCCGCAGGGATTCGGCCCAGGTGATCTGTTGAGCAAGCCCGCGCTGGTCAAAAAACTGCTCCAGCTCTGGCTGAATGAAATAGGCAGCACCCCCGCCCACAATTACCTCCACCTCAGCCGAGGGCAGCCACTCCACCAGAAACTGGTTCACTCGATCCAAATAGAACTCACGGGCGTAGCTACAGGCCTTAGCCAGGTCGAGAGCTTCCTTGCGGCCTGGGACGTGAAAGGTGGGGTGCCCCTGAAGGATTGCTTCCAGCAGAGCCGGGTCATCGGGAGCGACACCCGGTAGCTCAGTGGCACACTGCTTCAGGTATTCCACAAATCCTGGCCCCTGGGAGGTGCTATTGGTTTCCTGGGGCGTGCTGCCCTTCTCGAAGGTGAGAATAGAGAGATTGCGGTGGCCAAACATAAGGACGACGACGGTGGAGTCGCGAATCCCTACCCCAGCTCTGGCCAGCTGCAACCCCTTGGCCAGGTAAAGCCCGGCCCCCTCTGGCTGCATCTCGATGCGCTCTAGCTGCCCAAACAGAGACCTGCCCCGAAAGCTGAAGTCTGAGATCGCCCCCAGAATCTGGGCCTTTAACTCCTTGCGGTCTTGCCAGTATTCTTCCAATGGCAGCAACAGCCCCAGTTGGGCGATGAACTCACAACCTGAGCTGTCGGAATCCTGGGCTACCAGAGTCTTCTCAGCGATGACGCCGAGGGTAGCCAAGATTTTGTAGACGGCGCGATCGCGCTTGGGCAAAGCCAGACCCGAGTCACCTTTTTGGGCGATCGCTAACGCCCCAATGGCATAAGCACTACTCCCCACCATCACATAGGCACTGTCCTCCGGTTCCTGGCTAGTCAGCCCTCCTAACATCAGCCGGTCGAGCCGGGCGGGGTTCAGTCGAGCCACCTGGGGGTCTAGGTGCAGCAGGTAGGGCTGGCCCTGCCAGTAGAGGCACTTGGTGGCAGAGCTGCCCATGTCGATGTAGGTCTGAATGATTTGGGTCATAGTTCGAATGCCAATGACAGCGTTTAATCAACATCGACTGTAGTTTTGATAAACTTCAAGAGAAACAAATTCCACAGGTTCAATAAACCTTTCGCGAGCGACAGCAGAAATTTCTTATTCATACTCAATTTTAGGATAACCAGAATCGCTAAATCCATCCTAATTGCTATAAGTCAAATAATTCATTCAATGCTTCAATCTCAAAATTGACAATCCAGCTCATGAATTTTCTTTGTCAACTCAAAATTTGAAGCGCATTAGTCTAAAATCATAAATTAAATCCTAATTGATATTGTCTAAGTCCACGCGCAATAGGTCAAATAAATGGATGATAGAATCGAAATAATAACTCGACTTGCTTCTGAAAGCTTTGACTTGTTTGAATCTGAGAAAAACTTACTGAATTCATTAATCGCAGGAAAGAAAGCAAACTATAGCGTCAAGAATGAAGTATTGAACACTCCTAAAACAGCAGCCAAGTGGGGAAGTGATCGTTTAATAAGAGCCTCTTTTTTGATATGGCTATGTACAGATACTGACGCTATTCAATATATTCCTTATCAGGGGTTGAGGATTATTGGAGCAAGGTTTGAAGGATCACTTAATCTGCAATTTAGCAAGATTGACTTCCCTTTGATATTTCATCGATGCTATTTTAATGAAACTATTTGGCTTAAAGGAGCAACCATCAGGCTCTTAGATTTGTCAGGAACTCACATAGTCAATGCCTCTCTAGAAGCAGAAAGTATTCGAGTAGAAAATGATGTCCTCCTCTGTAATGGATTTTGCATTAGCGGCCGAGTATCGTTAGCAGGAGCTACTATTGGTGGAGTTTTACAGTGTAGTACAAGCAGATTTAACCATCCCTGCGGTGATTCTCTGATAGCTCAGAATGCAGAGATTAAAGGAGATATTTTTCTAAACAGTGGTTTTTATGCGAGCGGTCAAGTATGGCTTCGAGGAGCTATGCTTGGTGGAAGTCTTGTTTGTAGTGGAGGCAGATTTGAAAGTCCTAATGGATATTGTTTGATGGCCAATAGTGTCACAGCCAAAGACAATGTGTATTTAGATAATGGATTCTATTCTAATGGCCAAGTTTCGCTTTCGGATATTAAAATCGGCGGCAGCCTAAAATGCGAAAAAGCTAGCTTCATAAATAGTTGCGATAAGAATATAATAGCAGAAAGAGCAGAAGTAGAAGGAGACTTCTTATTGCGTGAAAGTTTTCTGTGCGGAGGATCAATATGGCTGCTGGGGGCTACTATTGGTGGCAATTTAGATTGTAGTGGGAGCAAACTTTGCAGTAAATACAACATTCAAGGTCTCAGTGGAGATGCTCTCATAGCCCAGAGGGCAGAGATAAGGGGAACTGTTTTCCTTAGAGATGGCTTTCATGCTAAAGGGCTAGTGCTGTTGTCAGATATTGAAGTCGGTGGCGATCTCGACTGCGATAAAGGAATATTTGAGAATTGTAGTGGGCATGCTCTTCTAGCTGAGAGCGCAAAGATTGGAGGTGCTGCCTTATTACGCAAAAATTTCAAGTCTTCTGGGATAGTTTCTTTTTATAATGCCACTGTTGAGGGGGGGCTTTATCTTGACAAGGATATATCTCTATATGATTCGAAGCCTACTACTCTCGATTTGAGATTTGCAAAGGTGCGTACTCTAAGCGATACAGTAGAGAGTTGGCCGCAACAAGGATGCCTCAGGCTCTATGGGTTTATTTATGAAAGAATCGATCATAATTCTCCAAGTAGCAGTGGCGAAAGGCTAAAATGGTTGAGACTTCAAAACCTAAAAGAGTCATTTTCTCCTCAGCCCTATGAACAATTAGCCCAAGTTCTTAAGGGTAGTGGCTATTTGCAAGAGTCAATAGAGATTTTAATTGCCAAACAAGAAGATATCCGCGAGTATGGTCAGATAGGGAAGCGTGGTCAGTTTTGGAATCGATGTCTTGGCATCACAATCAAACATGGCTATCAACCACTCCGAGCATTGTGGATATCGGTAGTGATTATCAGTTCAGGCATAGCTTTGTTTCACTTAGGTTACAAGTATGGGCTAATTGAACCATCAGAATTGGAAGCTTACTCAATTGCGAATCCAGAGACAATGTCATCACCTGCTGATTCACTATCTGAAGAAGATGGCCAAGTGAGACAATCACTTGCCTATCCAGAGTTCTTCGCGCCAACTTATTCGCTCGATGTGTTTTTACCAGTAATTGATCTCCATCAATCAAGTTACTGGATGCCAAAGGCTAGCCGAGGTTGCAAGATTCTCAAAATTGATTTCCTTCTCCTAGATGTACGATGTGGAGGACTTTTACTCGTTTATTTCTGGATACATATTTTGCTCGGCTGGGTTTTTACGTCTCTTTGGGTAGCTGGCTTTTCCGGGCTTATACGTCGAGTAGAGTAAGCGATCTTGCCTTCTCCTCAGCCCGAGGTCTGGGTAATAGACGAAGCCGGGCTCTTGAGTGCCAAGGATGCGCTGGCTTTGGTGACCAAGGCCCAGGTGCAGCAAGCCCGAGTAATTTTAGTGGGAGACACCCGGCAGCTGTCGGCAGTGGAGGCGGGGAACCCGTTCAAGAGTTTGCAGCAGGCGGGGATGGCAACGGCTTACCTCACTCAGTCGCTACGGCAGAAGAATCAGCAGATCAAGGCTGGGGTTGACCTGATTGCCGCTGGGGAAATTGCGGCGGGGGTGCAGCAGTTGAAGCCCTACATCCAGCAGGTGAGGAGTCAGGAGGCGAGGGCAGCGGCGATCGCCCGCGACTATCTCGCCCTAGCTCCAGATAAGCGCCAGAAGACCCTGCTCTTGGCAGGCACCAACCAGGAGCGTTTAGCCATCACTCAGCTAGTGCGAGAGGGCCTGAAGGGAGAAGGAACCCTAGGTCAGAGCCTGACAGTGAAGCGGCTGAAGGCGAGAGATTTGACGGAGACCCAGGCGAGCTATGCCCATCATTTTCAGCCAGGAAATGTACTGATTCCCCAAGCCAGCTACAAACGGCTGGGGATAGAAAAGGGGCAGCACTACGAGGTGCTGGCGACCGATAGCCCCAGTAATGGGCTGATGTTGCGGGGTCCATCCGGGGCAGCGTTGCAGGTGGATCCAGCTCAGATCCGGCGGAAGTCGGTCTATGAGGTTGAGGAGATGGAGATTGCGGTGGGCGATCGCCTGCGATGGACGCGCAATGACCATGCCCTGGGGCGTCGCAATGGCCAGGAGTTTGAGGTGGTGGGTCTGGAGGATGAACAGGTGATGATTCGCTGGGGGCGGGGGAATGTAGGATCCTTCGAAAGTTCGGAGCTGGCGCATATGGATTATGCGCTGGTTAGCACCACCTACGGTGCCCAGGGCAAGTCAGCGGAGCGGGTGATTGGGGCGTTGGATCGCTATGTGGCGCGGGAGAGCTTTTATGTAGCAGTGAGCCGGGTGAAACGGGAGCTGCAGCTATATGCGTTGGAAGACCTGAATCGGCTGATTGAGCGGGTAGAGCGATCTAAGGCGAAGGAAAACCCTGGGGAGGTTATAGGTATCAGGAGTGGCAGATCTCAACTCGCTGATCGGGCACTACCAAAGAATTTGGGCGATTTAGTTGCCATGGTCAATCGACAAGTAAACTCGGCTCATGCAAGTCATAGCGGCAGTTCGATCAGACACGATAGAGGCTTTGAACGATAAGGGATTGGCCTAAGCCAAAATACAAGAACAAAACTGGAGTAA
Source organism: Nodosilinea sp. LEGE 07088 (assembly GCF_015207395.1). GTDB lineage: Bacteria > Cyanobacteriota > Cyanobacteriia > Phormidesmidales > Phormidesmidaceae > Nodosilinea. The sequence continues at coordinate 41,199 of NZ_JADEWX010000010.1, forward strand.
GGGGAGCAGAAAGCTTTACTAGCTGGGGATTTGGCAAGGTGAGTAGGAGGTGAGCTGGAATTACCACGTCCCTCGGGTAGCTCTTTCCTAACATCCAAATTCATTGTTTTACAGGCGACCGAGAGTTTGTAGGTGGGAAGTGGCATGCCTTCCTGCTGTTACCCAAGGCCATTCCCTTTCGTCTCAGGCTGCGCCGCAGCGACTGGATCAGCTCTCGCTTGGGCAAACGTCTCAGACGGGTAAACGGGGCTTTGCTAATTTGTAAGTGAGCGAACATTGCTTCCTCTAGGGCAAGCGTTGGGTGCGGGGTCACCGCGTCTATGTCATAGCGACCGGGGGCATCCCACTTTTGTGAAAACCGTATTAATGGGGAGAGTGGAAGGGTAGCCCCAGGAATGACTCACTATGACAGCTGAAGACAAAAAGCACTTGGAAGCCCTACAGCAATAGCGACCGAAAGAACTCTAGTTTCAGCGCATATTGACTACTTCCGAAGCACTTCCCTTTTTTCGGCGTTCTTGCAAAGACTTATCAATCAATTTTGCAACTAGCCAAGAGACAGATCGTTCATCTGCCTGTGCCCATTCCTCCAGCTCTTGCTTTAACTCTGGAGGAACGTAAGCAACCACTCGCTCTAGGTCTGTCTTGCCACCCATTTGAGTTTCACTTCTGCTTTTCTTGCTTCCAAGATACCAGTAATAGCCCAGCCTGTGTTGTGCTATGCCACGCTGTGCTAGCATGGCATAGCACGAGTGATCCAGGCTTTATCCATGAACCGTCAAAATTTGCTCTCGATCGCCGGAGATTTTGTCCATCCCCAGGGCCCTCCAGGCCTCGTCTTGCTCTCGAGTAGAGAATTAGACAAAATGCGGCGGGTTGGACGACTTGCTGCGAATCTCCTCAAGCATCTGGAATCTATGGTGCAACCTGGGGTGAGTACGCAAGATTTAAACGATGAGGCAGCGCATTGGATGCAAGCCCATGGGGCAACCAGTGCCACCCTTGGCTACGCACCCCCTGGTCATTCCCCCTTTACCGGCTCAATTTGCACCAGCATTAATGAAGTGGTTTGTCACGGAATTCCGAATCCAAAGCAGATTCTCAAAGACGGAGATATTATCAACATCGATGTAACGCCACGACTAGACGGTTATCATGGCGACACGTCTAAAACATTCCTAGTTGGTAATGTATCCGCAAAAGCCCGAAAACTGGTTGAAGCCACTCAAGCATCGATGATGCAAGGCATTGCTGAAATCAAGCCGGGGGCAAGAATTGGTGATATTGGCGCTGCAATTCAAGCCTATGCCGAGGCAAAGGGGTTCTCAATTGTTCGAGATATGGTTGGGCATGGCATAGACAAACAGATGCATACAGAGCTGCAAATTCCTCACTATGGCAAACGAGGCAGCGGGTTGAAACTGCGTCCAGGAATGGTTTTTACAGTTGAACCGATGCTAAACGAAGGGACTCATGAGCTTAAATTCCTTGCGGACGGTTGGACTGCGATTACGAAAGACAAGAAACTCTCTGCTCAATTTGAACATACCGTTGCTGTGACTGCGGAAGGGGTAGAAATTCTGACTTTGCCTTGAATTTCAAGACGCAACTCCCTATTTACTCCTTGAGAGGGAAGCACGATATTGCTCTCAAAATAAACCGCTGCTCAGGAATCCGGTCCCTGTGGGGATAGCTGACCCATTAACATCATTGTCAACGGACTGGGTCCTTTGGCCTATCTAGCCCTTTCCCTAAGCTTTTATCATTGGGGGTGACGCGACAGCGTCATGGATAATTGGCATGAAAAGCCATTGCAGCGGACTTTTGAGAGCAAACTTACCAGCTCTGGTTGAGTCTCGAAAGTCTTTGCCAATGGTCGGTTTAAGCCGTAAAAGGAACCGACTGATACTTTCTAATATAATCGCGCCTGATTAGTGGCTACCTATATTTGGAAATTTTCGAAGACCTTTGAAAATACCATAAGAATCTGATAAATCACAAGAAGAATCTGAAAGAACTTGAGTATTGGAACTCATTACACTCAAGTAAATTACACTTTCATCGATTCGTAAGCTACGTCAGGTCGAGTGGGTCTTCCCGATGATATTAACAGGGCGTTAGCGAAGCTTACCGAAGGTATCGCATCTTTACTTTCTGAAGATAACCGCTGGGCAAATGCTCAGAGGATTGAAGTCTCTGCGGCATGTTCTTTAATTTACACTGACTAAACACAAGGCAACTCAAATAAAAGGAAACCTCGCTATGTTGAATGTAGAAAACAAAGTAATTGTCATTACTGGAGCCAGTAGCGGCATCGGTGAAGCCACCGCAAAACTGCTTGCCCAAAATGGCGCAAAAGTCGTTTTGGGCGCACGGCGGACAGATAAGCTAGAAAAGCTAGTCGAGGAGATTCATGCTTCCGGTGGCACAGCAGAGTTCAAAGCGGTCGATGTCACCGATCGCGACGATGTGAAAGCATTTGTTGAGTTTGCCAAAGCTAAATTTGGTCGCGTCGATGTCATCTTTAACAATGCAGGTGTGATGCCCCTATCGCCGATGAATGCCCTGAAAGTCGAGGAATGGGACAACATGATTAATGTGAATATTCGGGGCGTGTTGAATGGTATCGCAGCGGGGCTACCGATTATGGAATCGCAGGGCGGTGGGCAGTTCATTAATACCGCATCGATTGGAGCTCATGTGGTCGTTCCGACGGGGGCCGTCTATTGCGCCACGAAATATGCGGTTTGGGCTATCTCTGAAGGACTGCGCCAGGAATCGCAAAATATTCGCGTTACTACGATCTCTCCGGGTGTCGTTGAGACGGAGCTGGGCTCTGATATTACAGACGAGTCAGCGAAAGGTGCTTTGCAGGAATTTCGCAAAATTTCGCTCAGCCCAGATGCGATCGCGAGAGCGGTGCTGTACGCCGTATCCCAACCCGATGATGTTGACGTGAATGAAATCATAGCCCGACCGACGGCCAGTGGGTTCTGAAGAGAATCGGTCAAAGCATAGGAGCGTTATCACCAACACAAAGGACATTGTCGTAATGAAACCATTTCATTTTTTAGCTGCTATGGCGCTTATTCTCACGGTAGGCTGTAACGCTGTCGGACAAACTTCTGTTCACAATGAAACACCGGCACCAAGTAAAAAGGCCGTTGTCGAGGCGAGTTTTCAGCAATGGCAAGATGGTACCGGCTCTCCTTTCGAGCTTTTATCAGAGGATATGCGCTGGACGATTAGTGGCTTTAATACATATGCCGGCACTTACACACGCGAGCCTTTTGAAGAAGAGCTGATTGCGCCTTTTAGTGAGCGCGTAGAGGAACCTTTAAGGCCAACACAGTGGCAAGTTTATGAAGATGATGACGTTGTTATTATTCATTTTGATGCTGAAACAACCTTGATTAATGGAGAACAGTATAGAAACAGCTATGCCTGGTTTTTCACTTTCGAGGATGAAGAAGTGACTGAAGTTACCGCATTCTTGGACATGCCAGCTTTTGAAGAAGTTTTGGAAATAGAAGTTAGGCAACCAATGAATTAAATTGTAGAATTACACCTGAGGAGCTAGAAGAGGTACTCATCGTCCCAACGCACTAGACTCGTAGGGGCTTCCTGGGAAGCCAAGCGGGTGCCACAAGTTTTGGCTCATTGCTGGGCCTACCTAGGCTAGATTATTCATGACAGTTGATGTTAATGAAGTGATTGTCCGCCCGGTCCGCCAGATGATGTAGACATCGGATGACATCACTCTGTCTCGTCACTAACTTATTCAAGTCTTCAGTCCACCATATCGACTCGCTTTAGTGCGGTGCTCAGTTCAGTCATAAACATCAGCAAAACGCGAACTTTAGCCGAGAGATGACGGTTTTGCGGGTACAACCCGGCAATCGCACCCACCCCATCTCTCCCAACCGCTCTGTTCGCCTGATCGAAATGACCGTAATCCTCATCTTGCCAAACGCGAGAGGTGAAATGAGACGGTCTAATGACGCGGATAATCATGAGTTAAGAGGAAAATCTTGTGAATGTAGTTTTCGGTGCGACTGGACAGACGGGTTCTGCGGTTGCTGATGCTTTGCTTGAGAAAAATCAGTTGGTGCGCGTCGTTTTGCGATCGGACAAAACCGCCGCTGCTTGGCGGGCGAGAGGCGCAGACGTTACTTTTGCAGACCTAAGCGATTTAGAAGCGATGACCCATGCGATGCGGAATGCGGACGCTGTTTACGCAATGAATCCGCCTGCCTACAATGTCGCCAATATGTTTGCGGTGGCAAGAGGAATTGGTGAGCGTTATGTGGCTGCTATCGAAAATTCCGGCGCGCAGAAAGTCGTGTTGCTGTCTTCAGTCGGCTCGCAACACGCTTCAGGCACGGGAAACATTTTTACGACGCATATTTTAGAGACAATTTTTGGCGATTTGGAAATCCCTGTTGCTTTTTTGCGAGCATCGGCGTTTTTGGAAAATTGGGGCAGCGTGGCGAAGGTTGTCGCTGAGCAAGGCATTTTGCCGAGCTTCTATACGCCGCTTGAGCGCAAGATGCCGATGGTGTGCGCTGCCGATATCGGACGTGCCGTTGCCCAAGCGATGACCGCAGACTGGACCGGGAAACGCATCATCGAACTGCATGGCGCAGCAGATTATTCGCCAAACGATGTCGCCGCCGCTTTTGCCGCCGTTCTCGGACACGACGTACAGGCTGTCGCTGTCCCCGAAAGCGAGTGGCAGGCAACAATGGCCGGATTCGGCTTTTCGCCTGAAGCCGTCAACAGTTACAGCGAGATGATGCGCGGCTTTAATTCTGGTCACATTGTTTTTGAAGGGGAAAGCTACGTTCAAACAGTCAGGGGGCAAACACTGCTTTCAGATGTCGTCAGCAAACTGATCGAAGCACAAGCTTGAGTCAACAATTTCACACCTAAAGGAGTCCATCATGACGACAACACTTGCAGGCAAAGTTGTCCTGGTTACGGGCGGTTCACGCGGTTTAGGCGCGGCGATCGCCAAGCGTCTCGCTCACGATGGGGCCGCCGTTGCGCTCACCTACACCAGTTCACCCAAAAAAGCTGATCAGGTGGTTCGGGATATTGAAGCAACCGGGGGAAAAGCCCTGGCGATTCGGGCTGACAGTGCCGATGTAGATGCGGTAAAACACGCCGTCGCTGAGACTGTTAACACCCTCGGTCGGCTCGACATTCTCGTCAACAACGCAGGCGTTTTGGTTTTAGCGCCGATCGACCAGTTCTCGATGGAAGAGTTTGACCGACTCGTCGCCATTAATATCAAAGGCGTCTTCGTCGCCACTCAAGAGGCCGTTCGTCACATGAGCGAGGGAGGACGGATCATCATGATAGGCAGCTTCATCAGTGATTTTACCCCCTTTGCCGGTCTCTCGGTCTATGCGTTGTCGAAGGGGGCGATCGCTAGTTTTACCCGTGGCCTCGCCCGCGATTTGGGGACTCGCGGCATCACAGTCAACAATATTCAACCGGGTCCGATCGATACCGATATGAATCCTGCGGATGGGGACTCTGCTAAAGAAACCACTAACATGATTGCTCTTGGTCGCTACGGATAGGACAACGAGGTGGCTGGCATGGTTGCCTATCTCGCCGGCCCTGAAGCCGCTTTTGTCACGGGTGTGAGCCTCAAAATTGATGGCGGCATAGCTGCTTGAACAAGACGTAAGCAGTTACAAATCAGCATTTCATTGAGAATGATCCCATGAAGCGTTCAGCATCACAATGCAAGAATGATTTTGAGTATAAGATTACACCTCAACCTGATTATCTCTGTGACTCTCCAGTGAATGATGCCCTGATTGCGATCGCGCAAGAAGTTGCTGAATTGCTGAAACAATCCTATCTAGTACAAGCTTACGAAAGCGATGGCATAGAATTAGCAGATGGAGATAGTTCTGCTGAATGATCGGCCCCTGGATGAGTTGGCAAAGTCTACCTAAGGAGAGAGGCATCGATCGCTGGCCTGTGGTTTTATGCTTCAGTCACTCTTTTGTGTCTCTGACTGATGAACGCTTTTGCTGCGCCATAACCGGGCTGGGAAGTATTGATTTCGTAGTTCCAAGCAATCAGTGAGAGCAAGCTCTATGGCCAGCCACCAACTCAACTCGCTTGAACTCAGCCAACGGTTCAAGAAACCACTGATGATCTCCAGTCGTCAAATGAACTGGAATGGCATTTTGGTGGAGCAGTGTCAAAGTCCTGCTTCAACCTATGAGGTAGAACTCCCAGCCCTTTCAGACCACTGGCTCAGCTTACACCTAGGGAATCCTACTCATATAATTCAAAAACGGGACGATCGACAGCATGAATCGATCCTTCAGGAAGGGGACAATCTCTTTATTCCAGCTGGACAGCCAAGCTACTGGTGTCAAGATAAAAGTGGTATCACCTGCTCTCCACTATTCATTTGCTTAAAACCAGAACTGATTCAACAGGTTGCTGAAGCCTCTGATATGGATTCAAGCCGGTTCGAGTTTATACATTGTTTTGGTCAGCAAGATCTTCAACTTCACCAGATTGGCATGCTGATATTGGCTGAGTTGCGATCGCATGGGATGATGGGGAAACTTTATGTCGAATCACTCACTCAAATTTTAGTGATTCATTTACTGCGGAACTATTCAAACCTAACGAAACCGATCGCATCCCAAAATAACAGCTTTACTCGTATCCAGTTGCAGCAGGCGATTGATTACATCCACGCCTACCTAGATCGAGATTTATCCCTGTCTGAACTGGCTGGTGTTGTTAACATCAGCCCAACTTACTTTGCGAGTTTATTTAAGCAGGAAATGGGAATTTCGCCCCACCAGTATGTGATTCGACAGCGCGTTGAACAGGCGAAATTGATGCTGTTAAAAACGGATCTGGCGATCGCAGATATTGCTTTACAAGTCGGCTTTTCTAGCCAAAGCCATTTAACCCAACAGTTTAAGCGATTCACTGGCATGACACCAAAGCAGGTGCGCTAACAAGAAGAATCTGACAAATTAGGCTAAGAACCTGAAAGAAGTCAAGCACAAGAACTCAGTACATTTAGAACACTCAGAATAGATTGAACGGCAGGATTAATATCTCCATGGATTCTATCTAGGAGTACACCTGACCATTTTTCATTGGAGAAATGAAGTAATGACACAAGATAAACCCAAAATTGCTCTAGTGACAGGAGCAAGTCGAGGACTGGGAAAGAATACTGCTTTGGCAGTGGCCAAGAAAGGGGTGGGCGTAATTGTGACCTATCTCAACGGTGAAGTAGAAGCAAAATCCGTTGTTTCTGAAATTGAGGCAATGGGCAATAAAGCAGTGGCCTTGCAGCTCGATATTGGCAGCATCGAAACCCTTGATGCATTTGTGCTACAAGTCAAGCAAGCCCTGCAAAACACCTGGGGCATCGAGCAATTTGATTTCCTCATCAATAACGCTGGGGTTAGCGGCGGTTCACTGTTTACAGAAACAACAGAGGAAGAATTTGATCGAATATTCAACGTTAACTTCAAGGGGGTCTTCTTTCTCACTCAGAAGTTGCTGCCATTGCTCAAAGATGGTGGACGAATCGTGAATTTTTCATCGTTTCTGACCCGCACCATAAGCCCAGGACGAGCGATCTATGCCAGCATGAAGGGCGCGATCGAGGTTCTGACTCGCTCCTTAGCGAAGGAACTAGGACAGCGGCAAATCACAGTGAATGTAGTCGCTCCAGGAGCGATCGCCACAGAGGGCAGTGTCGTGCGGGACAATCCAGAGATCAACAAGTACATCACATCCCAAACTGCTTTAGGCCGGGTAGGTGAACCCGATGATATTGGAGGGGCGATCGCGCTGTTGCTGTCGGAAGAGAATCGATGGATTACTGGACAGAGAATCGAAGTCTCTGGGGGGCAGTCTCTCTAGTTCAAATCAACTTCAATTGGCAGAAAAATTATGTTAGCCAATTAACTGATTCAGAACATCAGTCTCAGATTGAGCTGCTTATAGAGCCTCAAATTGACGCAACAGTTCAAGCGATTCACGGGACTGACGCCGAAATAGGTTCACTAACACCTTAAGAATCTTTCAAACCGCCATAAGAATCTGAAAGAAATTAAGCATTGGACCTCAGTACACTTCAGATAACACAACGCGATTGACTCTCCTTTCAAACGACCGCACGAATAATCGATTGAGTCCTTTGACCTAGCTTTACTGCGACTGAAATGAACGATCGCACATGAAAATCTTTCAAAACAGAGGAATGAATATGAAGACTTGGATTTCGATGCTGCTAATTTTAGCAAGCGTGAGCTTGTTCGGGTGTGACGATCAACGAGCGAAAGAACAATTGGATAGCACAATGAACAGTTGGATTGGTCGGAATATCAATGAGTTTGTTCGCAGATATGGTACACCCACGACAACGCTTACGTTACCCAATGGAAACACAATCTATTCCTACAGAACGGATCGAGAACGGGAGTTTAATCAGCCAACCACTGTGAATGAGTTTGAGAACGGTCAGGGCGATACAACTACGATAATTAGCGGAGGCAACACGGTTGTCGATCGTGATTTCTGTGAGATTGATGTCGAGTTTGATCGCTCTAGTGAAATTCAGTCCTGGCGCTATGAGGGTAGTTCTCCAAGGCATTGCAACATTAAGAGCCTGCCGAAAACGCTCCAGAAGCAATTACAAAAAGATGGCATTCTTCCGTAGGTCAAAACAAAGTCCCGAATGTAGTGGCATTCGGCAGGAGCACCCTCACCCCTGCCGACTATGACGGGGGCTTTCAAATGTCATTCCCTTGTCGGTAGTTCCAAAGCCTGAATAGCTATTTGCCTGAGTAAGACGTGCTAGTTGGCAAAGCAACCTCTTGTCACCTAGCGTCACTTAGCGTTATCCTGTCACTTAGTGACAGACTTTGAAAGAAGACTGTTGTGGGGAGTGACGCTACCAACGACATGACAAAGAACGAGCGCAAGCCAGGGAGGATGAGTGAGCAGCGGCAGCAACGGATACGTCTGGAGATTTCGCGGGAGGCGGCGCGGTTGTTCTGGGAGCAAGGCGTCGCTGCCACGACCGGTGAGCAGATCGCAGAAGCGGTAGGTCTCTCAGTGCGCACCCTCTGGCGGTACTTCCGCAACAAGGAGAGCTGTGTAGAGCCGGTCTTGGCGCAGGATGGCGAGGAGTTTGTGGCGCTATTGCGCCGCTGGCCTCGAGATGTCTCCCTTGAAGATCACCTCATGGAGTGGGCGATAAATCGGACTAAAGATCCCGATCAGCAGGCCTTTGATCAGGCTGTGATCAAGATGACTGTGCTGGCCGAAAAAGAGCCGGATGTGCGGACGGCCTGGCTGATGACCAACGACCGAATAGAGCGTGCTTTAGTCGAGATCTTCGCAGATCGCCTGCGGCGATCGCCTGACGATATCGAGGTGCGACTGCACGCCGCCGCAGCCACCGCAGTCGTGCGCGTTATCAGTGAAGACATCAGTGCGGCCCTGATGGCGGGGGCCGATCCCACCTCGCTTGGCAACACGCTTGGGCAGATGGCCCGCGCCGTGCATACAGCTACAGGTGGGGCGGTCGGCGATCCTGTCGATCCTTAAACCAAGTGACAACTGAAATCAGCAACAAGAGTAAAGGAGGTGATCCTCATGTCTAAATTCGCTTCTAACTATTCGCGGGAGTTAGGAAAGATCCCCGCCACGCCCTCGGAGCGGCCCGCGAGACCGGCGTCAGTCCCAGCCGGCGTGGAATACCATCGCGTACTCGCTGACAAGAAACACCGCATCGGGCGCGGCATCTTCGCTATCGTGCTTCTGCTGGCTGGGGCCGTCGTCTTCATCAACGTCATCTCCAGGGGCGCTGCAGTCATTGACCTGCAAATGGGCAACACCACTCCGATCCTCGGTGGCACCGACTACACGCCGCTCTACCACGCCAGCACCATGCTCTCGCTCGCCGTGCTCATTCCGTGGAGCATGGTCATCCAGCGATGGCTCTACGGCGTGCCCGGTCCCTCACTGCACTCGGTGGTGTCGCGGTTTCGGTTCGACGTGTTTGGCCGGGCGCTCCTGCTCTTCAGCCCCGTCTGGATCGTCGTCAACTTGCTCCCGTTCTTCACACCCGGTGAGCAGAGTTCGTGGTCGCAAACGGACTTGATCGGCATCTTCATCGGAACGCTCCTGCTGACGCCGCTGCAGGCGGCGGGCGAGGAGTATGGCGTGCGCGGACTGGTCTTCCGGGTCGCCGGGAGCTGGGCCCGTGGGTCGCGGGCGGGGCTGGTTATCGGTGTTCTGGTCTCGAGCGTGGTGTTCACGGCCATCCATGGTTCAACCGACCCTTACATCAACGTGTGGTACTTCGTTCTAGCCGCCGGGTTGGCGCTAATAACATGGCGCAGCGGTGGCATCGAGATCGCGGTCGTGCTCCACGCCGTGCTCAACACGGTCGTTCTCATCGGGGCCGCCCTCTTGCGCGTCGACCTTGGCACCGCGCTCCAGGACCGATCGGCAGGTGTGGGGTCGCCCTACCAGCTCGTGCCCACGCTTACGGTTGTCGTGATCACCGCAGTGGTGTGGTGGTGCACGCGGCGAACCGGCCCCGCTCTGACCCCCGCGCGCCCCCCGCTCCGCCCTGACGCGCGGCTCTGACTCGATCCCGTAGTCTATCGGCACTGACAATCCCTGAAGTCTTACATAAGAGCAATTGGTGAGAGTAAACTTCATGACTAGCAATCGGCTTAACTCGCTCGAACTCAGCCAGCAGTTGAATAAAACGCTGATGTTTTCCAGTCGGCAGATGAATTGGAATGGCGTTTTGGTTGAGCAATGCCAAAGCCCTATTTCAGCGTTTGAGGTGGAACTCTCAGCCCTCTCAGACCATTGGCTCAACTTACACATCGGAAATCCTGCCCCTTTAATTCAGAAACGGGACGATCGCCTGCATGAATCAATCCTTCATGAAGGGGACAATCTTTTTGTCCCGGCTGGACAACCGAGCTATTGGTGTCGAGATGAGATTGCTGGCATTTGTACTCCGCTGCAAATTTGCCTAAAGCCAGAATTGGTTCAACAGGTTGCTGAAGGGTCTGACATTGATTCCACACGGTTCGAGCTTGTGCATGGTTTCGGTCAGCAGGATGTGCAACTGCATCAGATTGGTATGCTGATGCTCGCTGAGTTGCGATCGGGCGGGATGATGGGGCAACTCTATGTCGAATCACTCACTCAAGCCCTAGTGATCCATTTACTACGACACTATTCGACCCTGACACAGCCGATCACATCACCCCACAGCAGCTTTACTCGTACCCAGTTACAGCAGGCGATCGATTACATTCACACTTACTTGAATCGAGATTTATCCTTGGCAGAACTGGCAAGTGTAGTGAACATCAGCCCGACTTACTTTGCGAGTTTGTTTAAACAAACCATGGGAATTTCGCCCCATCAATACGTGATTCAACAGCGGGTAGAACGAGCGAAAGTGATGTTGATGAAAACGGATTTAGCGATCGCAGACATCGCTCTACAAGTCGGTTTCTCTAGCCAAAGCCATTTAACGCAACAGTTTAAGCGTCTCACTGGCATGACACCGAAACAGATTCGCTAGCTCCATAGGAATCTAATAAATCACCGTAAGAATCTGAAAGAAGTTGAGTGTTAAAACTCATACACTCAAGTTAGCTAAGACAAAGACAATCTGCACAAAAAGTACATAAACACAGCACAAAAATTCCGTTGATAGTGGCCGTCGATACTCGGATGATGGTTCGACTAAGGGCAAGCACATGTCCAACGATGCCGGATCTGGTGACACCAGATCTATCGAAGTCATCGTTAAATCCTGAAACTATCGACAACTGTGATTAGTAACCAGAACCAAGCACTACAGAATTTACCCATAAAGGGAACGGAGATGAAGATACAAAACACCGAAAGAATAAAGGGAATCACGGCAGAAGCGAAAAAAGTTACCTACGTGGAGGCTGCCCGGTGGGGTAAGCATCGGGGGTGGCGGTATGTTTTGGGATTAGTCGTCATCTTCTTTGTGGGACTGGTCGTCAACGGCATAACTGCCCCGCGTATTGCGTTCTTGCTCGGCGGTCAGGAGGCGCTTGCGGCGTTCAATCGGCTGGATTATGCTGCGCTCGGCCTCGTGGGGGGCTTCGTTGCGTTCAGGGCGAGTTTTCCATTCTTCCTCGCGGGAATCCTAATCGCCGTCACCCTCATTCACCAGCGTCATCCCCGGACGCTGGTCACAGCGCGGGAAAAGATTAGCTGGCGGCGGGTCGGTCATGGGTTTGTGGCGTGGTTCGTGCCAGTCTGGCTGATCGCTGGGTTGGGACAGTACTTCTTCTATCCCGACACCTTCTCTTTTAACTTTGACCTCACAACGTTCGCGCTCTTCGTACCGATCGCACTGATTTTCGTTGCGATCCAGACCACCACAGAGGAGCTGTTCTTTCGCGGATACATTGTGCAGGGCGCGAGTATTGTTTGGTCTAACCGCGTCTTTCTGGCGCTGGTGCCAGCTGTGATCTTCGCCCTGGCGCACCTGCTCAACCCGGAGGCGAGCGCTGGCGGTTGGCTCACGGTCTTCATCAACTACTTCCTCGTTCCGGGGCTAGTGTGGACCGTGGTTTCGTTGATTGACGGAACCACTGAACTCGCCATCGGCGTACACTTCGCGAACAACATCGGCGGCAATCTCTTGATGGGCGTAGCCGGAAGCGACGTGACCGGAAGCGCTGTGACCCCGCCGACTCTATTCACAGTCAGCGAGTTCCACGCGACCTACACGGCTCTATCAATGCTGGTTGTCGTACCCATGTTTCTGGCGATCGCCTACAAGGTGTTCAAACGCGACGAGGCATCCGAACCCGTTTTCCAGAGTTATCGAAAGGGTCGTCGATGATCTCGTCAGTTCGTAAAACCATCAGCAAATGTACCAGAGGATAAAGCCATGGTTAAGCATAAAGACTCTAGGCTGCGACTGTTCGGGCTGCTGTGGTTGGCAGGCATGGCTGGGGTGATATCCCTGGTGTTGCTGCCTTTGCCCTCGCTCCCAGAGGGTGCACCACCTGCCGCCGTGGTCAGGCTACTGGTGCTGGTGCAGCCCACGATTTTGCTGTCGGTGGCGGTGCTGATAGGCGTGCTCTTGGCTCACCGGCTAGGGCTAACGGCACCGGGGGCAGAGGCTTTGTCCACTGGGAGATCGTGGCGGAAAGCCATGGTTCCTCAACTACTGCCCGGCGTGGTGGGTGGGTTGATCAGCGGCGGATTGCTGGCGGCGATTGCCCTACTGTCTCGCCCGCTGCTGCCATCCGCCTATGGAGAGTCTGAGCCCACACCGCTGCTGGTGCGATTTCTCTACGGCGGTATCACCGAAGAAATTTTGATCCGCTGGGGACTGATGACGCTGCTGCTATGGCTGGGCTGGCGATTTGGGCAGCAGCGCCAGGGTAAACCCCAGGACCAATGGGTGGTAATCGCCATTGCCGTCTCCTCCCTGGGGTTTGCGATGGCCCACTTGCCCGCTGCGATCGCCCTAGGACTGCCGTTAACCCCAGCCTTGCTAGGGTTCTTGCTGCTCCAAAATTCTTTGTTTGCAGTAGCTGCGGGGTATTTATTCTGGCGCTACGGGCTAGAGGCCGCCATAATCGCCCACCTGACGGTTCATGCCATGCTGGCCCTCATCGGCTGAGGCATTGGTTGTGTGTACCACAACAGCCAGTCGGTGCTGGGTGGTCGCCCTAGGTGCTTTGCCGGATGAGTTGGACGGCAACGAGTCCACCATCATGTCTCAAATTTCTTCTAACAGCTCACGAAATCGTGACCGACTCACGCACGACTCAAGACCAACAGCTTCCACTGAGGGGAGAATTATGCGCGTTCCCAAGACCTGCGTCAGGCGCTTATTAACAGGCACAGCAGTAATGTTGCTTATCCTCGCTGGGGCACCGGCCGCACTGACACAGTCGGCCCCGGCACCAGCGGCGGAACTGGAGCGATTTTACAACCAGGATCTGGCGTTCGGCTCCTGCGAAGGCTTTGCGACTACTGCTATCGAAGCACAACTGTACGTCGATCCGTTTGAATGTGGTCGACTGGAGGTGCCGCTAGATTACGACGACCCTGAGGGTGAGACCATGCAAATCGCGGTCTTGCGCCTGCCTGCGCAAGGTGAGCCGAGCCAGCGGATCGGCTCGCTGGTCATTAACCCAGGAGGGCCGGGCGGCTCGGGAATGCAGGTTGCTGTCCTTTCGGCATTGACGGGTCAAAAAGACGGTCCACTGCTGCAACGCTTCGATTGGGTTGGCTTCGACCCGCGCGGCGTCGGTGCCTCGACCCCGGCCATCAACTGCTTCACCGACGAAGAGAACGACCGAGGCGAGAACCAGACGACGCTGTTGGGTACGTCGGGAGAATGGAGTGCCGCCGACACGCGCCAGCTAATGGAGCAGTGCGCCGAGGGATCGGGGGGTGAGCAGGTCCTCGCTGCTGTCGGCACCCGGAATGTAGCACGGGATATGGACGTGCTTCGTACCACCCTGGGGGACAAGACCCTCACCTTCTTCGGACAGAGCTACGGGACCCGACTCGGCGCAGTCTATGCCGAAATGTTCCCGCAGAATGTGCGGGCCATGGTCTTCGACGGCGTAATCGATCCCCAGCAGGGCAGCGCGGAACGTCGCCTGTCCCTCCACGCCGGGTTCCAGCGGTCGTTCGAGCTGCTGGCGAAGTTTTGCGCCCAGAGCTCAGACTGTCCGCTGGGCACCGACCCCGAGCAGGCCACCGCTGTGTTCCAGGATCTGTTCCAACCCTTGATCGATGATCCGGTACCCGCCGGGAACGGGCGCACGCTGAACTTCTTCCAGGCCACGAGTGGCGTGGGTGCCGGACTTTACACTGCCGAGGCATGGCCGCGGGTCATCGATGGCATCGCCCGGCTCAAGAATGAGGGGCGCGGCGACCAGTTACTCGCCATCTTTGATGATTTCCACAGTAGAGATCCCAACGGTACGTGGACCAACTTCGTCGAGGCCAACCTTGCGATCAACTGCAACGACGAGGAGCGCCGCACCCCTGAGGAGGAGGCCGACCTGCGCCGCCAGATCTTCGCCGTGAACCCCTTCCTCGATACCGGACGACCCGTTGAGGGCGTCACCCGCGACGCCTGTGAGTTCTGGCCCAGTGAGCCGACCCTGGGCTTCCCCTACGCTCAGAACGTCGAGGGTTTACCCGACACCCTAATCATCTCTATTACTGGCGACCCGGCCACCCCCTACGGCGCTGGAGCCAGTCTGGCTGAGGGTATCGGCGGTACCTTGCTCACCGTCGAGGGCGAGCGACATACCGTCGCTTTAGAAGGCATTAGCCCCTGCGTCAATGCGATCGTCGCTGATTACCTGATCGACCTTGAACTTCCCGCAGAGGACGATCGCTGCGTCCTCTAGCCCCCATCGCCAAAGCCAAGGATTTAGAAATCCCTTATTTGCATCATCGACAGTGCTGCTCTACGCGGCGGCTATCACTCTTAAGCGTCACTACATCCATCACCAAATATTGGAGCTAAAAACATGTTACGCAAAGCGATCGCCACAAAGCGCCCTATTCACCCGAGTCATGCAGCAAGACCCATCCGCTTGCTTCGCAAACCCTTCCAGATCATTCGCGCCAATTTTCGCGCCTACCTCATCATCAACGCCATTGCCTATGGCTTAGTCATCATCGGAATGGTAGCGGCGATGGTCTTCCCCAACCTGGGCGCAGCTCAGTTGGCCACCCTAGAAGACAACGGAACGGGAGACCTTGTCCGGTCGCTAATCAACAACCCTTGGCTGTTCGCGCTGACCATCCTGGGAGTCAACGTCATCAGGGTCGGCGTGCTGTCGATCGTGCTCCCTTCGCTGATCGTTCCTTTCGCTGGCATCGCCATATTCGCGCATAAGGCATTCACTATCGGTTTGAGCCTAGCCTCCACCACATCGATCCCGGTGGTATGGATTCCGCACTCGCTGACGTTACTCATTGAATTCCAGGCTTACGCCCTCTTGATGTTAGGCGCGTACATCCTCGGCCAAGCCTGGATCCGTCCTGCCACCATCGGTGCTCGTAACCCTCGTCAGGGTTACGTCCGTGGGCTGCAACAACTCGGTTGGCTGAGCCTGACTGCGCTCCCACTGTTCATCGTCGGCGCAATCTGGGAGGCGTTCTCGCTCAGCTACCTGTTCAGCCGCTGACCCAATGGTTGTTGTAGCGCTAAACAAACCAAATCATGCTGGTTCTTGAATCGCTTGAATCGATTGTCAACTTTGTAATTTTAAGATGGTGAATCAAATGATTCAGTACAAAGATTTTGCGCCTCGAATTACTGAACGAGGACCCTTCGGCGGCCCTTCCGAGTATGAATCTTTCTCGGAGGTGGTGAGTGCTGTAAATCAGTGGATCGAAAGCACAACGATACAGGTAATCAATGTTGAAACCGTTGTTTTACCCGATTGGTCGATAGAAAGCACAAGTGATGATGTCTACGGAGTGACGACCAGTAATAGTTACTACCCAGTGATGATTAGTCAAGGCCTTAAAATCGATTGCTTTCAATGTGTGCGGGTTTGGTACAGAGAATAGGCGTCACCGGAGAAGAAATAATGAAACGATCTACCTGGTTTACTTTTCTGTATCTTGCGCTGGGAGTTTGTTTGACAGCGATCGCGTTTGGATACCCAAACCTACCTTCGGGTCTTCAAACTAGCCTGTTCATCAGTGCAGGAGTGTCCTACATCGCTTGTATTTTCAATCCATTTTGGCGGGAGAGGACAATCCACTTCTATCGCCGCCGCCGCAATTCATCGGTCATCCTATCCTCATTGGTGATTGGATTCATTATTATTTGGATGATTTGGCAGGTTCAGAGTCAGAACTGGACAATGGAAGCCATCTTGCAGGCGCTTCCGTGGCTAACAGGTGTTTTAATTTTTGCTGAAAACATTGTGATTATAAGGCAAGTAAATTCCGAAGATTAGAAACTGTTTGCTAACGCTTGTTAAGTGGTTTCTACCTTCCACGTTCGCTTGTTTTTGGCGAGTCTTCGTAGCATCAATTGAATCATCACCACATAAATCATGCCTTCATGATTCTTTGGCAATCGCTCATAGCCTCGATTCAATATTCGTGCATTCTCTAGCCAAGTTCATGTCCGCTCCACTACCCCGTCTTTATGGTTCTACCTGAGATCCTTTCGCCTCCTCAGGACATTATTTCAGGGGAGCTATTTGCTGCGACAAGTCAACAATGTTCTCGGCTCAACTTCAAAGGAGCGAACATGGCACATCCAATCAGCAAATTTGGCTCCAGTTCGTTAATTTTTGCTCCGAGGGGAACTGCATCCATAATCTAACTTCAACAGTATCAAGAGCAAAATCAACCATGTTCAAGCGATTCTCTAAAGTTTCTATCCTGTTAGCAACAGTTACAGCGTTGGTGATGGTTTATTTACAATCTTTTGGGGCAAAGCCTGCCCTATCTGAGATGCCAGATTTGGGCTTCTCAAATCAGTCAACGCTGGTTGCGACAGCCGCTCTTCCCCCTAATCTTGTCCCGGCTGTTTTAGGCGGTAGACCTGTTTATGTACTGTATGTGACCAGAGCCGAAGATACGGTTCTCATCCGTTGTTATCCCGGTTATGAACCTACAATCACCGTTCGAGCGATGGGAAGTAATCCCAATGCCAACACTCAAAAAGAAGGTGTTATGACGTGCCGCCCTTCTGCTTAGAACTGATGCGGCAAATTTGCTCTGGTATCGCTACAGGCACATGGACAGAAGCTGCTTAAGATCGCAGCCAATAGGATGAGCACTGCCTACAAAACTTTAAAGCTTAACTACAACACACTCATCAGGAGGTTTCCAATGGACCGGAAGATTTTAGTCACTGGTGCAACTGGCAGTAACGGTACAGAGATTATCAAGCGACTCGCAGCACAGAATGTGCCAGTCCGCGCCATGGTTCGTAACCATGATCGAGCAAAGAAGATTGCACTCCCGAATGTTGAAGTGGTGGAGGGGAACTTTGATCGCCCTGAGACCTTGTTGAAAGCGCTGACTGAAGTGGACAGTGCCTTTCTCTTAACGAACTCTACAGAACGCGCAGAAGCCCAACAACTCGCGTTTGTTGATGCGGCTCGTCAGAGTGGTGTCAAGCATATCGTCAAACTATCGCAATTTGCCGCCGATGCCCATTCGCCCGTGCGCTTTTTGCGTTACCATGCCGCAGTCGAAGCGGCAATTCAAGCCTCAGGAATGACGTACACGTTTCTGCGTCCCAACCTCTTTATGCAGGGCTTTTTAAACTTTAAATCGACAATCATGAGCCAAAACGCCTTTTATGCCGCGATTGGCGATGCAAAGGTCAGCGTGGTAGACGTGCGCGATATTGCAGAAGTTGCAGAAGTTGCTCTAACAGAAACAGGGCATGAGGGAAAGATTTACAACCTCACCGGACCACAGGCATTGACTCATGCTCAGATGGCAGAACAACTCTCGGCTGCGCTCAATCGTCAGATTGCATTCGTCGATATTCCATCTGAAGCAATGCGCGATCAACTGCTCAACATTGGGATGCCACATTGGCAAGCAGACGGGCTAATTGAGGATTACGCGCACTACCGACGCAATGAGGCTGCAGCGGTTTCGTCTGGTATACAGGACGCAATTGGTAAAGAGCCGCGCAGTTTTAAGACATTCGCCTGTGACTACGCAGCAATGTTTGGCTAGACGCAGCCCAATCAGCCTAGGCCAAATAGTACAGATATGGAGTTGAAGTGCAACTCTGGGGTGAGCATTATGGTACAGCATGAATGGCGAGATGAAACACGACAGTTGGCGATCGCGCCTCGCCTGTGGCTCTGGTGGACATTGGCTACTACAATTGCGGGGGCGATCGTCGGAGCACTGGAAGAGTCAGGTTTTCAGTTTATAGCAACCATATTTTTTACAGGTTTATTGATTGGCGCAGCCCAATGGTTCGTTTTGCGCCAGTACATTCCTAAAGCCTTTTGGTGGATAGTGGTTAGCACACTGGGATGGACTTTTGGGCTAGTGCTGGTGGCTATTAACGAAACCTTTGATCCGCTTATTCAATTCCTAAGTACGCTTGGCCTATGGTATGTTTTTTGGATGAATTTGGTCAAGCAGTCGATTGTACTGGCTATTTTTGGTGCGGCTCAATTTCCGATTTTGAGACGATTTGTCCGTAAAGCGCATTGGTGGATTTTGGTCAGCGCTTTAGGAGGTGCATTAGATGGAGCAATCGGCTCAACTGTCGCCTACATTTTGCAGCCAGGGCTACTACCAGCACCGCTCCCGACAGCATTTTACTATGGGGCAGGTTGGCTAAGCTACGGCATCGTTACCGGAATTTTCCTGCAATGGCTGCTGCGTCATCAACCCCGGTAGGGCCAAGTATTTCATCGGGTATGCACAGGAGAGATTCAGATGTCAGAGAACAATAAAGCTATCCCAGGGTGAGCGCAAAAAAATTGTATCTAAGGTGTGCATTAGCTTTCGGGCGATGCGGACGTGGCTAAAAGCCTCATTTACAAGTACAAGCTGATAAAATTGATAGGTAGAGGTATATAGACGGGAACAATTTTGCTGAATTATCGGCTCCTGACTGAGTTGAAACAGTCTGTCTAAGGAGAGAAGTATTGATCGCTGGCTTATGATCTAACACTTTTGTCGCTATCTTGTCTGCCTGACTGACAAGCGCTTTTTTATCATGGTTGACTTGGAAAAACTTTAACTTTTGTAACTGCAAGAAAACGGTGAGAGCAAGCTCTATGGCCAGCAACCAGCTCAACTCGCTCGAACTCAGCCGCCAGTGGAATAAAACGCTGATGTTCTCCAGTCGCCAAATGAACTGGAATGGCATTTTGGTGGAGCAGTGTCAGAGCCCTGCTTCAGCGTTTGAAATGGAACTCCCTGCTTTAGCCGATCACTGGCTCTACTTTCATACGGGAGATCCTGCCCCTTTAGTTCAAAACCGCGACGATCGCCTGCATGAATCAACCCTCCACAAAGGGGACAGCCTTCTGGTTCCAGCTGGACAACCGAGCTATTGGTGTCAAGCACCAGATATGAGCGATGTCATTTGTGCGCCGCTGCACATTTGCTTAAAACCGGAATTGATTCAACACGTTGCTGAAGTCTCTGAAGTTGATTCAAAACGATTTGAGCTCGTACCCTGTTTTGGTCAGAAAGATTTGCAACTTCATCAGATTGGTATGCTAATGTTCGCTGAGTTAAAATCGGGCGGGATGATGGGGCAGTTATATATCGAATCACTCACTCAGGCTTTAGTGATTCATCTACTACGACGCTATTCGACCCTGGCGAAACCGATTGCATCACCAAACAACCGTTTAACTCATGCCCAGTTGCAGCAGGCGATCGATTACATCCACGCTCATTTAAATCGAGAGTTATCCTTGACTGAACTGGCAAGCGTCGTTAATATCAGCCCGACTTACTTTGCAAGCTTGTTTAAGAAAGTAATAGGGATTTCACCGCATCAGTATGTGATTAAACAGCGAGTGGAACGGGCAGAAGTAATGTTGAAGGGAACAGATTTGGCGATCGCCGACATCGCTCTACAAGTCGGATTCTCCAGTCAAAGCCACCTGACGCAACAGTTTAAGCGACTCACCGGAGTAACACCAAAGCAGGTTCGCTAACACCTTAAGAATCTGAAAATTCATCCTAAGAATCTGAAAGAAACCGAGCATTAGAACTCACTATACTTCGGTTAAATCAGATAAGAACATTTTGCGATGTTCATTAGGAGGTCAATATGCCTTACGTGACTGTTGGTCAAGAAAATTCTGCAACCATTAATATCTATTACGAAGATCTTGGGGCCGGTCAACCCATTGTTCTCATTCATGGATTTCCCCTCAACGGCCATTCCTGGGAAAAGCAGGTCTTGGTGCTGCTAAATGCGGGGTATCGAGTGATTACCTACGATCGCCGAGGATTTGGTGCGTCTAGCCAACCCTCGCTGGGCTATGACTACGATACCTTTGCCGCTGATTTGAACACGCTGATGACCAAACTTGACTTGCATGATGCTGTGCTGGTTGGGTTCTCTATGGGAACCGGCGAAGTCACGCGCTATCTTGGCAACTATGGCTCAGAGCGGGTGCAAAAAGCCGTGCTGATGGCTCCAGTGCCGCCCTTCCTGCTGAAGACCGCTGATAATCCTAAAGGCGTTGACCAGAGCGTTTTCGATGGCATTATGACAGCGATTGTTAAAGACCGTCCCGCTTACTTTTCTGAATTTTTCAGAGAATTTTTTAATGTGGATGTGCTGCTGGGCGAACGCATCAGCAACTATGCCATTCAAGCCTGCTGGAATGTAGCAGCCGGGGCGTCTGCTAAAGGAACCTTGGATTGTGTCCCGTCCTGGCTCACCGATTTCCGCGATGATCTGCCCCGGATTGACATACCTACCCTAATCATTCATGGCGATGCCGATCGCATTTTGCCACTTGAATCTACCGCCGCAAGACTTCCGAAACTAATTAAAAACAGTCGGCTTGAGATTATTCCTGGCGGGCCGCACGCCATCAACTGGACTCACGCTGATCAGGTCAATCCCATATTGCTGGCCTTTCTTCAGCAAAAATAGTCAGTAATCTACCACATTTCTGACTGGTGAAAAAATTGTGAATTCAACCTGTCCACGGTTCCGGGGCTGGTGACTGGCTGGCGTAGACTGAATGTTCAACACCTGGTTCAAAAGAATTAATTGCTCCCAAAAAAGGAACACCATGAATAAGCCCGAGTTTTTTGTCACCCCCGGCTATGGGGAATACATGCTGAATGAATTGCATTACTCGCAAGCGCTAAAAATTGGCGATCGCGTGGAGACATCAGGTCAAGGTGGTTGGGATGACAACCTGCAAATTCCTGAGTCGCTCGCAGATGAGATTGCCCAGGCATTTCGGAATATAGAGCGAACCCTGGCGGCTGCCGGGGCGGATTGGGAGCACGTTGTCCATGTCAATTCTTACCATGTTGGCGGGTTGCCCCCAGAGGTGAACGATGTGATGGTCAGGCTATATCGCCATTACATGCCCAACCATGCCCCAATTTGGACACAGGTAGGAGTTGCGGCTCTTGGGCTACCAACGATGCGCATTGAAATCCGCGTGACTGCAATTGTTCCATGAGTTTTGCATAGGCGGCAGCAGTTTCGCTAGTGCTGCCGCCTATGCGTAGGACGAAAACTTTTACCGCAGCAAGATGGCATGATGAATCATCGTTTCCTTTTACTTGTTTCTTTGGTCATAGGTAGTGCAGGGATAGTGCTTACTTCACCTATCTCAGCAGAGCTTAGTAATAGACTACATACTCCGCAGATTGCGCAGCGACCGAAGATAAGTAATTCGACCACCGTAGATGATGGGTCTTTGGGCAGTGTAGAAAGGCAAGAGCGACCGGATTGGGCCAGTTTCTTCGACGGCGCTGAGGCTCAAGGAACCATCGTGGTATTAGATCAGCGCGGAGATGCTCATCAGTTGTGGGTCTACAACCAGGAACGGGCTGACAGAGCTTATTCCCCAGCATCAACGTTTAAGATTCCGCATTCTCTCTTTGCGCTCGACGCCGGTGTTGTTCGGGATGAATTTCAAGTTTTTGAATGGGATGGAGTGGAGAGGGACTTCGCTCCACATAATCAGGATCAAACGTTACGCTCAGCTATGCGAAACTCAGCTGTTTGGGTTTACGAAATTTTTGCTGACGAAATCGGAGAAGCGAAAGCAAGAGAGTATCTGACGCAAATCGATTACGGAAACGCAGACCCAAGCACTAGCGAAGGTGCTTATTGGATTAATGGAGCGCTAGCAATCTCAGCACAAGAGCAAGTTTATTTTCTACAAAAGCTGTATCGAAACGAGCTCCCTTTCAAGGTTAAGCACCAACGATTAGTCAAGGATATTATGATCGTTGAAGCAGAGCGGAACTGGATTCTACGGGCTAAAACTGGCTGGGAAGGGCGCTGGGGCTGGTGGGTAGGGTGGGTCGAGTGGCCCACAGGCCCTGTGTTCTTCGCTCTCAATATCGATACGCCAAACCGACTAGACGACCTCTATAAAAGAGAGGAAATTACACGCGCTATCTTGCAATCCATTGATGCATTGCCTGCGAAATAAAATCCCAAATAGCGTTAGCTTATCAGTACATCTTTCTTGCGCACAATTGGGAAACTCTGTCCATTGTGACGTCATAGAGCTCTTGAGCCGGGGCTTCTGTGAGCTGATTGTCTGCAGCGGCAAAGAAGCCATCCTCACTGCTCTGGGTCATCAGCCGACAGTTTTTGTTGAGCACGGCGGCGATTTGCCGCGCCATTTCGGCATCGGATTCGCTGCAGAGGAAGTCAATGGGGTTGCACGCCTCGGCATTGGAATAGTAAGGGGCCACACCCGCACGTCATAGCGCCACGGAAAAAGGCCCGTAAGCAGCGCTCACGAGCCTTGAGAGTTAAGTTTTGAGGATGGCTTACGAAGCGTTGGCCTTGGGGGTGCGGCGGCGGCGCTTGTATTCAGACTTTTTCTTGTAGCCAACGGCCTGGGCTTCGTCGCTGTTGGGGCCATACTGACCGCGCACGGTTTCTTTCATGGCCATCACCATATCGTGAAACTCGACTTCGGCCAGGCGGGCCGCATCGGAGGCGGCTTTGATCGCGGCTAAGAGTTCGGTCTCTTGTTGCTGTTTGGCCCGCATAGTGTCGTAACCCGCTTTAAGCGCTTCCGGGGTGGCTTCACTGCGGACGGGGATGTAGTTCTTGATAAAGTTCATGCCGTGGAAGGAGTCAATATCAGCCTCGATAGTCTTGGCCGGAACGCGACGGGAAAAGTCAACGGTGTTCATAATGGATACGCCCTGAATAGGGGTGGATAAGTGGATTAGTTTGGTTTGCGTGCAAAGCAGCCGCAGGTCTGGGGCGATGACCTGTAGAATCGGCTTGAATTGCGGCAATGGGTAAACCGAGACGACGGCAGGGGTTGGCGTCTGGTTGTCTCGCCTAAGGGCAGATTGCCCAGTAGAAACAGCCTAAACTCGGGAGAATTAGCAAGATTGTGACCAGAGATGATGGTTTTTGATGAAGACAAGATGAATTGGGCAGCGTAGAGAAATGGATATTGCAGGCGAACGGTTGATGGGTGCGCGGCAACATTGAGTTTTCCGAGGGATCAGGGTGTTTTAGATTGATGGCAGAATCATTTGCGACCCCAATACAAGATTCTGCTCTATGAAAACAATGCTTTGCATTGATGGATGAATCATTCGCGGGTTGGGAGGGAAGATTCGCCGGGGCGGAGGAATCATTCGCGGGTCTGGAGGAAAGGTTCGCGCCCGTGAAGGAAAGGTTCGCGAGGGTGGAGGAATGATCTGTTGGGCGGTAGGAAGCCTACGCGAGGTCAAAGGAATGATCTGCACGGGCGAAGGAACCTTTTGGGTGGGCGAAGGAAAGGTTTGAGCAGGCTGAAGCTTCTACCGAGGGATGAAAAGAACCTTTCAGCGGGTGAAATAAAGGTTTCACGGGAGCGAAGGAAGGGATCGCAGGGACTGATGAAGGTTTCGGCGTTGCGGATGAACCTTACCAGTAGCGAAAGTAAGGGTATGGGGGCAGAAACCGGGTTTCTGGTGTGTGTGCAGGGGTTAAATGCAACCCGGCAAAAAAACCCGGTTTTTAAGCTCAAGGTTTCTGGCAACGGTAACAATTCTTACTTGCGCCCGGTGCGCGATTGGACTAAATTACTGAGCTAAGGCTGTGTGCGTGCAGTCTGAGCTTCCCAAAAATTTGGTCGAGCGCCACTGGGAGGTGTTGGAGCACCAACCAGCGGCTAACCCCGTCGACAGGTACTAGCTGTCTCGGAGGCTAAGGTGATTTTACCTGGCCGCCCTGAACTGCACTACGTCTGGGGCGGCCAAGTTTTTGGGTTTCTTCCCCGTCGTTTCATCGGAAAGGAACCCGATTATGTTGTGTTTTACCCGTCCAGATCCCTGGGTTCTTCAAGAACCCAGGGATCTAAATCCGCTTCACCTTGCCAACCCCAGCCCCCAGCCGGGGCGCGAGCGGTTGCGCCATTTGGTGATTGGCTCGCCGGAAGGGGTGCGGGCAACCATTAACCTGCTGCATGTGTTGACCTATGCAGAGCAGCGAGAGTGGAGCCGGTTGGTGACAATACCCCCGTCTGGGATTTTGATTACCCCAGAGCAGGGGGAGGTGTTTAGTCTGCTGAGGCGCGACAGACAGGTGGGCTAGCCACAAACCAGGCTTCTGGGTCTTTTTGAGAACTCAGAAGCCTTTGGCTACTACCTCCCGTGCCACAATATGAATAGTATTCGGGCTTTCTCACGGGAACCTGTGGGTAAAATCTAAATCATGAAAATCACCTTAGACATTCCCGATCGCCTGGCTGAAAGCCACACCTTCTCTCAGGTTGACTGGCTGCAAGAGGTGGCTGTGGCACTCTTTCAGCAAGAGCTGGTTACCCTTGGCACGGCCAGCCAACTCGCCGGTATGAATCAAATGGCATTTCAAGAGCTGCTGTATGATCGCGGCATCAGCCTCCACTATGATCTGGCCGATTACCAGGCCGACATTGCCAGCCTGCGCGACAACAATTGGCGATGATCATTGTCAGTGATACATCGCCTATCAGTAACCTGCTGAGAATTGGACAACTGCCCCTGCTGCAAGCGCTTTACGGCAGCGTGGTAATTCCTGAAAGCGTCTACGCAGAAATCAGCGCGTTAGAATCCTTTGGCATCGATACGTCTTGGCTGGCTGATACCAAATGGATTGCTATTTTACCCGTGGGGGATCAAGCGCTGGTGGAACGACTAAAAGATGAGCTTGACCCAGGCGAAGCCGAAGCCATTGCCCTAGCGATTGAACTCAAGGCCGATCGTCTGTTGATGGATGAGCGTTTGGGGCGGCAGGTGGCTCAACGGTTTAGCCTTAAGGTGACTGGGCTGCTGGGGGTGCTGGTGGCCGCAAAGCAAGACAAGCTGATTGCTGAGTTGAAGCCTGTTTTAGATGACCTGATGACCCGGGCTAAATTTTGGGTTCACCCTGAGCTGTATCGTCAGATTTTGCAGGATGTGAATGAAGGCGATTCTGCTCATTCTTCATAGACGTTCAGTATCTTAGAAATAGGCTTTTCTGGAGCGAGGCATGCTGAAAGCGCTACAACAAACAGTCAGGGTAGGTGCTGGCGGCAAAATTGAGCTGGTTGCGCCCGAATGCCCCGAAGGTACAGATGTGCAAGTGATCGTGCTATTGGCTCCCCAATCGGAGCCTGTGGAAGCGCTACCCGCTCAGGCTTTAGAGGCGGATGAAGTAGAGAGTGCTGGGCAGAGTAAAATCGCAAAGATACAGGCGATGGTTCGCAAGTACGTCCCTGAAGGTAAGTCTTTAGTAGATGAATTAATTGCCGATCGCCGGGCTGAGGCTAAGCGTGAGTGAGGTTGTTTTAGATGCATCAGCACTGTTGGCGCTAGTCAATCAGGAACCGGGGCAAGCTATTGTAGCGGAGGTGCTGCCATGGTCGCTGGTTAGCGCGGTGAATGTCAGCGAGTTGGTGGCGAAGCTGACCGACCAAGGGATGTCTGAAGGTGAGATTCAGGATGTTTTGGCAGCTTTGGACTTAACCGCGATTCCGTTTGATGAGGGACAGGGGCTGGTTGCGGGCTACTTGCGTCCGGTGACTAAGCATTTAGGGCTGTCGCTCGGCGATCGGGCCTGTTTGGCTTTGGGGTTGCAGACACAGTGCTTGGTGGTAACCGCAGACAAAGCATGGGCCAAGCTAGATATTGGTGTTGAAATTCAGGTCATTCGATAGAGATGTCATCTTCTAGTTGAGTTTCGGCTGGCAGGCCTGTCTAAGTGCTGATATCTGACTCGGTAAGCTACATAACCTCAATTCGGGATAACGCCGTCCCCTCCTCTGGAGGGGTGCCCGGAGGGCGGGGTGGGTCAAAACTGCTACAGAGAGTAATCGGCTCAATACGGTGAAGTTCTGCTGATAGCCTCGATTGACCCACCCCTACCCCTCCCAGGAGGGGACAGTAAGCTTGCTTTAGCAGGAAAATTTCTTATCCCGAACTCAGGTTAATTCAGATCCCTGGGTTCTTGAAGAACCCAGGGATCTTTGCGACAAAGCCTCTCGTGCCACAATTGAGGGAGGAGGTCGTAGCTATGACACTGCAAGAGTTAATTCAAGAAGCCCAGCACCTAAGTTGGCAAGAGCAGTTTCACTTAGCAGCCCGTTTACTGCAATGGGCTGAGGTAAAAATGTCGGCTCAAGAGGATATCGGGCACCCCTATTCTGATCAGTCGTTGGTTGCAATGGCAGCTAAGGCGGCAGAAGCATCGTTTGCTGAGGTATGGGATAACCCTGAGGATGCCGCCTACGATGACCTATGAGTTTGGCAAGATCGTATTGGTGCCGTTTCCGTTTACCAACCAAAACGCGCTAAAAAAGCGACCCGCAGCGGTAATCAGCTCTCAAGATTACAATGTAGCTCGGCCCGATTTGATTCTTATGGCCGTGACCAGCCAGGTAAAGACTCCGCTTCTGTTTGGCGAGATTATGATCGCTGACTGGCAGACGGCAGGTTTGCTGAAAGCTTCGGTGATAAAACCTGTCATTACAACGATTCAGAAGGATTTAGTCATTCAGAAGCTTGGCAGGCTTGCTTTGCCAGATTGTCAGTCTCTTGAAAGCCTGTTAGCTATCTTGCTAAAGCAATAGCGTTGAGCAGGCGGCATTGAAGGGTTGCGCGGGGGATGAAAACTGTTGGTTGAGGCTGATTAGGTCAAGGTTTCGGAGCTTAGCTAGCGCTATGAGGGCTTCAAGACGCTCGACGCGGTGTTGCTCTAGGCGATCTTCGTAGTGCAGCAGCTCTTGATGCTCGGCGTCGGTTAGTTCGCCCCACTCGCAGCGTTGGCCCTCTTGGGCCGCTCTCTGAGCATCGCGCAAGTCATCGAGGCGGCTTTGCTCTGGGGCGGGTAACTGCCATTGGATGATGGCTAACAGTGGAGCTTCGCCTGGATTAGCTTGGGCTTGGGGAACAGGCTCAGCCAGCACCTCCAGCAGTTGTACCACTGCGGCCAGCTTGTTTTGCGGAAGCTGGTCGAGGAGGGCGATCGCCCGCTGTCGGATGTCGAGGGGAGGCATGGCAAAAGCAATGTTTAGCTGTATGTTAGCAAGGCAAGGAGATCTACCATATCCTAAGCGCTATGTTTAATTTACTGCTGTAGGATCAACCGGTCGCTTAGCCGGGACGCGAGCGGTTGCAACCTTTGGTGATTGGCTTGCCGGAGGGGTGCGGGCGACGATTAACCTACTGCATGTGTTGACCTATGCAGAGCAGCGGGAGTGGAGTCGGTTGGTGACGATCCCGCCGTCTGGGATTTTGATCACCCCAGAGCAGGGCGAGGTGTTTAGTCTGCTGAGGCGCGATCGGCAATTGGGATAGTTGTAAGCCAGCTCCTAGGATTCTGCAAGAACTCTGGGAGCTTTCCGGAGAGTGTTCAAGTTTTTGTGTAAGCCTTGAATTTTAGATTTTGAAGCGTTCTGGGAACAGGATAGCAAAATGTGAAAGCGCAGCTCTCCAGTTTTTGATGGGCCTTGTCCATCGTTTGGCAATATT
>NZ_JADEWX010000157.1 GCF_015207395.1 Nodosilinea sp. LEGE 07088
CCACATCGGTAATTGACGCGGCGATTCAGCACTGTGGGGAGCGGGAGTCGGTGTTTCGGCGGACAACGCTGGAGCGGTTTGTCTTCGAGCACGAGTTGGGGGTGCAGGGGTTTGAGGCAATTGAGGGAGCCATTGCCCACAGCCCTGAACTGCTCCAAGTTGCCGACGGCAAGTTCACCACCCAGGCGGCACTCAATCTGGAACTCAACACCATTCGCTTGATGCAGCAGGGACGGGGGCAGGTGGGCGCGATTGTCCCCAAAGGCACCCAGTTGGATGGTCTAACGAGCCACTCGCTGAATCCAGAGCAGCAAAATGCGGTGGAAATGGCAGCGACTACACCGGATACCGTGATGGCGTGGCAAGGGGTGGCGGGAGCAGGCAAGACCTATGCCCTGAGTGTTTTGAAAGAACTAGCCCAGGAACAGGGATATGCTATTCGAGGGTTGGCCCCAAGTGCAGAAGCCGCCCATGTATTAGGAGAATCGTTGAGGATTGAGACCACTACGGTAGCTGGGTTGCTGGTGTCCCAGCCGTTGGATGAACCACCCCAGCCGACGCTCTGGATTGTCGATGAGGCGGGGCTGTTGAGCATGAAGGATGCCCATGCCTTATTGCGACGGGCGGTACTGGAGCAGGCCAGAGTGTTGTTGGTCGGGGATACTCGGCAGCTTTCGGCAGTGGAAGCGGGCAATCCCTTTAAGAGTTTGCAGGCGGGCGGGATGACGACGGCTTACCTGGAGACCCATCGGCGGCAGCAGAACGGGGTACTGCGATCGGCTGTGGAGTTGGTGGCTCAGGGACAGGTCTCTGAGGGAATTGAACTGCTGGATCAGGCCGGGTGTATGAAGGAAGGGGTGCAGACCCAGGAGCGGATTCAGCAGGTGGCAGCAGATTATTTGGCGCTGGCAACAGAGGAACGGGAGGCCGCGCTGGTGCTGGCGGGAACGAATGCGGAACGGTTGGCTCTGACTCAGGTGATGCGATCGGGGTTACAGGATGAAGGAGCTTTGGATGCGGATGGCTTTGTGTTGCATAGCTTACGCCGCAAGGATCTGACCACAGCTCAGGCCAGTTACCTCAAGGCCTATGCACCGGGCGATGTACTAGTGCCGATTCAAGATTACCGGAAGCAGGGGTTGCTGAGAGGCGAGCAGTACCGCGTGATCGCGGTGAATGCCGAGGCTCAACAGGTAGTGCTGGAGACGCCGAGTGGATCAGTATTATCGGTCGATCCGGCAGCGTGCCCGCGCAAAACCGTTTATACGACTCAATCCGTTAAGGTGGCTGTGGGCGATCGCCTCCGGTGGACACGCAACAACTCCAAAGCCGGAATCCGCAATGGGCAGGGGTTTGTGGTGACGGGGCTGGACGCCGATGGGACAGCAGTGGTTCGAGATGGGGCGGGCCAAACCTCCACCATCAACCTCAGCGGGAATCAGTACATTGACTACGCCTGGGTAAGCACGACCTACAGCAGCCAGGGCAAGACGGCGGAGCAGGTGCTGGCCCTGTTGGGCGAAACGACAAATCGAGAAGCCTTTTATGTGGCGATTTCCAGAGCCAAGCGAGCGGTGACGTTGTACACCACTAGCCAATCCGATTTGGTGCGACTGGCCCAGGTATCGCGGGCCAAGGAGAACGTGAGTGACTACGTGCCCTTAACTCAACAGGTGATGACCTATGGACAGTATGAACAACGGGAACGGGAAGAACAGAAACCAGAACCCATCCCCGGATTTAACCCCAGAGCAGGGGGAGAGCGTATTGGCCAGTGTGTTGCAGAACAGCTTAGAGCCGCTGCGGGCCGAGATATGCGTGAATACGCAGCGGGTACTGCACCTCGAAGACCACGTCCAGACTTTGGGGGAGGATTTGGCGATGTGGCCGCAGCACTGGAACCAGAGCTTGGGATGCTTGGTCGCGCAATTGCAGCGTATCGTCAGAGACGAGACCTCCTCCGATGTGCAGGCGACCTTGCAGGAGCAGTTGCGGCGGTTAATTGCGGCGTTGAGCAGTTGGAACGGGCAGCTCAAGACCGAGTTGACCTTGTAGCAGCAGTTGATCGACTCGCTAGAGCGGTTGGAAGGACAGTTGGACGAGAGCCGCAAAGGGTAGATGCTCCAGAACCAACAAAGGTGAATTCAAGAGATTGGCTTATGGCAAGGTGGGAGCAGTATTCGACGGGTTTACCCTCAGCGAGTTTGGAGCTTCGAGTGGCGCAGCGGGCGTTGCAGGACGGGTGTTCGGCTAAGGAGGTGACACTGATGCTGGTAGCAGGGAGTGAGACAGTGAGGTTGATCTGTGAAAAGCAGGGCAAGAAAGACGCGATCGCATTTGCATCCCATATAACGAAGCTAGCAAATGCTGCTCAATTTGGAAAACTAGAAAAGGCAGGTCAGCAAAAAGGGCTAGACCTCGAAATAGGTGACTAGAGGACTCATCGAACTGCCTGGCTGGTTCGCTTAGCTAGGAAGACGCTAACAGGTCAAGGTGATTTTTTTGATTGAGCTGATTAATTGTACGCTCTTTAACATAGTCGGCGGCAGCGCGGGCCGCTTCAGCTAGCTTCACAGCTACTACTGGCAAAGCAGGCTTAGACTTGGCCGAAATGAGATATCCCAGCGATTGCCCTCATTCTCAATGATCAAATCATCCACGCCAGTTCACCGAGGGCATCAGGTTAAAACTACAACTCCCCCGCCATCGCTTATCCCCTCAGCAGCCTCAGTCCGTTTAAGGTCACTAGTAGCGTTGAGCCTTCATGGCCTAGCACCCCCGCCGGTAGCGTTAGTTCGCCAAGGAAATTGGCGATCATCAGCAGAACGATGGAGGTCAGAGCGATCGCGATATTTTGCCGAATGATGCGCCGAGAGCGCCTGCCAATGCGAATCGCCTGCTCTAGCTTCTCTAGGCGATCAGCTATTAGCACAATGTCAGCGGTTTCTAAAGCCACATCGCTCCCGGCTCCACCCATGGCAATGCCGACGGCAGCTTGGGCTAAGGCAGGGGCATCATTGATACCATCGCCGACCATAGCGACGGTGCTATATTTCTGCTGCAGTTGCTGAATCACGCTTACTTTGTCTTCCGGCAGGAGATTGGCGTAGACTGCATCAACCCCGGCGGTTTGGGCAACGGTTTGGGCCGTGGCGTCGTTGTCTCCCGTCAGCATGATGGTGGTGATGCCGAGTTGGCGGAGATTCTTGAGTAAACCGGCAGCTGTCGGACGCACTCGATCGGCCACGGCGATGAGGCCCAGAACCTGCTGCTGCTGGCTCACCCAAACCACGGTTTTGCCATTTTGCTCTAGGTGGTGGCTGGTCTGAACCAGCGCCGATGGCAGGGGGGGCTCCCACGGCAAGGTTCTTGGCGGATGGGTGGTCGTCATCGCTGTAGCTGAGTCCGCCAGAACGAACGTGGGTCTCCCGAGCCGCACGGGCACTCCATCTAGAGTTCCTGCAATGCCCTGGCCGACTTCAGCCTGCACCGCCTGGAGCGGCAACCGCGCTAAGTTCTGGCGTTGTGCCGCCTGCACCACGGCTTGCGCAACGGGATGTTCGGAATAGCTTTCCAAAGAAGCCGCTACTTGCAGCACCTGCTCAGCCGCCACACCCGGGGCCGGAATCAGATCGCTAACCTGAAGGATGCCAGTGGTCAGGGTGCCGGTTTTGTCAAAGGCGATCGCCTGCACCTGCCCGATGGTCTCCAACTGCGCCCCATCTTTGAACAAGATGCCCTGACGAGCCCCACGAGCAATGCCCGATAGCAGCGTCGGCATAATCGCCGCCATCAGCGCACAGGGCGACGCCACTACGAGAAAAACCAGCATACGGTAGAGGGTGGTTTCCCAGCTCCATTGCCACAGCAAAGGCGGCAGAATGGCCAGTAGCAGAGCCGCCCCTACAATGAGTTTGGCGTAGCCGCGCTCAAAGGTCTCTAAAAACTGCTGGGAGGGCGGAGCAGTGCTTTGGGCTTGTTCGACCAGGCGAATGACCCGCTGAATGAGACTGCTCTGGGGGGGCCTATGAAGTTCGACGGTCAACGCGCCACTGCCGTTGATGCTGCCTGCAAACACCTCATCACCGATCGCCTTTTCCACCGGAATGGACTCCCCCGTAATCGGCGCTTGATTGACCACGCTGTAGCCTTCCCAAATTAGGCCATCCGTCGGAATCAGCTCTCCCGGTTTGATCAAAATACGATCGCCCACCTGCAGCTGAGCTGTGGGCACCATATGCTCTTGGCTCTGAGTGATCGTTCTAGCGATATCTGGCGTCAACTGCATCAAGCTGCGAATATTTCGTTCCGTGCGCTGCATCGCAACACTTTCCAGTGCTCCGCTGATGGCAAAAATCAAGATCAGCACGGCACCATCCACCAGCAGGTAGTACTGCTGCTGCCACAGACCGAGAGTGGCAGCCCCCACTGCCGCCACAACCATTAACAGGTCCACATCTAGCTCGTGCTTCTGCCAGAGCGTCGTCAAGCCCTCGCGGGCGCTCTCGAAGCCCCCAATCACGTAAGCCGCCAACAATACCCAAATGCCAATGCTGACCCAGTTTCCTCCCAGGGCTAACCAGCCCAGCAGCGTTAGCAAACCGCAGCCCACCGCCGCGATCGCCTCAGGAAAGGTTTGCAGCCAGCGCCACCACGACTGCGAGCGAGGAACTGAAAGGGGAATTGCCATACCGTCTCAAACCGTTTCATCAAGCTATGAATGAGGATAAACATTGACATTGATGTTAAGGTCAAGGCTATGCTGACCATCAAACAACTCACCCAAGCTGTTGGCCAGGGCATTACCCCCCGCATGGTGCGGCACTATCATCAAATTGGCCTGCTGCCGTCCCCAACCCGTTCTAACAGCAACTATCGACTCTACAGCGAAGCAGATGTCCAGTGTTTGCGGCGCATTGTCGCGCTGAAGCAGCAGGGGTTTCAGCTGTCTCATATCGGGCAAATGCTGTCTGATCAGGCAGCATCCAATAGAGCCGATGCGCTCTTACCCCAATTTCAAAAGCAGTATCAAACCGTGTTGCAGCAGTTGATTAAATTGCGACAAACGGCCATGGCGCTGGAGGGGCTGCTGGGGCGCGATCGCGCCTGTCAGTCTACCCAAGCGGCGGCGATCGCCCAGCTCCGACTGTTAGAAACTGAAACCCAAGCGGCTCAATCTATCAGTGAGGCCCTCTGGGCCCATTTGGATGCCGCCACCGCCGACCATCCTGAAAATTTCTCCGAAGCGCTGCAGTGCTTGCTGCCCGATCTGTCCCAGCGACCCGAAATTGAAGTGGATGTTTTGTCCCATCTGGTGCTGGCCTGCGGGGATGTTAGCCTGGCGGCGTTCGCAAAATTTAGCAGCGACGCCATCAAAGCGGCCCGTGAGTCCTTGCAGGCAAGCTGTACGGTGGTCGGTGATGTCCCTGCCGTCACCAACACGCTTGATCAAACTCGACTCACCCATCTGGGTTGTCGATGGACGACCCTGATCGATAACCCCCACATCCATGATGCCGCTGATGCTGAGCACACCTTTTGGCAGAAACCCGACTGGCAAGACCGGCTGATGCCCCTGATTGAGGGGAACATTTGGGTGATCGGCTATGCGCCATCGGTCTTGATGAAGCTCTGTGCGGCGATCGCCCAGCACGAGCACCGACCGGCTCTGATCATCGGCTTACCTATTGGTTTCAGCCATGCCCCAGCGGCTAAGCGCCAACTCATGCAGTTGGATGTCCCGTACATCACCGTGGAGGGCACGCTCGGCGGCGGACTGCTTGCCGCTGTAGTCTTAAATCGCCTAGCAGCTTCCCTCATCGAAAAGCCTGACTGTCACTGTTACTTGCAAGGAAAATAGCTGAAGTAAGAAATCAGTTTTGATCAGATCGGAGTTGAGTACTTGTTGTATGGGTAAAGGTGGTCGATTACCAAAGGGCGTTGATCGATGCCCTCTTCG
The DNA here is from genome assembly GCF_015207395.1 of Nodosilinea sp. LEGE 07088. Classification (GTDB taxonomy): domain Bacteria; phylum Cyanobacteriota; class Cyanobacteriia; order Phormidesmidales; family Phormidesmidaceae; genus Nodosilinea. The sequence continues at coordinate 5,960 of NZ_JADEWX010000157.1, forward strand.
CCGCTCTCAAACGTGAAAGTGCTGGTGCCCAGATTTACCCTGTCAACTGTCCCCGTCAACCGCCTTCATCCAAATCCCTTTCCTCGGCTGATCCGTTTCCATATCAGCCACTCACCCTGCTGCCCACCAACAGCGAGCCATTCTCCGTTGAAGCTCCAGGCAAGGGTTGAGAAGCCCTGGGAAGCGCCTTTCAGGATCTGATTGATCTGTCGGGCCTTGCCCCAGAGGCAGATCCAGCCGTCTTCAGCGGCGGAGGCGAGGAGAGTACTGCCGGGTTGAAAGGCGATCGCGTTCACCCGCTGCTCATGTAAGTTGAGCACCTGGGCATCCCAGCCGTCGCTGGCGTCACTTTGTTTGCGCCAGACAATAATGTCGGTGCCGCTGGCGGAAGCGAGGAGGGGGGCTTGCCCGACAGTAATGTCAGACCAGGCGAGTTGGCGCACTTTGCCAGGAAAGCCGCGCATCTGCCAAGGGAAGTTGCTGTCAAAGGGCCACACGAGCAGTGTGTGATCCAAGTTGCCGGAGGCCAGGTATTGACCGTCAGGGGAGAGGGCGATCGCAACACTGGCGGCGGCAATTTCCCGCACAATCGGATCGGCGTCCCAGTCATCACTAGACCAGATTTTGACGCCCTGATGTCCGCTAGCAATCAGATGACTGCCCTGGGGATGCCAGACCAAATCAAGTACCGACGAGTTCTCGAACTGGAGTGTGGTGACGACTTCTTTCGCTTCAGCATCCCAGACTTGGGCATAGCGACCGAGGCTAAAGGCAAGTTCGTTGCGCCTGGGGTTCCAGGTGAGGCGATCTAACCAGGCGCGAGCGTGAGGGAGGACAACGGGTGGATCGGTTGGTGAGTGGATAGTCCAGATCAAGAGCTGGCCAGACTGTCCCCCGGCGGCGAGGTAGTGACCGTCGGCAGAAAAGGCCAGACAGTCAATGGATTGACCGTTGGCTTCCTGGAGGATAATCTCGGCCTGGGTTTCGGGATTGACCAGGAGGATTTCTCCGGCAGCGGAGGCGATCGCGAGGGAATCGCTGGGAGACCAGGCGATCGCGGTCACATAATCGCTCAGGGTGCCTCGCGATCGCTGCTTCAAGAAGGTTTGGGTTAGACCAGGCACGCGCGAAAGTCCTCCCGCAGCTGGGCTTCGTCCAGGTTGCGACCGATAAAGACCAGCTCGTTCTTGCGAGTTTCAGTCGGCTTCCAGGGGCGATCGGCCCGACCATCAAACAGCATGTGAACACCTTGGAACACAAACCGCTGATCTTCTCCGGCAATGTTGAGGATGCCCTTCGTCCGAAAGATATCGGGGCCTCGAGTTTGCAGCAGTTCGCTCAGCCAGGCGTTGAGTTTTTCGCCATCGAGTTCTCCTGCTTCCACCAGGGCAATAGAACCGACCGTGTCGTCATGCTCATGGGCATCTTCCCCCAAAAAGTCGGGATCAACTTCCAGCGCCCGATTTAGGTCAAAGGCATTGACACCGAGAATGGTATCCATCTCCACGGCCGCATCGCGGGTGCGGTACACCTTGGCCATCGCGTTCATGACGCGAATCCGGGATTCCAGAGCTTCCAGATCGGTCTCACTGACCAAGTCGGTCTTGTTGAGCAAAATCACGTCGGCAAAGGCAATCTGCTCCTGGGCTTCGTCAGCCTCCCAGTGGTCGTGGATGTGCTTGGCATCGACGACAGTCACCACCGCATCCAGGTTGAGCTGTCCCTGCATGTCTTCGTCTACAAAGAAGGTCTGAATGACGGGGGCCGGGTCGGCCAGGCCAGTGGTCTCAATCACCATGTGATCAAACTTGTCGCGCCGCTTCATCAGGTTGCCGATGATGCGAATCAGGTCGCCCCGCACCGTGCAGCAGATGCAGCCGTTATTCATCTCAAAGATTTCTTCGTCGGCATCAATCACGAGCTGGTTGTCGATGCCCACTTCCCCAAACTCGTTGACGATCACCGCCACCTTTTTGCCATGCTCGTAGGTGAGGATGCGGTTTAGCAGGGTGGTTTTGCCCGCGCCTAAGTAACCCGTTAGGACGGTCACTGGCACGGTGTCGATCGCGGTGTTGACCATGATGAATCACCAACAAGAATGATAATCATTACCAGTCTAATGCAAAATCCAAGCCAAGGTGAACTAACTTGTCCTAGGTTTGTTTAGACAGTTCTCGATACTGCAAAGGACTCGTTTGCAGCCTCTAATCGCTGTATGGATGCTATGAAACGAGATTTAGGTTGAAAAGAGCTGGCAGGTCGCTGGTGGTCTTTGACTGTTGGGATAATATGCAGAGGGTTGCCTGCGATCGGAGCAAATCAGGGTATACATGCAGAAACTCTCAGCCCATCTACCCTATTCAGGACAATATACGGAAACTCTCTCTAATAAAGTTGTTAGAAGCTCCAAGAGGCTCGAAGTTGGAACTGAAATTAAGAAAAAAATACAAGGCGATTATAAAGTCGAACCATAAAGCTTACCTTGCTGCACTAACGGAGCAGCAAAAGGCAACTGCAAATCTTGAAGGTAGATTTAAGAACCTTAGAAATAAGTTTTCTACCCAGTTGAGAAAGGAGAGCGGTTCAGCTAACTCAGTCAAGCTAATCTCGACGATAAGTAGAAATTTGTTTGGTCTTCAAGAGGACTTTATTCGCTTGTCCTTGCCTAGATACGAATTTCAGGCAGAGAAAGAAATAATAAATGAATATCTCGTCTCATTTCTTGAACAGCAAAGAACAACACAATATGCGGGAGAGTGTCAGTACTATGGTGAGACATTGTTAAACATATATCTAGACCTTTTTATTACCTTAACTTGCTCAAAAAATTCTAAAAATATTGAGCATAAGCCAGGATTTCTTATTAACCCAAAAACAGGGAACAACTTGGAGCTAGATGTGTTACTTGAAAATTTCTTGCTAGCATTTGAGTTTCAAGGTGAGTCTCATTATCGAGAGGAGAAGGAAAAAGAAAAGGACCAGGTAAAGCTTTCAATGTGTGCTGAAAACAAGCTTGTACTAATTCCTGTTAATATCTCTCAACTTAGCTCTACAAACCTTATGAAGCTAATCTGCAACTCAGTGAAAGATGCAATCGGTCTAGATGCCGAGGGCAAAGGCCTCATGCTACAGCGGAACAAAAACAACTTGAACTTACACAAAAAGCATTTGAACGCTTACATGAAAGCATGTCAACGAATATATTTAGCTTCAACACTTTTTCAAAGATCTTTAGAATGGGCAGATGATTACGCAAAAAGGTTCAGGGATACGCAGCAAAGTAGAAATCCTATTTCTAGTTCGACTGAAGCACCAAGGTTAAGCTTAAATGATAATGATATGTCCGTTCAAGAGCTGTATTACAACCTGAAATTCATAAAAGCTTCTACCAAGTCAAGCCAAAGACCGCAGCGAAGCTGTGCCCCTACTTGAGGCGTTACCTTGCTTCTATCATGGGGAACCCCGCGTTACTATCGGAGCTAGAAGCCATCATTCTAAGAGCCACTGACCCCCCTTACAACGCCCAGATTCCCCCTGAAAGGTGATGTGATGCAAGCCAAACTTCAAGAACAGCTTTCTCGCAACGATGCTGAAGTTATTTTAGGTCAATTGCCTGAGCGAATTCCGATGGCTCTAACTGAGCGTGCTGCTGAGATTGAGTATCCCATTGAAGCGGTGGTTGAGATGGCGATCGCGAGTTTTCTTGATTCAGAGGCGTTAGGCTTTGCAGATTGTAAGCCCGGCCGCGGCCAGTAGACTGTCGTAGATGGCGGTTGTGCTACCGCACAGGCTACCGCCAACGCACACTATAGCGATTCAACTGCAGCAGACAAACCGCAATACTTATTGCGTCGTTTCAAGTTCTTTACTACCGCTGACCTTCACCCTGTGAGGCCTGTTCCCTTCCTTCCTACAGAGCTACGGAGCCTAAAAACGGCCTGATGGTCTCTGCTACGGCCTCTCCATATTCCTCTGCTTGGCCTAAGGTGCCGGGTAAGCGGGTAGATTGCACCATAGGCAGCGCCACCATTGCCTCCATTTCAGCTTTGGAGGCGGGGGGAGCCTGTTCCGCTACAACGACCATCACCGGACAAGAGAGCGCCCCGATGGATTGCAGAAATGCTTCGCGGCTTTGCACCGGGTCAAGCCCGCCCGTGACAAAAGCGGCAGGAGCATAGCGGGCTCCGGGCTGCTGGGTGCTTTCGTGGCGCTGCTGAATGTAGTCTGGCGTCAGGCGCTGCTCATCCACAAAAACATGGCGACGATACATCCACTTCAGAAAGGCGGGTTGGGTATTGAGACCGTAGAGGGCCTGCCCCAGCAAAGGCGTTCTCACCAGTTCCTTGACCCCCGATCGCACCGCAGATGGCACTCCCATGACCGCCAGTGGCCCGCGCCAGGTGGGGGCAACCAGCACCAGTTTGCGGCAATTTTCCGTTTGATTGGCCAAGTTCAGTGCATAGCCAGCGGCATGACCCGCTGCCACCACAGTGACTGGCATCTCAAAAATTGCCGCCACAAAGTCCTGCAAAAACTGGGTATATAGCGCTGGGCCATAATCCAGGGGCAGGCGGTCGGATTCCCCAAAGCCGGGCCAGTCGAGGGCCGTGACTTGAAAATGAGGCATTAAGCCTGCGGCTAAATCCTTCAGTTCCGCCCGGTTCGAGACCGTGCTGAAGGCCGGTAGCAGTAACACCGGCTCCCCTCCGCTTACCGTTTCGTAGGTCACCGTCAGGGATTGACCCCGCCATTGCCAGCCATAGGTTTGCACCGTGCCGCCGAGCTGAGATTGCCGAGGGGACGCGGTGCGAGCGCGCTCTACTGTTCTGGCCATACTGATCCCTCCTTGCTGGTCGCGTCATTCGTTGCCGCTAAGAGTAGAAAATACCGATCATTGCTCAAGACTTTCTAAAACAAACACTCTCCTTAGTCTCTCTGTAAAGCAGTGTGTTTGGCGAGGCACTGATAAACCCGCCCGTTACCGCCGTAGCCAGGTGGCGACATCCTTGGCAAAGTAAGTCAAGATCACATCGGCTCCGGCCCGCTTGAGACCAGTAAGGGTTTCCATCACCACGGTTTGCTCATCAATCCAGCCTTGTTGGGCAGCCGCTTTGACCATGGCGTATTCGCCGCTGACGTTGTAGGCCGCCACCGGCAGAGTAGTGTGCTGCTTAATGCGCTGAATGATGTCCATGTAGGCCAGGGCTGGTTTCACCATGACGATGTCGGCTCCTTCGGTGATGTCAAGGGCCACTTCCTTCAGGGCTTCCTGGGCATTGGCGGGGTCCATCTGGTAGGTCTTTTTGTCACCAAACTGGGGGGCCGAGTCTAGGGCATCGCGGAAGGGGCCGTAGTAGGCGGAGGCGTACTTGGCGGAATAGGCCAGAATGCCCACGTTGATCCAGCCTTCGGCGTCCAGGGCGCGGCGAATCGCCCCAATGCGACCGTCCATCATGTCGGAAGGCGACACAAAGTCGGCTCCGGCTTCGGCATGGCAGAGGGCCTGCTGCACCAGCACCGCCACAGTTTCGTCATTGAGGATTTCGCCGTTCTCCACGATACCGTCGTGGCCAGCGCTGCTGTAGGGGTCGAGGGCGACATCGGTAAACACCAGCAGGTTGGGGATGGCCTGCTTAATCGCCCGCACTGCCTGGGGCACCAGCCCTTGTAGGTTGTAGCTTTCGGTCCCAGCGTTGTCTTTGAGATCAGGGGAAATAAGCGGGAAGAGGGCAATCCCAGGGATGCCTAGGTCGTAGGCGGCGGTGACCTCTTCCAGCAGTAAGTCTAGAGAGTAGCGGTAGCACCCCGGCATGGACGAAATGGCCTCTTTCTGCCCCTGCCCTGCCATGACGAACACTGGATAGATCAGATCATTGGTTGTGAGATGATGCTCGCGCACCATCCGTCGTAACCCTGCTGTGCGCCGCAGTCGGCGGGGGCGACAGGACATTATCGGTAGAGTAGAGGCAGCAGCTTCGGTAGCGACGTGAGGCGCGGGGGCAATTTCGGTAGAAGTCATGGCGAGGGAGGCGATACAATAATGATTATCATTCTCTAATTTACTGCAATGAAGGCCAAACTTACCCGAGGTCAGCAGTGGGTGTATGAACTGCTGAACAGCACGTCAACGGAAATCACGGCGCAGGAGATCTTTGCCCAGCTGCAAAACCAGGGGCGATCGCTGGGCTTGGCGACGGTGTATCGGGCGATTAAGGCGCTGCAACTGCGGGGGTTGGTGCAGGCGCGATCGCTGACCAATGGCGAATGGGTGTATCGGCTGGCGTCGGAGGATTGCCACTACCTGACCTGTTTAAACTGTGGGCGATCGGTGCCGGTGGAGGAGTGCCCGGCCCATGGGCTACAGAGAAAATTGGAGGAGAAGCAGCATTTCACCGTGTTTTATCACACTTTGGAGTTTTTTGGCCTCTGTGAACCCTGCGGCGAAACCCTGGATGCTGAAACGGTTTGACGCATTGATCCAGGCGATAGCAACGGTGATTTGCCGCACTCTAAGTAGCTATAGCGAACGTAAATAGATTCTAAATTTCAGGAATGATAATCATTCTTGTTTATATTATTAAGGTCGAATAATTTTTAGGTTCCCAATTACTCAAGGCAACCCTATGTCTTTGAACGTAAGTGCATCTCTAATTCAGCAGGCCGAAGCAGATCGAATTGACCTTAATGCTTTTGTTGACAGTATTCGAGAATCGCTGCCCTATGCCTGGGGCATTGCAGAAAAGCTGGCCCATAGTATCCATCAAGAGGGGATGGAGTGGGATAGCTATGCCGTCGCCCCGCCCAGTGAGCAGGCACGGGGGCAACTGCTGCGGATGATGGGCGGAGATGCGATTCGGAGTGCCGTCGAGAGTCACTTTGATGTGAAGCTGGCGTTTCAAAATTGTCACAAACTGGCGGCATTTCGGCGCGATCGCCTCGACTCCAAGGCTTACCGCGAGTTTGTCTCCATCAAAAGCCAGATTCTCAATCAAACACGTGAAATGAGAGACTGCTAAAACATCGCCGGGGAGTTAGAGGCTAAATCGGCACTAAATGATTCACTGCAGATGCCAACAGACTTCTCCATCCGGTTGATCAACTACCATCAAATCCCAGTATCTTGGCCACTAAAACCTGAGACCTGAGACCTACTCCCCATCGGCAATGCAGTTTATCAGCTTTTTTTCCATCGCCTTGAGATTCAGGTCGCGGCCAATGCAGACAAGTTGGGTACTACGTGGTCCTTTCCATTCGGAGTCTTCAAGCTGAAACCGCCTGCCTGTAAGCTGGAAAAAGTGGCGGTCGGGACTTTCTCTAAACCACAGAATCCCCTTCATGCGGAACAGTTCCGGTGGCAGGTGAAAGTCGAGGAACTGCTGGAACTTCCTTAGGGCGAAGGGCTGGTCAGAGCGAAAAGACATCGATACAAAGCCATCGTTATCCAGGTGGTCGGAGTGATGATGATGGTGTTCGTGGGGATGGTCATGGTCGTGATGGTGCCCATGGTGATCGTGGGCCTCGTGATGGTGATGCCCGTGGTCGTGGGCCCCGTGCTCGGAGTGATGGTCGTGGTCATGGGCCGCTTTTTCGGCATCGGCCTGAGCGACGGCTTGATACAGACCGCGATCGCCCACCTTCACATCGATGATCAGCGGCAGGGGTACCCGGCCATGCTGAGCATGAAGGATTTTGACATCTTCTCGGAAGGTGCGAATTCCGGCTTCCACAGCTTTTACACGCTCTGGTGAGACCAGATCAGTTTTATTCAGCAGCAGAATATCGCCGTAAGCGATTTGACTCATGACGGCCTGACTGTTAAACAAATCCGGTTCAAAAGTTTCGGCATCAACTACCGTCAGGATGGAATCAAGCCGGGTCAGCTCGCGCAGTTCGGTACCGAGGAAGGTGAGGGTAATGGGCAGGGGATCGGCAACGCCAGTGGTTTCAACGACGAGGTAGTCAATTCGGTCCCGCTTCTCCAGCACGCGATATACCGCCTGCATCAGGTCGTCGTTAATGGTGCAGCAGATGCAGCCATTGGTCAGCTCCACCATGTCCTGTTCAACGGTGACTAGAAACTGACTGTCGATGTTGATGTCGCCAAACTCATTCACCAGCACCGCAACGCGAAAGGCATCAAAATTTTGGAGGATGTAATTGAGCAGCGTAGTTTTGCCGCTGCCGAGAAAGCCTGTGATGATGGTGACGGGTAGGCGGGTGTCGGGGGTGTTGGGGGTTGTTTGCATGGGAGGAGTGAAGGTGGAGGGCATGGGGA
>NZ_JADEWX010000364.1 GCF_015207395.1 Nodosilinea sp. LEGE 07088
GCCCCAGCTCCCGTGGCCCCTCCGGCTCCGCCACCGCTTGTGGCGCCCCCTCCGATTTTAGAAGCGCCCCCGCCTGCACCGGATGACGAGTAGAGAATTACCTCTTGGGGTCGATTTTGTCGGGTGCTTACCGTCGTAGGATGATAGGCGTATAGTTTGGGAGACAATAACGCTATGCCTATGACGGACTTGTTTGCGGTTGTCGGTGGCGGTCTACCGTCTAGCTTTGTGCTGGTTTACGCAGTTGGTTTCTTGGCGGCGGTGGTGATTGGCTCGATCGCCTGGTATAACTCCAAGCGCCCCGCTGGCTGGGAAGACAAAGAAAAGCCTGACTTTGTCCCTACGGTCAAGTCTGAAGAGGGTGAAGACAGCTAGTTGAGGGGACGGACGGCTGAGTCAATCGATCACTCGCAGCCTTCCCTGGCGAATGGCATCGAAAACCCGCTGGGCAATGGCGTAGTCTTGGTTGCTGAGGGTGGGTTGACTCAGTAACCTATTCATGAGCTCGCGCTGACCTTGGCGGCTGATGCGGCGATCGGCAAAGATTTGATCAACGATGGCTTTAAGCGATTGGCTAGTGGGTTGAGGCATAGTGACGACCTGATTGATTTGGGGCAATTAATCGGGGCTATATTTACTATCACCTGCAGCCTGTAATTACACCGTGATGGCATCCCCAGGTCGGCATGATCCTCGGCTGGTCTGGGGGTGATGGTTTCCCCTATGGAAAGTGGTTTAAATCACGTCAGCAGGTGATGGTCAACGATCTTCTTCCCGGAGGGGAATGAACCTACACCCCGCCCAGGAGGGGTGGGTCAGGTGATTTGGCGGCTGCGATCGCTGCGGTAACGCAGGTATTCGGCTAGCCCCACCAGCAGGGCTGACCCGAGGATGAGCACCACGCTGAGGGCGTTGATGTCGGGTTTGACGCCAGTACGCACCCGACTAAAGATTTCGATCGGTAGGGGGTTGGCCCCGCCCCCGGCGGTAAAGCTGGAGATCAGTAGATCATCCATGCTGAGCACAAAGGCCAGCAGACAGCCCGCTAAAATGCCGGGTGCGAGCTGGGGAATGAGTATTTTGAGCAGCGCCTGGGTGGGGGTGGCCCCGAGGTCGAGGGCAGCTTCTTCGAGGTTGGGGTCCAGGCGCTGGAGGCGGCTGGCGACCACCACCGCAATGTAGGCCAGACAAAACACCATATGGGCGGCAATGATGGTGCCCAGACTGAGGGGGATGGCCACCGAGACCAGAAAGACCAGGGTCGCCACGGCGATCGCAATGTCGGGCACAATCAGCGGCAGGTACGACACCCCCCGGTAGAGCGCCTTGCCCCGAAACCGATAACGGGCCAGGCCGATGGCCATCAGAGTGCCCAGCACCGCCGAAATCGCCACCGCTACGATGGCAATGGTGAGGCTGTCTTGCAGGGCCGATAGCAGGCGGCGATCGCTAAACAGCGATCGATACCAGCGCAGGCTAAAGCCTTCCCAACCGGCGCTGTAGCGCGAGTCATTAAAGCTATACACCCCCAGCACAATGATGGGGAAGTACATAAAGGCGTACATCAGGGCGGTGAAGAGGCTGGGCCAGGTGAGGCGGGGCATGGGTGGGGAAGGGG
>NZ_JADEWX010000365.1 GCF_015207395.1 Nodosilinea sp. LEGE 07088
GTAACCGTCCCTCAGCGAGCGTTTTAAGCTAGGCAAAGCGGTTCAGGGTGATCTACCAGCGGGGCGTCCTGCTCGGGTTCAGCCTGAGGAAGTAAGGAGGGCGTAGGCCGGTTCAACCGGGCAGCGGCACAGGCTTGAGTGAGAAAGTCCAAGACATTGCGATGCTGAGCCTGCAGTGACGTCACCACCGTGAGCATGCGCGAGACAAACAAACTGCCCTCGTTGGACTGGGAACCAAAACTGGTGCGCCGCCAGATCACCGCTGGGCGTAACGCCCGCTCTGCGGCATTGTTGGTCGGCTCCACTGCTGGAGTCTGCACAAACGTCCACAGGGCTGGTTCCACCTGCAAGAGTTGCTGGCAGGTGCGGATGGTTTTAGCCAACGGCGTCTTTTCCGCGACGCCGAGGGGCAGGGCAGTGGCCGCAACGAGTTCAGCCTTAAACCCATCCCGCAACCGTTCGACCTGCTGGATAAAGTCGTGCCGGGACAAGGTGCCATCCCGGACTCGGTGCCACCAGCGAAATAATCGTCGCTGCCGCCTTAATAGAGCCTCACCAATCTCGCGCGAGACCCCGCTGCGTTCCGCCATGGCCGTAAAGTCTCGCTTCAGATGCGCCCAGCACACTTGCCATCGGCTCACCTCAATCCAGCGGTAGGCACTGTAGCGGTCAGAGATGACAATCCCTGAAACCGCTTGACCAATCAAGGCTTGAGCGGTCGCCTGTGACCGACTGAGCACCACCTCGAAAAAACTCACCCACGGCGTCACCACCACCCAGAGCCAGCCCTTGGTGCGCTGTGGATTTCCCCCGTCTCGGTTCCCCACCGGATAGCTGGTTTCATCGCTATGCATGACGGGCTGGCCCTGCACATAAGCCTTGGCTTCCTCCACCGCCGGACTCACCGCGTCGCTGATGTCCTGTCGCAGACGACCGACCCCGCCGCGCGAGAGGCGCACCCCAAAGAGGTCATCCATCACCGCACACACCTGGCGATAGCTCAGCCGGTAGGCTCCACTCAGCAACGCCACCATCGCGCTCAGCCGTTCACCATAGCCTAAGGCGGAGACCCCAGACGGCAGTTCGGCGTGGGTTACCGTGTCGCAGCACTCGCACCTCAGGCCATGCAAGCGATACTCAACCACCTCGGGCAAAACGGGCGGGAGCTCTATGACTTGATGGCGGTGGGGATGAGGATCTTGGCCCGATAAACTGGCTCCACAGCCTTGGCAGGCGGGGGGGATGACGTCATGGACGGCACGACAATCGTCCGCTGGATATAGCTTTCGGGCTTCGCGGGGAGTGGCTTTCCCGCTCCGCTCTCGCAGTGGCTTTTTGCCTTTTCCGTTGGCTTTAACGCCTTTGCCAAAGCCATCCGTTGACGGCGGTTTGGATGAATTCTGCGAACTCTGATTGACGTTCTCTTCCAGCGCCAACAGCCGCTCGCTCAGAACCCGCACTAACATCTGGATGCTAGCGGGGGTCGCCTCCCAGTCGGCCTTAGGAACGCGGATTCCGGCTATCTCGATCTCGTCGCTCATCGTTTTACCTTACCGAGTCTCCTGACCCAAAATCCCTAAACCTTCGTTAAATTCCTGGGACGGTTAC
>NZ_JADEWX010000158.1 GCF_015207395.1 Nodosilinea sp. LEGE 07088
AGATTGCCGGGCAGATGTTTGATAACGAATATGACCTGGCCATGACCGTCATTGAGGGCATGGAGGCACGTAGTAGAACCGGAGATTACCCACTGGAACGTTTTATATTTAATTGCGCCTAGCTACTTACCCTCTCTGGTCATTGCTGCTGGCAGCCTGGTGGGGGCCTCGCTGGTGCTGCTGCCGCTATTGCCCTTGACGATGCCTAGAACATTGCCGTCGCCCCAAAGTATAGCGGCGGTGATCGCCCTGGCATTGCTGTCCACCGCCCTGGCCTACCTGCTGTACTTTCGCCTGATTGCGTACCTGGGTTCCACCCGGGCACTCACCGTAGGCTACTTGATCCCTCTGTTTGCCATGGGCTGGGGCGTATTATGGCTGGGGGAATCGGTCACAGCGGCCATGGGGCTGGGCGGTGGGCTGGTGCTGCTGGGTACTGCGATCGCCAACCGACCCACCAAGCTGCCGTCTGTGTCTCCTAAACCGTCTGCCTGAAATACAGCCTTATTCATGTTGCTTAAGTACAGTCCAAAGGGAACGGGGAGTAGGTGATAGGGAACAGAGTGTGCTTGTTTCACTTGCACACCGCCATATAGACCGTGGGTAGCGCCACTGGATGGGTCTTTTTCTGTGGATTTAGACCACGCCTAACTCACGCTACCGCTCCCCCGCTCCCCCTCTCCCCCTCTCCTTGCCCTACCCTTCCCTGCGCACCTCCTCTAAAATGTCTCTATGCCACCAGAGACTCACTACCAAACGCTAGAAGTTCACGAGACGGCGACCCAGGCGGAAATCAAGCGCGCCTATCGTCGGCTAGCCAAGCAGTTTCACCCCGATAGCCAGACTACCCAGGCGTCTCACGATCGCATTGCCCGGCTCAACACCGCCTATGAGGTGATTGGCGACCCGTCGCGGCGAACGGTATATGACCAGCAGCGCCAGGGCGTGGCGGTAGCTGACCCAACCGAGAGTGCCGCCAACCGGGCCAAGCGCACCGCCGATGCCCAACAGGTTTACCGCCATGCCCGGGCGGCCACCCAGTCTTCGGAGGCCCGAGAAGATGCCTGGTTGAAGCTGGTTTACGCCCCGGTCGATCGACTGCTGGGCAAAATCATGTCGCCGCTCAAGACAGAGATTCGCAAGCTCGCGGCTGACCCCTTCGACGATGAGTTAATGGAGGGGTTCATGGCGTATCTCGAACAAGGGCGCAGTTGGCTAGAGCAGGCCCAGAGCAAGTTTCATTCCATGGCGAACCCGGCCAGTACCGTGGGGGTGGCGACCGATGTCTACCACTGTCTGGGTCTGCTGGAAGATGGGCTAGACGAGCTAGAACGCTTCACCATGAGCTACGAGGAAAGCTATATTCACACGGGGGAAGAGCTGTTTCGACGGGTGAAGCAGATTCGGGCAGAGGCAAAAGAAAAGATAAAACTACTGGTATAAGGTGTCTCTACCGTAGGGTGCCGCCGCGCAGCGATGCACCATCCTGAGGGCTTTGCACATATGCAACCAACCACGAATCAAGGGTGGGTCTACACCGATCGCATCACCCCCACAGATGCTGGCCTCCCGGTGCTCGAGTTCTACGCTACCCGCTATCGTCACTCTAGTCGGGCCGCCTGGTGCGATCGCATCACATCTGGCCAAATTCGCCAGAATGGCCACCCCATGTCTCCTGACGATCGCCTTCAGGCAGGGCAAACCCTGGCCTATCATCGCCCGCCCTGGCAGGAGCCGGAGGCCCCGCTGGGGTTTGCGGTGCTGTATGAGGATGATGACGTGATGGCGATCGCCAAGCCTGCGGGCCTGCCCGTGCTGCCGGGTGGCAACTTTCTCACCCATACGCTGCTGCACCAGCTGAAACTGTGCTACCCAGAGAATACGCCAGTGCCCGTGCATCGGCTAGGGCGGGGTACCTCGGGGGTAATGGTGCTGGGGCGATCGACTCTGGCCCGCTCTGTGCTCAGTCGCCAGCTGCGCGACTCTACGGCTGCGGTTTGCGCTCCCCAGGCCCCGCACCCAATTCGCAAGACCTACCGGGCGCTGGTGGGGCCTAGCGACCTGCCGGATACCTTTACGATCACGACGCCCATCGGCAAGGTCGATCATCCCGTGCTGGGCTACGTGTATGCCGCCAACCCGGCAGGGTTGCCAGCCTATAGCGATGGCAGGGTGCTGCGCCGTTCGCCCGACTCTACCCTGGTAGAGGTCACCATTCGCACCGGCAGGCCCCACCAAATTCGCATTCACCTAGCCGCCGCCGGATTTCCGCTGCTGGGCGACCCGCTCTACGGTGTCGGTGGAGTGCCCCTGGAGACCGAAATGTCTATAAACGGTGAGATTCCAGTGCCGGGGGATATTGGTTACCATCTCCACGCTTATCGCCTAGAGCTAAAACATCCCAGGACTCAGGAGACTCTGGAGATAATCAGTCAGCCTCCAAAGGTTCTGGCAGACCATCGGGGTTGAGCTAAGCCTCTGCTTCCATACGAATGCTTTGAAACAATGCAGGGCAAGGTCTTGCCAATTTTATAATTCAAATGTACTATTTTGTTGTGGTTCAAATGAACTATAGGGTGCGTCACCAGGTTTTCCCTAATTTCTGTTGTTGCCACAAGGAAAATTGCCATTATGAGCCCTTTTTCAAGAGCCAGAGAGGCCTCAGACGATAACCAAGATCGAGGCTGTAGCACAGATGCTTCAGTCAGAAAAACTACAGATTCCTATGATCGTCGGGCTGACGAGGCCGATGCTACCCTGCGAGATAAGCAATCAAGCGATCGAGCATCTTGCAGGAGATCTTGACTGTCTTCGAAAGTTAGCTGTTAGGACATCCTAATTAAAGCTTTGATAAAGAGAGCCGATCGGGGAACTTTACCTCCTGATTAGTTCTCTTTTTTTGGTATAGGGAATCGGCATTTAGTTTTGGAGCCGATACCAATGTGCCTTGATGATTGCCTTGACGAAGCTCGGAAACTTAGAGCTCAAGGATGTAATAATGATGAAATTTTAGAAATTTTGAGGAAATATTGCAAGCATGCCAATGAAGCAGACCGTGCACTAAAAGCACTGCAAAAAGAAGAGCGAGAAAGGTTTAAGTCAAAATAGTTTTGAGGTGAAATTGAGTCTATGTGAGCCAAGATATCACTCTTGCTCGTAGAAGGGGAGCTGAGAAATTAAATAATCGATGCACTCATTAGCGAGTTTCCTGCTGGCTTGATCAAATCGTTCATTTAAATTTTTGTCAATGGTTTCCTTTATTAAGGAGAATGCTGTTTCATAGACTTGGTAGTCAAATACTAAAGGAATATCTGGAGAGTCAAGTATATCGTGCCTGCCCCACTTTAGGCAGTGAGAAATCTGCTCTAAAAATTGATATATGGAAAAGCAAAAATAGCTAACCTTTTTGGCATCAACGCTGTTTTTTATGTCTGGAAAGGCTTTCAGCGCATCATGGCCATAGCGCTTTGATAGCACTTTGCGATTTTTGTCAATCCATACAGCAATTCCGGCTGATTCTTCAAGCTCTCGAATAAGATTTTCTATGATTCTGAGCTCACTTTCTTTACAATCTTTTTCTTGGAGAATTTTTTCTATAACTTTAGGATCTAGCAATTTTTCGCCTTCGATTCTAAGAAGCTCTATCTTCTTAATTAGATTTTCTTTGCCTTCTTCTAAAAGAACTTTGGCGGCAGAATGAAGCTTTTTAAGTCTTTGATCGAACTCATTTAAGAAATTTACTTCCTGTTTCAGATCTGTGAATGCATAACGCTGTTTTTCATTTAAATATCCTTTTTTCTCGAGATCATTTATTATCTCTAAGTCGAGATTTACTTTTTTAATCTGCTCAGAATCTATGCTCAAGGTCTCTAGAGGTTGTCTTTTTAGGTGCTTGATTATCATTCCATTAGTTGCATCATTGGCATCCCTAATAGCAGCAACCAAGGTATCAACGGTATCTCGATCTAGGCTTTTATTATTAATTATGTCCCCAATATGTATATCGGAAGCTTGTTCTATGGTGACACCATACTTGCCAAGCTGAATCACGACTTTGTCGGGGTTTTCAATCAATTCACGTTTAAGCTTCTGTATAGCCTCTTTGCTTAAACTATTATCAAAATTATTAGAGCTATCATGAGATTCTGATTTTTCCATGTTGCACCTCTGGATTGTCAGAGAAGTACGGATGTAGCCAAAGCCGAACTTCTAATTTCTTATTTACAACCAGAAAAGTCGAAGCTATTGTAAGCTTTTCTCGCAAGTTTTCAAAGATTTTAAGGATATTATTTATATGTAAAATTGTGATAGAAGATCGAAGCTAAAAGAATTCAGACGCAATCAAAGAGCAACGCAATTAGTCTCTGTAGTCATCGCCGATTCGAAAGTTTTGAGCTTTATCGATCTTAGTGTTGTTCTTCCCAAGCTGATAGGTGACATTATTGCCTGATCCGGCTACGTTGCCGTCTCCTGTTATTAAGATGCTCCTTTCTGCATTGCCGCCAACAGAAATATTGCGATCGCTGGTCTCTTTGCCCTGCTGAGATTTCTCAGGTGGTGGCCGAGTGCTGTCTTTATCAACCAGAAACGGGGCCAGATCGCGAAACAGCGAAATGATGCCCATCACATAGTCTTGCTCAGTGCTGAGATTGTGATAGTGGAGGTGTCTGAGCCCATCTGGTACCTCACAGGGCATCATCAGCAATGGAATCACAAGCTTTTCGAGGGTGAGGGCGTTTTCCCATTCCCATTCCACATTCTTAGAAGCTACGGCGGCAGGGGTGAGTAAGACCACCACCACATCTACAGCCCGAAGTGCAGCTCGAAGCTGATCTTTCCAGGCTTGGCCACCCTGCATGTCTTCAATATCTCGCCAGACCTGAAACCCTGCTCGCTCTAACTCGGCCCGCAGGCGAGTCGCGGAGACTTGGCCATCTTTGCGGGCGTGAGACAGAAAAATAGTAGGCATAGGGACTCGCCTATTAAGGATCCTTCGTGTGTTCTAATGTCTTATCTCGGTCTCAGGGAAAACACGGATCACCGTTAAGGTAGCATGTAACTCACTCAAAGACTGCTTAGGTCAGGAGTTTTTGATTTTCTCTTACAGAAAATGCATTGATGCGACCTCTTCACCGGGGAAGTTACACCATCAGCAGTTGCTCGGCCTGGCTCAACCCATACCTTAGATATCGTTTCATTAACGGTACGGTAATCCTGACATACCGCGTTCCATTTGGGGCTACGATCGAGCTATGGCCGAGGTGCAAGACCTATCTTTCTACCGATGGCAGAGGCCGATATCACCGATACGGTAGAAGGGCAGCTGAGGTCATCACCGCTGTAGCTTTGTCAGTCCGATTGCGTTTGCCAGCGAAGCGATCGCAAGTCGGCGTGGCGATCGCAGGCTGCTGTTGCCGACCCTGTTGGTCATGGAACCAGGGTGCTGGCCTATCGACTCACAACGGAGGTTACCTCCATGAAACGTTCTCTTTTGTTTGGAGCCGCTGTCATTGCTCCCTTGGTCTTTACCCTGCCCGCCCAGGCCGAAAACCCGGCCCACGTGCAGCAGTTGTTAGACACAAACCTGTGTCAGGGGTGTGACCTATCGGGCGCAGACTTAACCCAGGCCCATCTGATTGGGGCCGATCTGCGCGACGCCGATCTGCAAGGAGCCACCCTGGTTGAAGCCAACCTCGAAGGAGCCGATCTCAGCCGAGCCGATTTGACCGGTGCCAATCTGTCACGCGCTTTTTTGACCAACGCGCTGCTGGCCGATGCCACGCTCGACTGGGCCAACCTGACCGATGCCAGCCTCTACTTTGCCGATGTAACTGGGGCATCGCTGCTCAACGCCGACCTGACTGGGGCCGAGATTGTCGGCACCCCTATTAGTGTGGGTGGCGACTAAGAGCTAGTACCGAAAGGCAGAAGGCAGAACGGGAACCCCAGGTCTCATAAGGGTTTCCGCGTGAGTAAACAGCTGGGTCATTTCCGCCTCAGAGTACTAGTTAAGGTCAATGGTTTTGCCTTGGGTAGAGCTAGCTAAGGCAACGGTAAGGTCTTGCTCAGCCGAGTCAGCGGTCGCCTTGGTGGCGTCAATGGTAATGGTCTCAGGTTGATAGGCCGCCACATCAAACCAGAAGGTGGTACCAACGCCTACTTCGCTGACTAAATGCACCTGGCTACTGTGCTTTTCAATGATGTTTTTCACAATCGAGAGCCCCAGGCCAGTGCCCTCTAAGGTGTGTACTCGATTCTCGACTCGAAAGAAGCGATCGAAAATAGCCTGTTGGTCTTCAGGGGCAATGCCAATGCCTGTGTCCGAAATTTCTATCCGAATAAAGCCCCTCTGGCCGGGGCCGTCTCCCGGCGGCACGATCTGGTGGGCGCGCAGCATCACCTGGCCACCGGGTTCAGTAAACTTGAGCGCATTGCCGACCAAATTGCTAAACACCTGGAGCAGCAAATCGTAGTTGCCCATTACTGGCTGTAGGTTAGGCTCTACGTCTTGCAGCAGTTCAATTTGCTTATCACGGGCGTTGAGGCGATGGGTACGCAGGGTCTGCTCAATCGGTTGAATGATATCTACCGCTTCAATCGGATACTGACGGCTCGACTCCAGCCTCGACAGGTCGAGCACGTCGTTGACCAAGCGCGTTAGTCGGTCGGTTTCATGGTTGGCGGTTTCCAGAAATTCCTTGCGTTCACCGTCACTGAGGTCTTCGCCGTATTCATGCAGGGTTTCGATGAATGACTTGATATTAAATAGGGGCGTGCGCAGCTCATGGGAAACATTGCTGATGAACTGGGCCTTAGCCTCATTGAGGGCCACCTCGCGGGTAATATCTTGAATCGTGATGGCCAGCCCTTTGACATTTTCTTTGGCCTGGTCAAGTACGGTGTTGAGCAAGATGCGCAGGGTGCGATTACTCGGTTCGGGAATGAGTACTCGAAATTCCATGGTTTCGGCCTCGCCTTTGACCGCCTGAAACAGCGGTCGGGTGAGCTGCAATCGCACGGGCGTTGGAAAGTGCTCCAAAATGTTTTCGCCATCTAGGCTGTGCTGATCCCAGCCGAAGATACGGCGAGCCGTGGGGTTCACCAGCACTGCGTGCATGTTGCTGTCGAGCAAAATAGCGCCATCGGCGATGGTTGACACCAGGGTTTCCAGCTTGGCTTTTTCGGCGGTGAGTTCTTCGATGTTTTGCTCTTCGTAGCGCTCTAGGCGCTCGGCCATGTCGTTGAAGCTGTAGATCAGCTCGCCCAGTTCTCCCCCCAGGGGTAGGTTAATGCGCTGGTTGAAGTTGCCAGCGGCGATGTTTTTGACCCCCTGCACGAGTTCTTTAATGGGCTGAGTAATGGTCAGGGCATTGAAGACCGCGCCTAAAATCACCATCACCCAGATCGAGACAAAGACGGCAATGGTGACATCGCGGGTCAGATGTGACGAGGCCACCACTGTGGGGTTAGGGTTAATGCCCAGGGCCAGAACGCCCAGATGGGTGCCGTTGTAGTTAAGCGGCACAAAGACATCGGTGACTTCGCCCGCAGGGGTGCGATGCTGGCGTACCAGCGGGCGATCGGTATTGTGGGCGTAGCCTTCGGGCAGCTGCATCCGCCGCCGCAGCGTAAGGGAGCTTTGTACCGAGGCCTCAGAGAACGGAATGCCGAAGAAGATGTCGCCATTTTCATCGGCATAGAGCATGTAGCGCACGCTGGAGGTGCTTTGGTAAAAACTGTAGGAAAATCGGGCTAGCTCGGTGCGATCGGCTTCGTTAACGAGGGGGGCCACATTGGCGGCCAGCAGTAGGCCCAGGTCGCGGGCAAACCGAGTATCGTTGAGCCGGGCATCCATCTGAATGGTATTGACGGCCCAGAACGTTAGCGCGCTGGTAATGAGCGACACCACCAACGTTGCCCCAGCCATTAGCCGGGTTTGTAGGGTGAAGTCGCCCCACCAGCGCAGGAAGATATCGCGGATTTTAGCTAGGAGACTGATCAACGGACGAAAATAAAGAAATTATATTAAATTCAGTCTTCATTCTGGCACGTTCTTCCTAACTTAGCTCTGGGGCTTAACCGTCGAATAGGGTTTCAAACTCGTGGCGCAGGCAGTCGTAATTGACGACTCGGGCCACGAGCAGGTTTTGGTCGCCCACGGCGGCAAACTGCTTTCTCCAGTGGCTCACGTCTTTTTCTTGACTGAGCCAAAAGCTGACGATTGTACCGACGATCGCATCCCAATCCCAATCGGGTTTGCGGTGTACGGCCTCGGTGGCTTTGATAAAGGCATCGAGGGTACAGCAGTAGCTGCCCAAATAGGCCTGACTGCGATCGCGCTTGGTCTCGAGCCGCTGCTGGTGATTAAAAAACTGCAGCACTGGGGCAATACCAATAATGTCAAAGCTATAGCTCATGGTTCAAAGCAGGAATCATGGATTGGAGAACAGCCGCGGGAACCGTGCTGCCAGCGATGATCAACCACAATTAACGTCAGTACAGCGTAGGTAAGTTAGCCAATATTCTAGACAGTTCTCCAGAGCAAGTTGTTCTCTGACAACGGTTTAAGAGTTTTTTCACTAATGGTAGCCATGGCACTAGACCCCAAGGGCTAAGCAGCCAGCAACCCAAAAAAACGCCGCCCTCTAGTGAAGGCGGCGAGATGGTTGTTTAGATGAGATTGTTCAGTCAGTCAGGGAACGCCTCAATGGAGTCAATCTACTGATCAGAGAGAGCTTGGCTAGAGAAGGCGTCGCCACCGTAGGCGGGGATGCGATCGCTAAAGTCGGTAGATTTGCCTGTGACAGAGTTGGCCAACTGGTCGAAGGATTTAGAGTTCCAGTTGCGCTCGTGGATGGGCTTAGTTTGCTCACCACGGAAATAGGCCTGGGTACCAATTAGCGCTACGGCAACCCAACCCACAACAAACAGAGAAATAAGTAGAGCAAGCATCGGTGAACCTCCAGTTCAAAAATTTGACCGCGGCAAAACGCGCTGCCGTCGAAGCATAGAGGCATAGCTCTTGTTCAAAGCCCACGCCCACGCATTTCGCTATGTAAATAAATGTAACTCAAATGTAACAAAGTGTCAAGTTAAGTTGCGATCTCTCTGTGCCAATGGTAAGCATTCTGGAGCATTTAGCGTTCTCTGGCTTCTACAGGAGTGATGTCGATGTCTCAACGGGGTGCTTGGCCCAGCTCACTCTTCGTATTTCAGGATACAAATATTAAAACTGCTGCCGTAGCTAAAGCTGAAGAGCCCCTTAGGATGGTAGTAGGGATGATGTAAAACCTTTGCAGGCGGCAGCCCAGAGCCTATAGGGTTGATACAGTCATAGCGTCTACTGCGCGATCGCATTTCAGCTTCAGGTTCTCGTCTTCGTCAAGCCTCGATTAGGCGTGCCCATGGTTTCCTATACCCGTTATTCCCTAGAAATGCTGACCCAGCAGTTTAGCCGAGGGCAGCTCAAATTTCGGCACCTTGACCTCCGCAACCTTTCCTTAGAGGGGGCTCGGCTGCCGTTTGTAGAATTTATTGAATGCAACATGCAGGGGCTCAATCTAGCTGGGGCGTTTATGCCCGGCGGCGTGTTTACCTTCAGCAACCTGCGCAGAAGCAAGCTGAACTGGGCCAACCTCATTGGTGCTGACTTGTTTCGGGCCGATCTATCATCGGCGCAAATCAACCGAGCCATAATCTCCGGGGCCAATTTAACCGGGGCCAATTTGCAGGGGGCCAGTCTAAGAGAGGCCGTACTGAGTGGTAGTGACCTGCGTGGGGCAAACCTACAGCGGGCTAATCTACGCGGAGCCAACCTGAGTCACGCCAATCTACAAGGGGCTGACCTGCGTTACGCCGATATCACCAACACCAACCTCGACGAAGCCAATCTGTTGGGGGCGATGATGCCCGATAGCACCTACGTAGACTATCGCTTTATCATGCTGCCCGCCGGCTCTGAAAGCGGGGCATAAATAGTCTGGCTCCTGAGCTATGCCCTTTGCTCAGCCTCCTTCTGTACGGTTCTAGCCCTCTAGCTTCTAGGCCCTAGAGCGATGGGCACAATCGCTAGTGCAAAGCCACCCCGGTACCGCCAAACAGCAGCAACGACAGAAAAAAATCAACCACAAACAGCCCCACCCAGGTCGTCACCACGGCGGAGGTGGCGGCTCGTCCCACCGACCGACTACAGGTAGTTGTCATGCCCCAGGTACAACCCGCCAAGGCGACAATGGCCCCAAATAAGACTGATTTGATGATCACGGCAATGAGGTCGGTGAGCATCATCAGCGATCGCACAGAGTCTAAAAACTGACCTGGGGGCATGTGATATAAGAGAAACGCGATCCCCACCCCTCCGGCCAAACCTAGAACTAACCCCATCACCGTCAGTACCGGTAGCATGACGCAACAGGCGACCACCCGAGGTACCACCAGATAATCGATCG
Organism: Nodosilinea sp. LEGE 07088; assembly: GCF_015207395.1. Taxonomy (GTDB): domain Bacteria; phylum Cyanobacteriota; class Cyanobacteriia; order Phormidesmidales; family Phormidesmidaceae; genus Nodosilinea. The sequence continues at coordinate 10,449 of NZ_JADEWX010000158.1, forward strand.
GGTCAGTGCGTAACAACTTGAGAGCATCGAGTTGATCGGTCACTTTCATGCAGCCAATTTCGGCGGCGTAGGCGGTGCCCACCTGGCCCGCCATAATGGCCGCGGTGAGGATAGGGGCCAGCTCACGACAAAATGCCATGGCAAACGCGCCACCTAGAGCTTGGATAGCCCCAAATCGCTCCAGCTCGCGAGCCGTTTGAATCGTAAAAATCATGCCAGCAAACAGGTTGATCAGCAGCACTGGAGTCAGCGTAAACGGCCCGGCTGCCACCATCTGTTCCACGGTGCGTTGGCGATTGACGCCGCTGCGCAAAATGCGCATGATGACCTGCCCGCCTAAAAAACAGGCCATGACAATGTGAAAAGGACAAGACCTAGGCTTAATGGCTGTCGAAGGTCTGAGGTTAGGAGATGGCCGACAATCGGCATTGCCCAAATCTGACAGACGCGGGTCGGGCCCCAGGATCTTGTTGTAAGCCTTAACCATGGCGACAGCTCGTAGGTGGGTTAAACGGGTGAGATGGCTGTTGGAAGGTTTCCCGTTTTGGGGCAAAGGTCATTACTTAGAGTTAGACGGTAGTAACCGCTAAAAAGTCTCTAGTCCTCGGTATTAACACAGCTTAACTAGACCCTATTCCGGTCTTTTAGAGACGTATCTGGGGGCTAGCCGAGGGTTGGATGATTTCCTAGAGCTTTAACAAATTTACAGAATTTTACGATAACCAAGGGTTTTCTCCAGATAGTTTTCAGTTTTTAGACTGCAGCCGTACTGGAGATACCAATCCAGTACGAGGCCTACAGCAGGAGGTTGGGAGCAAGCCCTGGCCGTGGCATGACGGCGGCGCAGGGCGAGGATTTAAACGGGCAAACCACAGCTAATGGGACAAAAATAGTACAAGAGCAGTACAAAATGCCCAAGATATGATACATTTGTACTATAAGTGCCTCAGCTCCCTCGAGTTCGAGCATCTGTGCAGGCCGATTTTGGCTCTGCGACGGCGATAACGGTCTGTGGTCTACTTTTACCCTCCGCTAAGGAGTACTGCGCGATGGATTTACAAAGCATTAAAACTAAGTTAATTCAGACGGTTAATACCTTGAACCAAAGCGATGCCGGAGTGCAGGTCGATTGGGCTGGTGGGCCGCAGTTGCCTGTTTCGCCACGGCTATCTAACCCATCGCAGAGTCTGGCTACGGAGATGCGGCCTGGGGTAGAGTTTGCTGCTGCTGTGGATGTTTTGCAGCGACGAACTGGGCCAGGGGGCATGGCTGATCGGCCAGTCGGTGGAGGTGTTCCAGGGGTAGCTCAGGCCACACCTGCTGTGGTTTATCTCCGCCGTCTTAGGGTCATAGCCGATAAGATCAACCATTTATCAGCGGAGCAAGAGCTGGCGATCGCGGAGCTGCGATCGCTCCAAGCGCACCTGGCTCAGGTCAGTTCCCAGGGGCAGGCTACGGTTACCCCGGTGCTGGATTTGAATCGGGCGGCCCTGGCGGCGGCAGAGGTAGATTCTTGGGGCAACATTTTGCTGGCCTACCGCACGCTGGCGCCAGAGAGAGCCCCGGAGCCGACGACCGGTATGGGGCAGGGGAGTCACAGCTCCCAGGGTGGCGACTCCCGAGTGGCGGGCCGAGCCCACAGCTACAGCGCAGCTTCATCGCCATCGGCGGGGGGGCAGAGCCTGGTGGCCGATATCTTATCGCTTGGGCAAGAACCCCTGGCATTACTGTCTGCTCTCGGCAGCAGCGTTAAGCACCTTGCCCTTGGTCTCACCCACATGGTTGCGCCTCGTTCGTTTCAGCGTCGGCCTCCACAGCGGAGTAGGGCGTCGCTGTCGCTGGTAGACGCGGTGCTATGGCTGGGGGGCGGTGTGATTGGTCGGCTGGCGCTGAATTTATTGCTGACTGCATTTCCAGCCCTGTGGTCAGTGGCTATGGTGGCCATTACCGCCGTCACGGCCTCTGCCCTTTACCGGGCTACCCTAGCCCCTCAGCTTAACTTTGGCCCTGCTCTGCGGGTGGGGTTGCTGGTGTTAGGGCTCTTTGTAGGCGGCCAAATCTAAGGTGTTTAGCAAGTGTGGGTACTGATTTAAACGGAGGCAGGTTATGGTTTCAACCCATCAGTCTAGAAACGGTGGAGCGCTGGCAACAGCCAAACCCTTTATTGCCACAGGGTTGGTGATAGCCATTGGCATTATGGCGGTTGATGGCCAAGGTCTGCGCCGTTGGCTATCAACCGCGCGGCCAAAAGCGACTCCCGGATGCGAAAAAATTGTGCAGAGTAATGCCCAGCTCAGCCGCGAACAGTTGGCCAAGCTGCTGGTAGTGCCTGAGCGAGATCCCAAAGAAAATGTCCGCCAGATTGTCGCTGAGCCCTACTGTAGCTTGCCCCAGCTACAGGTGCGATCGGGGGTCGTGTCCGAGCGCGAAGCCTACCCCATGGCCTGGGATCCTGCCGTTCAGTTAGTAATTTTGTACGAAAATGATGAGTACGCTGGCTACCGGTTTCGGTTTCAGTAGCCTGTTTTCGGTGTTGAGTAACCCTGGCCAGGGGCGATCGCGATTGGCCATGAGCCCAGGCGTTTGGCGCTGGATGGGTGGCAGCCTGGCGATCTTGCTGCTGGGCTTAGGGGGGTGTGGTGGTCTCACGTCGGCAGTGCCCCGGCAGATTGTGCTGAAGCAGTCTTGGGAAATTGAATCGGGCGATCGCGTAGCCGGGCAGTTGGTGACGGGCAGCCTGGGCGATATCTCAGTGCAGCTGCGGGGCACCCGTCTGCGGGCTCCCTTTGCTGGCCAGGTGGAACTGGCTTCCAAGGGGTTTCACTGTATTTATTTTTCCAGTCCTGAGGTGCCCGCCTACCTCTTTCGCTATTGCGGGGTGCGCCACCCCCAAATCGGCCCGCTACAGGCCGGTGAGATCATGGGTCGCGGCCAGAATATCCACTTCGCTACCCTGCGACGTCAGCCCGACGGTGCCTGGGCGATTGTCGAGCCCTCCGATCGCGTCTTGGAGCGATCGCTTAACCAACCGACTTCGACCCTGGGTTTTTAGCGTTTGATTTTAGCCTGAGCGGTCTTTATTTTGAGCCTACGTTGTTGCCCCTACTGAGTTGCCCCATGAAACTAAACCCGACCTTGCTGGCCGCCAGTTCTCTGCTGGCACTTTGGGGAGCATCTCCCGCCCGTGCCGACGATGGCATTTTGTCCTTTGAGCTGGCTGAGCCGCAATGGGCTGAGCAGGAGATGATGCCCGAGGCCGTAGCCGTAGCTCCTGCTCCTGACCTTGCTAATCAACCACTGCCCATCCCCGCTAGCGCGGCCAACCCGCCCATGCGCTACCACTCACCCCAGCAATTGCCCGCTGGAGTGTATCGCCGCGCTGTGGCCGTAGCCCTCAACGAGGCGACCTCGGCAACGGCACTGCTGCCGCCCGCCCCACCTGCTCCGGCAGCCATTGGTTTAGTCGTCGCTACGACCGCTACGACC
>NZ_JADEWX010000366.1 GCF_015207395.1 Nodosilinea sp. LEGE 07088
GTCCCCTCCTGGGAGGTGTAGGGGTGGGCAGGGCTTAGCGTGGGTCAATCTGATTCAGATAGGGCGATCGCAGATATCTTCAATGGCAAGATCCACGGAATAAAGCTGCGGTTCAGCTTCTCGATGGGAAGATTCCGACCAGGGCGATGATGTAGTTCACCGTCAGGTAGGGGGCACGATTCTCGTGGGGCTGGCTGTTGCCGGTGTTGGCAACGGTGCCGGGTGCCATTGCCAGATTGGGTTGGGCGACGGCATAGATCGGGCCTTCCTCGGGAACTGCCAGGGCGTGGTTAGCGGCGGAAAGCTGGTCAGCAGGGACATCAGCAGCCATCAAGGCATGATCGTGAATGGGCATTTCGGCAAGGGTGAGGGCGACCTGCTCGATGCCGCCCCGGTCGCCCTGGGGATATTGGCTCAGGCCCGGCCCCTGACCAAAATGGATCGGAGTGCGGCCCCGTAGATCGGGCAGGGCAAAGGTCGTGCGACCGTCGCCGCCGTAAATGGTGCCAAGCAGGGAAAACAAGGCTGCATTCTGGCTGATTGGCAGCAGTTGACCGTTGCAAAAGGCCCAATTGCGGGGGGCAAAATTACCGCCAAACATGCGAATTTCACCGATAAACGGTTCAGACATAGGGCTAATCTCCTGGGGCTAGGGAGTCTTTTAATATCTGGTATTGATCTCAATAATTCTCCAGAGACGCCATTACTAGGTCGCGTCTTTTCGCCTGGACAAATTCTCTTAATGAGCTACAAAATTGGCTTGATTCATTACAGAAGAGAATGTCTCTGCAACCTGAAAATTAGCTGAGAAAAGCCTAAGCTAAGCCGAAGAAAATGTAGTTCAGAAAAATAAAAACTCGTTAAGTTAGCTCATTCAAAGGGTACATCTCAATGGAGAAATTTTATATCAAAAACCTGGTTATCCCTAGAAGGCGTGACTTGATCTAATGGGCGTATCCCACTTTGATAAAATTGTCATTTTGACGACTAGCTAGTCTGTTCATTCCCGCGTAGGCGGGAATCCACCTTGGGCAACCTACTCCCGGATAGATTCCTACTTGAGGCCGCTGGCCTCGCTACGCGAACGTAGGAATGACGCAGACACTTGCAGAAGTGGGACGCACTCGGTTTAATTCACTTTCTATAGCGGTTCCTGGATGGGTGTGGCACACCTCAATTCGAGAAACTATTGAACCTAACAAGCTTAAGCAAATGATTTGTACTTGATGCTAGTGAGAACGCTATATTAGCGTTCATGGAATTTTGCATAAATAGCTCAGTGGTACAGATAAAGCGATGAATAGCTTTCTCAAAACGCACGTCATAATTAATCACAAAAATTGGACGCGGTCAGTGGAGTGAAGTTTTTTCGATCGTCTTTTTTTAGCATGACTGGAATTCATTCGCCGATTCTAGAATGAAGTGCAACACCTAGAAGCTTTCCACAGAGGGGCTCATAGGATAGTCTGATGTTTACCACAACAAAAAGACACCCTATGAGCTATATCCAGCTTAGCGCTTCTGAACGAAATAAAGTTTACGAATTGAGAACTACGACAGCATTGTCCATCCGGGGCATTGCTCGCCAACTCGGACGAAGT
>NZ_JADEWX010000159.1 GCF_015207395.1 Nodosilinea sp. LEGE 07088
CTCCTCCCTCCCCCCCATGTCCCCAGCAACGTCTTCTAAAAAAATCGGCATTCTCACCAGCGGCGGCGACTGCCCTGGGCTAAACGCGGTCATTCGGGCCGTGATCAAATGCGCCACTAAACGGGGCTGGGAGGTTTACGGCATTCCCTACGGGACCCAGGGGCTGATTTCCCTGGAGCAGGGCAGCTGTGGTATTCAAGATCTGCGCCTGCGGGACCACGGCTTCGATATTCCCGGTCGGCTCCACGGTGTGGATGTGCTCCAGTTTCTCAGCGGCAGCATTCTCGGCGCCCTGAATAAAGGCGATCCCAGTGACCCGCTGATTGCCGAGGAAATTTTGGAGGGCTACCGGCTGCTGGGCTTAGATGCCCTGATTGCCCTCGGCGGCGACGGCAGCCTGGATATTATTGATGACCTGGCGCGCCAGGGCGGCTGGAACTGGATTGCCATTCCCAAAACCATTGATAATGACGTGCCCTATACCGAGCGATCGCTGGGGTTTGATACGGCGGTAGGCACGGTCACCCGCGCCCTCTATGACCTCACCTTTACGGCGGCTAGCCACAGCCGCATCATTGTGGTGCAGGTGATGGGGCGCGATGCGGGGCATCTGGCTCTGCAATCGGGCATTGCGGGCGGGGCCGATGTGATTTTGATTCCAGAACTGACGCCAAAACTGAACGATCGCATCCTCGACGGCATTTGCCAGCAGATTGTGCACCTGCGGCAGTGCGATCGCCAGTTTGCCCTGGTGGTGATTGCCGAAGGGGTACGCAACCAGGCGGGCGACAAAGAGAAATACATTGGCGACCTTTTGGCCGAACAAATTCAGCGGCACGGCACTCAACTGTGCCAGACCGGGCAGCCAGAATTCTGTTATTTAAAGAGTCTTGAAACCCGCGCCACCACCCTGGGCCACATTCAGCGCAGCAGCCCTCCCTCTTCCTTTGACCGACTGATTGCGGCGGCCTTTGGCAGAAAAGCAGTCGATCTAATTGCCGAGCAAACCTACCAGCAGCTGGTGATTTGGGCCCAGGGGCAGGTAGACAGCAAACCCCTTGAGGCCGTCATGCCGTTGATTAAGGCGCGTCACCAGGCCCATGTTTGCACGAGCCCGGTGACCCCCAGCAATCCGTGGGTGCAGACCGCTCGAGACCTAGACATTTACCTGGGCGATCCACTGGCGGTGGGCAATGCCGATTCATGACTTTCTATCGACAGGGACCATCACGCCAGCCTATGAAATACGTCACTGAGTATCGCAATGAAGCCCTGGTACAGGACTATGCAGCGGCGATCGCCGCCCTCATCACCCAGCCCTGGACCCTGATGGAAATCTGCGGTGGCCAGACCCACACGATTGTGAAATACGGCCTCGACCAGCTGCTGCCAACCGACATTACCTTAATCCACGGGCCAGGCTGCCCGGTCTGCGTCACCGATGCGGCCCTGATCGATCAGGCGCTGACCCTGGCGGCGCAGCCCGAGGTGATCTTCTGCTCCTACGGCGACATGCTGCGGGTGCCGGGCACCTCGACCGATTTGCTCAGCGTCAAGGCCCAGGGGGGCGACGTGCGGATGGTGTATTCACCCCTGGATGCGATCGCCCTGGCCCGGCAGCACCCCGATCGCCAGGTGGTCTTCTTTGCGGTCGGCTTTGAGACCACGGCCCCCGCCACGGCGATGGCGGTTTATCAAGCTCAGCAACACCAGATCAACAATTTTTCTGTCCTCATGGCCCACGTGCTCGTGCCCCCCGCGATGGCGGCCATTTTGGCCGCACCAGACTGCCAGGTGCAGGGGTTTCTGGCGGCGGGTCATGTCTGTACGGTGACGGGGTATGAGGCGTATCCTGCGATCGCCGCCACATATCACGTCCCGATTGTGGTAACTGGCTTTGAACCCGTCGATATCTTGCAGGGGGTATACCTCTGTTTGCGACAGCTCGAAGCAGGCCGAGCCAGGGTCGAAAATCAATATGCGCGCTCCGTACAAGCCTCGGGCAATCAACCGGCGCAGCAGCTAATGGCGCAGGTATTTGAGGTGGTGCCTCGGGTGTGGCGAGGGCTGGGCAGCCTCAGCCAGAGCGGCCTGGGCCTGAGAGAGCCCTACCGAGGCTTAGATGCCCAGGTGCGGTTTCGCGATCGCCTGAATACTCAGGCTCAAACACCAGAGGCCGAGGATAGCTGCATCAGCGGCCTGGTGCTGCAGGGGCTGAAAAAGCCCCACGATTGCCCGGCCTTTGGCACCCGCTGCCGTCCAGAACATCCCCTCGGCGCTCCGATGGTCTCCACCGAAGGAGCCTGTGCGGCCTACTATCGCTATCGCCCAGCGTCATAAGTTCCTCATCTTTATTTTTTAAGCTAAAGATGACGCCGAATTCTGGGGATGATGTCATCCTTCTGCCCATGAATAAACCGATTGCCAATGATTTTTCGGCCAGACTCACCGCCCTGTGGACGGTCTTTTTGCTCGGCACCTTATTTCACACCCAGCTGGCGCTCATGCCGCTGTTTCACAATCTCAGCGTAGCCGAATCCCACGCCCACAACTACATCAGCGTCAACGCCGTCATGTGGTTCATGCTGATCTTTTTCTCGCTGCCGCTGCTGGCAATTCTAGGATCTGTATTCCACCCCTCGCTGCGTTTCCGTAAACTACATTTCGGCATGACCTTGATCTACTCGGTGCTCAACCTGTTGCACCTTGTCATGGATAGCGTAATTTCTGTTCCTGGCTACCAAATTGTACTAATGGCGCTGCTGTTTTGTGTGGGGCTAGCACTTAATGCCGTGGCCTATGGATGGATAAAAGCTCACGATAGTTCTGCAAAGCATTTTAACTTCTCGACCTGAGGCGGCCAAAAAATTGGCGCTGCTTATTTCTGAGGTGAACTCAATAGGACAACGAAACCTTAAGTTTCGGGGCGATCGCCGCCTTCTGCTAAAGCTTTTACAGCTTGGTGGGTGCTTAGAAAAATGTGGTTTGGGCCTAGGTGCTCTATAAAGCCTACCCGCGTCAGACGGTCCATTACGGGGCCTTTAATTTCGCTGAGATAGCACTCTACGCCAGCGTCCTTAAAATCTATAATCAAGCGCTCCAGGCTCTCTAAGGCGCTGGCGTCAATGAAGTTAATGCCGCTGCCCATCAGCAGCAGAGTGGTGATCTCCGGGCGGGTGGCGATCGCCGCCCTGAGCTGAGTCTCTAAATACTGAGTATTGGCGAAGTACAGACTTTCATCAATACGGACGATCAACAGGTGGGGATAAGTCGTCACCTCATGGCGGCGGACATTGCGAAAATGCTCGCTGTTTCCCACGCGACCGACCACAGCGATGTGAGGTTGACTGGTGCGCCACAGGTAGAGAATAACCGAAGCGGCAATACCGACCAAAATGCCGACTTCAATACCGATCGCAAGTACGGCAAAGAAGGTCACCAGCAGCGAAGCCGCATCTGTCTTGTTGTAGCGCCACATCAGCCGGAGCGTCGCCCAATCTAGCAGTCCCAGAACGGCGACTAGAATCGTGCTCGCCAGCAAAGCCTGCGGTAAGTAATAAAACAGCGGCGTCAAAAATAGCACTACCAGCAGAATCAGCAGCGCCGTAATGATTGAGGCCAGTCCGGTGTTTGCGCCCGCCTGAAAATTGACGATTGAGCGGCTTAGCCCGCCCGTCACCGGAAACCCGCCCGTCACCGCTGCACCTAAATTTGCTGCGCCCAATCCAATCAGTTCTTGATTGGCATCAATGGTCTGACGGCGTTTGCTGGCCAGCGATTTGCCCACGGCGACACTTTCTACAAAGCCAACAAAACTGATAGCCAACGCCGCGGGCACAAGTTGTTGCCACAGTGTCCAATTCACGGGTGGAAGGGTGATGGGTGGCATACCCGACGGGACTGCACCCACAATATTGACATCGGCAACCTGGTCAAGCCTGAGCCACCAAACCAACAGCGTCCCTACAAGAACCACGAACAAAGGACTACTACGGGTCACAGGGGTGACCCAGCTGGGGGCAACTCCCCAACGCTCAAGCTGGGAACCTAGTCTCGTATTGCCATAGAGCAGAATGGCTATACCGCTCAACCCAATCCCCAGCGTTATCGGGTTAGTTTCAGACAGCCTTGGCGCGATCGCCCCCAGCAACCCTAGAAAAGACTCCGTAGGGGGCAGCGAAAGGCCCAACAGATGCTTTAGCTGGCCAAAGCCAATGATCAGCGCCGCCGCACTGGTAAAGCCGGAGATCACAGCATGGCTGAGATAGTTAGCTAAAAAGCCCAGCCGCACAATTCCCATACCAACTTGAATCAGGCCCACGAGTAAGGCTAAGGCCAGGGCATAGGCAATATAGTCGGCTGATCCCGGCTGCGCCAGTTTCCCAACTCCGGTTGCGACCAGCAGAGACACCGTGGCCACTGGCCCCACCGATAGGGTTCGGCTCGTGCCGAGTAGGGCATAAAGAATCAGGGGCGCGATGCTGGCATAAAGCCCTACCTGCGGCGGCAGCCCGGCTAAGAGGGCGTAGGCCATGCTTTGAGGCACCAGCATAATGGCTGCGATCGCGCCTGCCAGCACATCTCCCGGTAAATCTTGCCGCTGATAGTGCAGCAACCACCGCAGAAAAGGAAGATAGGAATAAAGCGCCCGCTGACGTGAATGGGCAGATCGATACGAGGGTTTAGGTTTCTCAGGGAGCATAATCGCTGTCCCCTAAAAAATCATGTTGCCAGTGTGAACCGCCCGTCGATTGTAGGGGAGTTTGGCCAATAGCATAGCCATCGCGCAGGTGTTAGTAATGCCCGCAAACGCCAGCCCCGTTCCGACCAATCCAGATAGCAGTAAAAACCAGGGCGAGATCCAGGCACCCAGAACCGTGCCGATGAGCACTAACGAGCCCGCTACAATCTGAACCTGCCGAAACATGCTGATAGGGGCATTCTTATTGACCTCGGTCTTGTAGCCAGCAGCTTTCCAGGTTGGTAACCCGCCCTGTAGATGAGCGACTTGGTCAAAGCCTGCCGCCAGCATTTTTTGGGCCGCCTGGGTTGAGCGGTTGCCCGATTGACATTGCAAAACGATGCGCTTATCGGTCAGCGGCATCAGCTTGCTAGGGTCAAATGCAGACAGCGGCATCAGCCGAGCCCCAGGGATATGTTCAGACGCATACTCCGTCGGTTCTCTGACATCAATTAGGACGGCTTCTCCGCGATCTAACCAGTGCTTGAGCATCGATACATCAATCTCTTGAAGCTGAGATTCTGCAGTAGACGACATAATCAAATCTCCTTACAAGGGCTTATTAAACGGTTGTTGCCACCTGTCCACACAACTCGTTGGCAGGGACGGCTTCCATCATTTTCTTGGGATCAGGCAGGTCGAGCGCGTTCATAAACTCGATGAATGCCAGGCGATCGCGGCCCACAAATCGAGGATTCCACTGCTTCTCCTCAGCAATAGTCGATACGGTATGGCCGTGATAGTCATGGGCCGGATAGACGAGTGTGCTATCGGGCAGCGTGAACAGCCTCTGGGTGACTGAATCGTACAGCGTTCCGGCATCGCCACTCTGAAAGTCAGTGCGGCCACACCCTCGGATAAACAGGGCATCCCCTGTAAGCACGCGATCGTCGTTCACCCGATAGGCCATATGACTATCGGTATGCCCCAGTGTGGCGATCGCTTCGATTGTGATATCGCCCAGCGTTAGCCGATCACCATCAGCAATATGGCGATCGGCACAGCTCACCTGAGCATGCATGGGAACCACACCCAAGCACCCAGTCGCCGCCCGCAGCTTGTCGGCTCCAGTAACGTGATCGGCATGAACATGGGTTTCCAAACAGTAGCGCAGTGTCAACCCTAATTCGTTGAGCAATCGCAGGTCGCGCTCTACCTGCTCAATCACCGAATCTACCAGAATGGCTTCCCGCAGACGGATATCGGCAATGAGATAGGTGTAAGTATAAGAGTCATGATCAAAGAGCTGTCGAAATAACACCGTACTTTCCTCCAAGGTTGTTCACATCTTGAGGTTCCGTCGAGGTCCACCGTAGGGGTCAAAGCAAACCCACTCCCCCGCTAACTTAACCATAAAGATTTCCCATGAGGAACTTGTGACGATCGGCGTATCAGGGTCAAGGGCAATTGCCCGCCTCACAAGTTCCTCAATTCTCTACCGTAGAGTTGCCATAGAGTTGATCTGTACCCAAACCCCTACATGGGTGCTGCTCTAAGGGCGAGGTCAACATTCATGCACTCCCTAACTTCCATGCTCCAATCCCTTACCTGTCCTATTCCTCTCCAGCGCTACCCTCAGGTACTCTTGGCTCATGGTGGTGGGGGAAGTCTGATGCGTCAGCTGATCGAAGAGATGTTTCTAGCAACCTTTCAGCCAGAAACCGCTTGGCAGCACGATGCCGCCAGTCTGGCCCTATCCGGCGATCGCCTGGCGTTTACCACCGACTCCTACGTCGTGACGCCGTTATTTTTCCCGGGGGGCAATATTGGCTCCCTGGCCGTCTACGGTACGGTCAACGACCTGGCGATGGCGGGCGCTAGACCCCACTACCTTAGCCTCAGCTTCATTCTGGAAGAAGGGCTGCCGATGCAGACACTCTGGCAGGTGGTTCAGTCAGTTCAAGCCGCCGCCGAGCAGGCCCAGGTGCGCATTGTCACGGGAGATACTAAGGTCGTCGATCGCGGTAAGGGAGACGGCCTGTTTATCAATACGGCGGGTATCGGCACTGTCGAGCAGGACAGTTTTATCGGTCCCAGCGCGATCCAGCCCGGAGATGTCGTGCTGCTCAGCGGCGACTTGGGGCGTCACGGCATCGCTATTTTGTCGGCCCGCGAGGGGCTGGCGTTTGAAACCACCATTGAGAGTGATTCGGCACCGTTGGCGATCGCGGTACTCGACCTGTGTCGCCAGGTTCCCGTCCACTGCCTGCGCGACCTCACCCGAGGCGGGCTTGCCAGCGCCCTAAATGAGATAGCTCTATCGGCACATCAGACTATTCAGCTGGAAACAAACGCTGTTTTGGTGCCAGAAGAGATACAGGGAGCCTGCGAACTGTTGGGGCTCGATCCGCTGTACGTCGCCAATGAAGGTCGATTTGTGGCATTTGTTCCCGCCCCCGCCGCCGCCGCCGCCCTCGACTGCCTATGCCAGTACAATCCCTCGGCCCAGATCATTGGCACCGTCACCGACGATCAACCTGCTCAAGTGGTTTTACAAAGCCCTATCGGGACACAACGCATCCTCGGTTTTCTCAGCGGGGAACAGTTGCCCCGAATTTGTTAACTATTCTCAGATTTGGCAGCACAGCAACGTCAAAGCCCTGCTCCCGCTGAGCTATAGCCATTGCCAGATCGGTTAGGCTCGATGTTTTTGAGAATTCGCCAGTGCCAATGATGGCGGCCACCAGAGCAAACAGCCCCAGCGACATCAGGTTCAGCTCCAGCGCTCGCTATTACTAGGCGTTATATCAAGTCCGGCTAATCAACCCTAGAATGACAGAGTTGCAAGACAGGTTTAAAGCGAGATAGGTCGTCGATTGAAGCTAGCACCACATTTGAACCTAGAGGAACTGGAACAGCGTTATAAATTGGCTAAGAGCGGGATCGAGCGGGGGCATTATCAGCTGATCTGGCTGTTGCAATTGGGCAAGCGTACCGCTGAGGTCTCTGAGGTTACCGGCTATAGCCGAGCCTGGATCTATGAAGTGGTCAGAAGCTATAACCGCGAAGGCCCAGCGGCACTGGGTGATCAAAAGAGCTATTCCAAATTCTCGTTGGGCTGCTGACCGACCGAGACAGTATCTAGATAGCCTGCCTCTCGCATCAGTCGAGGCCACAGCAGTAAAAAAAAGCCCATCCACGCGCCAATAGGAACACCGACCAGGGCAGTTAGCCAAACTCGATGCAGGAGTAGCCAACTACCTCCAACGATCGTGACCCCCGTCAGCACAATCGACCAGGGCTGACACCACCAGGGCTTGAGCTGCCAGGGGCTGGTGATGGGAGTAGGGTTGGTCATAGTTTCGGATCAATTTTGGATTTTGGATTTTGGATTGGCGATTTTGGAGCGGGTAGCCGCGATATTTCATGGCTTGCCTAGCAGCAGTGTATCGCCTATGCAGGTCGCCCCAGCCAAAATCCAAAATCGCCAATCCAAAATTGCTTATTCTGCCTGGCAGCGATCGCACAGCCCGCGCACCGTTACCTCATAGCCCTCAATCTGCCAGCGGGAGCTGAGGGTTCGGGTATCTAAACTAGCCAAGGTTTCCCAGGGAATATCGGCGATCGCCCCACAACTCTGACAGCGAAAATGGTGGTGAGGGCCAACATTGGCGTCGTAGCGGCAGACACCCTCCTCCAGCAGCACTTCACGCACCAGGTTAGCCCCGCGCAGGGCCTGCAACGAACTATAGACCGTCGCCTGCGACGAGGTCGGGGCGCTCTGGTTCAAGTCATTGAGAATGTCATCGGCCGTGGGATGGTCACAGCGGCCTAGCAAATTCGCATAGACAGCAAACCGCTGGGGCGTGACGCGCAGTCCCTTCGACTTCAGCATAGTGACGATTTGATCAGCTTGGGACGACATTCTCCCGGCTCCGACATTCAACGCTACGGCACTTCGATCCAAGGCAAACAATCGCTGGATGGACATACTACGATAACCTACTCTTAACAGGTTAGCATTCCTATCTAGACATCAGTCTTACTTAGCAAAAATTCCTTCTTTTGAGCTACTATACTTATTGAAGTTTTCTTAACTCAGAATTATTCTGGGCTAAGCAGCAGTAGCTGGAAACGCAGTTGACTTGTTGTCAGACCAAACAAAGAGGTAATTATGGCTGCTATTGAACGTGTACCTGACGTTGTATTCAAGACCCGCGTGCGGGATGAGTCGGTGGGCGGGTCTAACCCCTACCGCTGGCAAGACCTGACCACCAGCGATATCTTCGCTGGCAAGAAAGTGGTGGTGTTCTCTCTGCCCGGTGCATTCACCCCGACCTGCTCTTCCAACCACCTGCCTCGCTACGAAGAGCTCTACGAAGAGTTCAAGGCTCAGGGCGTTGACACCATCATCTGCGTGTCGGTCAACGATGCCTTCGTCATGTTCCAATGGGGTCAGAAGATCGGCGCAAAGAATGTCTCCTTACTGCCCGATGGCAACGGCGAGTTTACCCGCAAGATGGGTATGCTGGTCGACAAGTCTAACCTGGGCTTTGGCATGCGCTCTTGGCGCTATTCCATGCTCGTCAACGACGGTGCCATCGAGAAGATCTTTGTTGAGCCCGATTTTGGCGACAACTGCCCCATCGACCCCTTCGAGGTCTCCGATGCCGACACCATGCTGGCCTACCTCAAGGGGACTGAGTCTGCCGGTGTGTCTGAGCCTCGCCTGGCCTTCGTCGGCTAATTACCATCTGTCCGATGACAGATAAGCATCAGGCAAAGGGGAGACTAACCCCCCTTTGCCTTTTTAGATCAGGGGTAAGCTGATCTAAATAAAGGGCGACAATATCCGGTAGTTCCCTAAGACATATTGATGCCCAACGTCTACCAACCCTTTTAGCCTGAAAATATGGCTTGGTCATAGCCTGTTATTAAGCCTAATTGCAGTTCTCTCCATCCAGCACTCCTATGAAACTCTCTCGCAAAAATCTCCACGAACGCACCGACCAACTCTACGATGCCATTGTTGTAGGAGGTGGCATGGGAGGGTTGTCAGCCGCTATTTACCTGGCGCGCTACGGACTTAAGTGTCTGGTGATTGAGAAAGGCAAAGGGCGATCGCTGTGGATGCAAGAGGTTCGCAACGTCGTTGGTGTTGATCCCGAAACTCCGGGCCGGGCAATCCTTAACCACGGTATGCAGCAGTCGGTGGAATGGGGGTCTGACTATCTGCGCGGCTACGTCGAAGATGTAGTGGACGAGGGCGACCAGCTAGCGGTACAAGTCAAAGTGGGTAAAACCGACAGCGTTTACCCCGTATTTCGTGCCAAGTACCTAATTGCTGCCTCCGGCGTAATCGATGTCCTGCCCCAACTCGACGATATGCAAAACGTCTATGACTATGCAGGTTACACCCTCCACGTCTGCATGATCTGTGACGGCTTCGACATGTGGGATCAAAAAGCCGTGCTGATCGCCGGTAAAGAGTCCCAGATTAACGCTGCGTTTGTGCTCGACTGGTTCACCCCTTACATTTCGGTCTTGACCCACGGGCTTTGCACCGTCGGCGATGACATGAGAGCCAAATTGGCCGACTACGGCTATCCTCTTTACGAAGCACCGATCGCGAGATTTTTAGGCGAGCATCATAAGTTAGGCGGTGTGGAGCTCAATGATGGCACCATCATTGAGGCAACAACCGGCCTCATCAACATGGGTTCGATCTACCATAACCACTATCTCAAAGGCATTGCCAACCTAGAATGGGATGGCGAAAACCTGGTTACCAACACCATGTGCCAAACCACCCACGATCGCATTTTTGCCATCGGCGACCTGAAGCAGGGTCTAAACCAGGTCTCAGTAGCCGTAGCCGATGGCACCCTGGCAGCTACCCAGATCTGGCGCAATATCCGCCGCGCTAGCCCCCCCCGCAAGTGGGAAGAGAATTTGGCTAAGGAACTAGTATCTTAGGTTCCTGGCTCTTATCCCTGCCCTGCCCCACCGGGAGAAGAAATGTACCGTGGGGATAGGGTATGTTTTCATCTACCTGTAGGCAGCATACTATGAAGGCCATTAAGGGTTACTTGGCAGCGCTGGTGATTCCTCAATTGGCGGTGCGGGCAGTGCGAGTGGCCTTGGTAATTGGCACCCTGCTCTTTGTCATTAATCACGGCGCGGCGGTGCGCTCTAGAACCATGACCCAGGCCCGCTGGATCTCTGCTGGCCTGACCTACCTGGTACCCTACGCGGTGAGCATTCACGGGCAGTATATTGGCCGAGAGCAGTCTTAAACCAAGCTTAAATCGTGCTCTAAGCCACAATTTGCGATCGCTCAATTTGATCTCATAGAGGATGATTACTAGCCGTACTCTGTTCCAGGACGAGTCACCTATGGATGCCCCTTCGCCAGTCGATATTGCTGTAGCAACAGCCCTAGCCAAAGAGCGGACTGAGTCAGACATTGAAAGTATTAAACGGGCATTTCTAAATAACCTCTTTTACGTGCAGGGGAAGCCGGTCTCGCTGGCGACCAAGCAAGATTACTACATGGCCCTAGCCTATCTGGTGCGCGATCGCATGCTGCACCGTTGGAACGCAACCGCTGAAAGCTACACCCAGCATCGGTCGCGTACCGTGTGCTACTTATCAGCAGAGTTTTTGATGGGGCCCCACCTCGGCAACAACCTCATCAACATGGGCATCTATGACCAAGTCAAACAGGCTATGGAAGAACTGGGCCTTGAGTTTGACGAACTCCTGGCCCAAGAAGAAGAACCCGGATTAGGAAACGGAGGCCTGGGGCGATTGGCGGCCTGCTATCTCGATTCGTTAGCATCCCTCGAGATCCCATCATTGGGCTACGGTATTCGCTACGAGTTTGGCATCTTTGAGCAAGGCTTGCGCGATGGCTGGCAGGTCGAGCGCACCGACAAATGGTTACGCTATGGCAATCCATGGGAGGTAGCTCGCCCCGAGTGGTCTGTAGCCGTCAAATTTGGCGGCTACACCGAAACCTATACCGATGATCAAGAACGTTATCGAGTACGCTGGAACCCCGATCGCGAAGTGCTTGGAGTTCCCTACGATACGCCAATTTTGGGCTACAAAGTCAACACGGCCAATACCCTGCGGCTGTGGAAAGCCGAAGCCATTGAATCCTTCGATTTTGCAGTCTTTAACCAAGGAAACTACTACGGCGCAGTAGAAGAGAAAGTTGCCTCCGAAAATATCTCCAAAGTACTCTACCCCAATGACGATACTGAGGCGGGCAAGCAGCTACGTCTGGAGCAACAGTTTTTCTTTGTGTCATGCTCCCTCAAAGACATGTTCCGCATTCTGGCCGGGCAAAACATGACAGTAGAGCAGTTTCACGAAAAATTTGCCATCCAACTCAATGACACCCACCCGGCGATCGCAGCCGCCGAACTGATGCGCCTGCTGCTCGATGAACAGGGCCTCGAATGGTCTTTAGCCTGGGAGACTACCCAAAAAACCCTCGCCTACACAAATCACACCCTGTTACCCGAAGCGCTTGAAAGGTGGCCCATCAGCCTATTCGGTCAGCTATTACCGCGCCATCTTGAGATCATCTACGAAGTCAACCGTCGATTTCTCGACCTGGTGCGGATGAAATTTCCCAAAGATCCCGATCGTCTAGCCCGTATGTCGCTGATTGACGAAAGCGGCGAGCGCTATGTGCGGATGGCAAACCTTGCCTGCGTTAGCAGCCATACAATCAATGGTGTTGCCGCTCTACACAGTGAGCTACTCAAAGAAACTGTACTGCGCGACTTCTACGAGCTATTTCCCGAAAAATTCTGCAACAAAACCAACGGTGTTACCCCGCGCCGCTGGATCGCCCTCAGCAACCCTCGCCTGAACACACTCATAACCAGCCGCATTGGCGATCGTTGGATCAAACATTTGGACGACCTTAAAAAGATCGAACCTCTCGCCAACGATACTAACTTTTGTGAAGAATGGCACACCATTAAGCAAGCTGTTAAGCGCGACCTGTCAAACCATATCCACAACCAGTTTGGCATTTTGGTCGATCCCACATCCCTGTTCGATGTGCAGGTGAAGCGTATCCACGAGTACAAACGTCAGCACCTCAATGCTTTGCACATTGTCACACTCTACAGCCAGCTCAAACAAAACCCAAATCAGGATATTCCCCCCCGTACCTTTATTTTTAGCGGTAAGGCAGCACCCGGCTACCACATGGCCAAACTGATGATTAAACTGATTACCGCTGTAGGCGATATGGTCAACAAAGATCCCGACCTACGCAACCAGATTAAAGTCATTTTCTTGCCCAACTATAACGTCACCAACAGCCAACGTATTTATCCCGCATCCGATCTCTCCGAGCAAATTTCCACTGCTGGATTCGAAGCTTCGGGCACCGGCAACATGAAATTTGCCATGAATGGTGCGCTGACCATTGGCACCCTCGACGGCGCTAACGTCGAAATTCGCGATGCCGTCGGAACCGAAAATTTCTTCTTGTTTGGCCTCACTGCCGACGAAGTCGTCACCCTCAAAACCGAGGGCTATACCCCTTACCACTACTACGAGCGCAGCCCCATACTCAAAGACGCCATCGACCTGATTGCCTCCGGCCACTTCTCCCAAGGAGATGGCGAACTGTTCAAGCCGTTGCTTGACAAACTGCTCTACCACGATCCCTTTATGTTGTTGGCCGACTATCAGGCCTATGTGAACTGTCAAAAGACCGTGGGCCAAGCTTACAGCAATGTCGAGAACTGGACCCGCATGTCGATTCTCAATGCAGTACGCATGGGCAAATTCTCCAGCGATCGTTCCATCGCTGAGTACTGTAGCGACATCTGGAAAGTATCTCCATTCCCCATCAGCATCATGGACTATGGAGAAATAAGTGGTGCCGCTGGCGGCAAACTGATCTGTAAACTTAGTTAACCTAATCTCCAGGCCATTGGCCACATAGTGAGGGATGTCATATAGGTAGCAGCAAAAGCCCTTAGCCACGAGCTTAACGGGTGACAAGGGTACTCAACGTCATGCGGTACAGGGCTTTGAGACAATAAAGGGGACAAAAAATAGGGAGCCTCAGTGCAGCTCCCCTAAACCAATATGTTTCCTGCATCCTACCAAACC
>NZ_JADEWX010000011.1 GCF_015207395.1 Nodosilinea sp. LEGE 07088
TAGCGATGACCGAATACCACCGTTACCGGATGTGATTCGCGCTCAAGCTTCAGCGCCGCAGGTGGCGGCAGCTACCTGCGGCTAAGCTTATAGATCCTGTCTCTACCAGCACTTTTGGAGTAGTTACATTGTGACAGGGGTTGCCACTAGAGAAAGTAATGCTTCTAGAAGCAACAGACCTAAGCCATGCTCAGCATTTGGGTTGAAGTAAAAGTCGAGCACATTACTGGCAACATTTTCCAGATGAGGATATGACGTAATCTCCATAAATGTTGGAGAGCGCTTCTCATGGAAGGCTATCTGGCGGAAATGAGCTAAGGCTTCTGACAAGCGCTCATAATTCATAGGGGAGGGAAAACTATTCTCTAAAAGTTGCTTAGACACCCGAAACAGAATTTGTATCCAATCGTTCTGCTAGCCAGAGCTTGATGATGGCCTCGCGCTGAATCCCTAGCCGCTGAGCTTCTTTATCCAGAGCCGCTACCATCCACTGCGGAAAGGTAATCTCAATCGCCTGGGGCTCTAGTCCAGGTCGTCTTAAGGTGGAGATGTCAAAGTACTCTAGAACGTCTTCACCGTCATCGAATTTGCGGTCCAGATCTTCAGCTTTCATACAGTGATACCTCATTGTCGCGAGAGCGACGTACAGAAATAATTCGGATGTTCGTACCTCGGTAGGTAATGATTGCAGACCAGTACTTTCCCTTAATCTTACCAATTACTAAGAAGCGCAGTTCTATTGCCGATTTAGCCTGTAGTTCTACTCGATACTGATCGTGCCAAAGCAGCTTCGCTGTCTCAAAATCAATGCCGTGCTTTGTTGAGTTGCGTTGGCTTTTGTTGGGGTCATACTCAAACTGCACTACAAAGCCTGGTTAGAACTACTCTGGAAAATGTTCTCATATCCTGAGATTCTGCTAAAAAAACAGACCCCAGGGTTTTTCAAAAACCCTGGGGTCTTAAACTCTCTACAGTGGGCGGTAGACGCGGTAGTTGATATTTGGGAAAATATTGTCCACCACCTCGATCTTCTCCAGCCAACCCGAGTCGATCTTGCCGCGGTGAATGTCATCCCACAGCTTTTGGAAGCGCATCAGGTGGGTGCGGGTGCGGCGCACGGCGTAGGGCACCATCGTCCCCGTTCGCATGATAAAGGCCCAGTCGGAAGATTGTGCCAGCAGCAGTTCTCGCGCCGCCTGGTTGAGGGCGCGCCATTCTAGCTCGTCGGCGGGTTCGCGCTTGGCCAGGTCGATCATGCGCTCGGCGGCTTTGTGCAGGTGGGGGTAGATCCAGGAGTTAGTTTCGTTCAGCCAGTATTCGTGGAAGCCTTTGTAGCCCCAGCTCGACTGGGATGGGCGACAGACCTGCTGGGTGGGGTTGGCTTGTAGGTAGTCGGCCAGGTGAGTCATCTCGTAGGTGCCCTGGTCAAACCAGCTCTTGCGGAACAGGTAGTCGAGGAACCAGGGCCCTTCGTACCACCAATGGCCAAACAGCTCGGCATCGTAGGGCGACACAATGATCGGCGGGCGCTGCATCAGACCGTGGAGGTGACCGATCTGCTGCTCGCGGTTGTACATAAAGTTGGCGGCGTGCTCCGCCGCTTTTTCGCGCGCCCAGTAGGGGTCGTAGAGCTGCTTGTCGGAGAGGCCAAGGCCCTTGCCGGTAATCTTGTGATATTTGATGCCCACGTTTTTGCGCTGGCCGTTAGGCATGATGTAGGGCTTGATGTATTCATACTCGGCATCCCAGCCCAGGTCACGGTAAAACTCGCGGTACTCGGGGGCACCGGGGTAGCCCACCTGGGACGACCACACCTGCTGCGACGATTCGTGGTCGCGGCCAAAGGCGGCGACCCCGCTCTCGGTAAAGATCGGGGAGTAGCTGCCAAAGCGGGGTCGGGGCCGGGCGTAGAGAATGCCGTGGCCATCGGTTAAAAAGTAGCGCAGGCCCGCGTCGGCCACCAGGCGCTCTAGGCCTTCGTAGTAGGCACACTCAGGCAGCCAAATACCGGCGGGGGGACGACCAAAGGTGTCTTCATAGTGCTCGGCGGCCACCTGAATTTGCGCCCACACGGCCTCGGGGTACATTTTCATCAGCGGCAGATAACCGTGGGTGGCCCCGCAGGTGATGATGTCGAGGTTATTGCTGTCTTGGTATTGCTTGAAGGCGGTGACCAGGTTGCCGCTGTAGTTTTCCCACACGTCGCGCACGTGGTTGAATTCTTTGGCGTAGGTTTCGGCTAGGTATTGCAGATGACCGTTGTGGGCGTTGTGCTCGACTTCTAGCTCGGTGAGCTCTTCGAGCATGGCCAGGTGGGCGTCGAAGCGCTCTTGCAGCAGCGGATCTTGCAGCATGGAGACCAGTGGCGGCGTCATGCTCATGGTGAGCTTGAAATCGATGCCGTCGCGCTTCAGCCCCTCAAACATGGTGAGCAGTGGCACGTAGGTCTCGATGATGGCCTCAAACAGCCATTCTTCCTCCAGCACGAAGTCACTCTCGGGGTGACGCACGTAGGGCAAATGGGCGTGGAGAACGAGCGCGAGATAACCAATAGCCATAGGGTGCCGTTGAGGGAAGTGAACTGGAGCCGAGCCTGCGAAGAGCAAATACCGTTGACACAAATTCTAAAGCAAAAGTTAAACGCTAACGGATCGCAAGTCGCATCCATTGCCAGGCAAGGATCGAAGAATTTGTCGATTTTGGCCGATCGCCCCTGATATGCCACAAAGTTATCTCCCCAGAATGTTCAAAGTGAACGCTCTGGGGAGAGTTAAATCGGGTGCTGTTGCCAGCTGCTGGGGAGGGTGGGAGCAGGGAGCTGTGGGGGCTAGGGAGCAGAGCTACCTGGATGAGCTGGGCGTGCTTCCTCTCTAGGGCACCAACGCCGCTCCCCCACCCCAAGCTCTTCGGCTCCCTAACCTTCAGAAACGGCGTCTAGGCCTACGCTGATTCGACGGTTTCAACGGCGGCTATGTCTGCAGTGGCCATGGGTTCCGGCTCAGGCGGTGCGATCGCAGCAGAGTCGAGGGTCTCAATCTCGGCTATGGCGAGATCCTCTGCGGGGACGGGGTCGACGGTCTCCATGGCTTCCAGTTCGGGAACGTCTGTGGCGGTAGCTGACCCAGCGATGGCCTCGACTTCAGGCACGTCTGCCTCGATGGCCTCGATCTCGGCCTCAATAGCCTCGATTTCAGGCACGTCTGCCTCGATGGCCTCTACCGCAGGGTCTACTGCCGAGTTGGGCACTGAAGTCTGGGGCTGCGATGCCGCGATCGGAGTTGGTTTGGTGGCGACCGCCTTAGTCACCGTGGCAATCTCCCCCGTAAGCATCATCTGGCGAACAATGCCGCCGTCGAGATTGGTTTTGCCCTGAGCTTGGGAGATCTCGATGATTTTTTGCCCCAGGTCTTGACCTGCCTGGTTGACTTCATCAATGGTGCGGTAGGGTTGCTGGGCCAGACGCTGCACGGCCAGGTCTAGCTCCTTGTTGCCGCGTCGGGTATTGGGCTGAATGCCGCCGTCTATAAGCGTGGTTTTGGCCGCGCGCCAGAGAGTCTGTTGAATCTGGCGGATGCCAAGGTCAGATGAGTTGGCCGATGCCATAGCGTGATCCTCTGTTACTGCGGGTTGATGGGGGAGCTCTTGGCCAAGCTACAGCAGAGCCAGAGATTTGCTGTGCTGTTTGGAATACATCGTCACGACAGCTCCATCTAAATGCAGTATTATCGCGATCGCCCGATCCCGCGCATCCTCCCTAGGGGGCAACATCACTATGGGAAAAACATCCAGCTGGACGATGGTGGCCATCCTGGGCGCTATTTTTGCCCTGGGGGGCTGCCAGCGCGAGGTGGCGATGCCTTGGCAGCAGACCACCCTGACACCGGAGACGCTGGATACCCTAGGCTATCCTCCCTTTTTGGTCGATGCCCAAACGGCGGCAGACTATCGGCAGCAGGGGTTGGCCTTTCGCCAGCAGGGCGATATGGAGCGAGCGATCGCCACCCTCAAGATTGCCACCGCCCTCGACCCCCGCCACCCCGAGGGGCAGGTGCTTCTGGGCTGGACCCAGCACCTGGCTGGGTTTGCGGCTCCGGCGATCGCGGCTTTGCAAACGGCTCTGAACGTCAGCCCCGACCATGTGCCTGCCCTCAACGCCCTGGGCATTGTCTACCTGGTGGATGGCCAGCTCGAAGCGGCAGTAGAGACCCACACCAAAGCCATTACCCTCCAGCCCGATAATGAAATCGCCCACTACAACCTCAGCCTCGCCTACCAGCGGTTGGGGCAGACTGAGCAGGCGATCGCCGAGGCCGCCACCGCTACCGACCTGGAGCCCGGGAATCCGCACCCTTGGGTGGCGCTGGCGCTGGCCTATTGGACGGCGGACGATCAAGCCCAGGCTACGGCCAACTATCGTCAGGCGCTGAGTCTCGATGGCCGCTACAGCAGCCGTGCGTACCTTGACCACCTGGAGCAGGCTGGGTTTAGCCCAGACCAGATCGAGACGACAGAGGCCATTCGTCAGGCGGCGGGGAAGTAACAACGATACTGGAGTTTAGACCGATGGGGTCAGCGATCGCTCAAACGCTTGCAGGGCTGCGCTGGTGCCAATGTCGTTGGCCCATTCTACTGCTGAGAAAGGCCTGGTGTCTCACTGCAGATGGGAGTACCCTGGGCAAGGCTGTGCAAAGCTGCTACCTATCAATCCTGGTGACTGGTCATGCCCCCTGCAACGTTGCCTCAACTCTCGGCCCAAAACGTGCTTGATGCCCGCGCCCGCCTGGGCGAAGGCCCCCTGTGGGATAGCGCCAAACAGGTGCTCTATTGGGTGGATATCTACAATCACCGGGTGCATGTGTTTGAGCCCAGCAGCGGCGACGACTGCCACTGGGACGTGGGCGATGTGGTGAGTACCCTGGCGTTGATGGCGGGTGACAAACTCTTGATGGCCCTGGGTCACCGCATTGCCTACCTCGATTTGACCTCTGGGGCCGTCGAAACCCTCTACACTTTTGATTTTGCTGTCCCTGGTGCTCGCTTCAATGACGGCAAGTGTGACCCCCAGGGGCGCTTTTGGGTGGGTACGATTAGCCCCGTGCCGGGGGCAGCGGCCCTCTTCCGCTACGATCCCGACGGCTCGATGCGGGTGATGGAAACCGGGCTGACGATTTCCAACGGGCTGGGCTGGAGCCCCGATGGCGGCACCTTTTATCTGATCGATTCGCCCCAGCGCAAGATCTACGCCTATGGTTTTGATGGCAAGACTGGAGACATTGGCGATCGCCGCGTCGCCGTCGATCTGGGCGATGAACCCGTCGAACCCGACGGGTTGGCGATCGACACCAACGGCAACCTCTGGACCGCCCTGTGGGATGGCTGGGCCGTGGCCTGCTTTAGCCCCACGGGTGAGGTTTTAGGGCGGGTCGAGCTGCCCGTACAGCTTCCCACCTGTCCGACCTTTGGCGGTTCTGACCTGTCTACGCTCTACGTCACCACGGCTTCTGTGGGGCTGAGCCAACAGCAGATCCAGCAGGGGTTTTATGCCGGGGATTTGTTTGCGATCGCCACCCCTATCGCCGGTCTAGCCACCAACCCCTTCGGCAGCTAGGACAACGTTTTGCTAGGACAACGTTTTGCAGTATTGCAACATGTCCTGCCTCCTGAGCCCTGTCTTCTGAGCCCTGACCCCCTGAGCATTTGGCTGCTGCAGACCTAACGCGCCTTGAACTAGTTCACTACCTCCGGTAGCCCCAGCTCTGCTCGAACCTCGCCTAAGGGCCGCTCCCACATGGCTTCAAACTGGGTGCCCAGCAAAAACTTGGCCTGCTGCCCCAGCGCCATCCCCCGGTGACGACTGGCGACGATGGCTGACCTTTGCCCCGGGGCCAGCAGAGGGTACAGTGCAGCCGCCAGCCAAAGCCCTAGGCGCTGGGAGCGGCTGTAGTTTTGGGCCACCGCAAAGGCCAGCACCCCAATTTCTCCGGCGTAGCTGGTGTCGAAACCCAGCAGCACATGAAAAATATCGTGGGTGATGGCGTAGCGGAGGGCAAACACGTTGCGCTGGGCTACGTCGTCTAGCTGGGGGCTGATGGTAAACGGGCTGAGGTGATTGGCCCGCATATGGTGGGCGTACTCATAGCCAAAGGTACCGGGGGGCAACTGGCCAAGCGCGTCTAAGTCAATCGGCGGATAGTAGCCGACGACGGGTTCTAGCTGGGCCATGACCTCGGGGCTGGCCTTGCCCCCCAGCGCATCGGCCTTGAGCAGGGCAAAGTCGCCCAGGCTGGTGACATCTTGACGACGAAGTTGACGAATGGCCTGCATCAACTGCTGGGGTTTGAGCATGGTTCCGGATGGTGAAAAAGATGTTGAAGCCGGTGTGCCGGAATAGAAAATTTGAGGATTTTTGCCTGAATTTGACCCAAAACGGTTGCAACGGTGGAATAAATTGCTTCAGCAAAACCTTAAACTACGCTTAAACCAAGTCCTTATTGAGCTGCAAGATAATGGGCATGGGGAATATGCTTCTCATCACTATGATCAATTTTAGCCAACAAAAATCGCCCTATTTTCCTCGCCAGGTAGGGGTAGCTACCCTTGAGTTTGAGGATTGGGCATCCGAAGTTCGTCAGCAGATGATGAGCTGTCTAGAAAAGAAGCGGAGATGTGAAAACGATAATCTTGAATCTGGCTCAGCTATGGCTAATAGGCGTTAGCTTGAGAAATCTGGCTGTTTGAGGGGCTGGCCGTGGACTCTGCAAGCCCTATGGATTCACTCAGTTAACCTAATAAGCCCACAGGTCAGGGAGGTATATTCCCCCTGGGCGATATCTTGGTTACTTTTCTCCCCAAAATTTAGCATTTAGCGCGAGCCTGCAGGAATTTTCACTAAGAATATTCCATCTAAAAAATATCCCGATTAGGGCTGCGAACTCGGCCCGGTGGGCCAGTCGCGGTGAAACTCCGGATAGGTATTTGATTGGAACAGTCTAAGTGTGATACGAAATCCGTTTTGGTAAACCCCGATTCATAATCAGGAACCCCGTAGGGGCGTAGCATGCTACGCCCCTACAAACCGGGGATATTCAGTCAGGATTTGGTATGAGTCCGATTATTGATTGGCACAAACAAGGCTATCCTAAGGTCGATCAGCCTTGTACTAGCTAGAGCAGCTGGGCTAATTCAAATGCAGGATTGGTTAGCGATAGCGTAACCTATGGGGGCGTTGGGTTTCGTTCCTCAACCGCAACCTACACGGTCTTATACTTGACTGGGTCTTCCTACTTAGAGCAGCTGTATCAGGAGCTGAAAATCAGTAAGCAAGGACTTGGCATGGGCAAAATTTAGTGTGCGAGGCTTAAATCTCCTCAGGAATTTAAGCCTCGGCAAGATTAGCCACTAATCTAGGGGCGCATAGAAGGTGCCTTCCACCTCAAAAATGTCATCCTGATTCAGCCGATCCACTTCAACGATGGTACGGGGTGGATAGGGGCCATCTCCCCAAAGCTCGGCCTGGATCTGGTTGGCAATGGGGCGATAGCGGTACATGTCAGTGACGTAAACAACGATGCGTACCGCGTCCCTGAGGCTGGCCCCTTCCGACGCGGCAATCAACTGCATGTTGAGAAAGGCCTGCCTCACTCTGCCTTCCTCATCAGGCACCAGGCTATTGGTGGCGGGGTCGATACCGCGCATACCGGCGACAAAGACAAAATCCCCGGCACGGGTGCCCAAATTCCAGGTTCCTGTCGGTGAAATCGCCCCTTCTGGGGCCAGGGTTCTAACCCCATTGGGCGACAGCGGAAAATCTTCCTGGGCATTAGCGGTGGCAGCGGTTGCCAACAGCCCAACGACAGACAAAACGGCCAAAAAGCCACGGTTCATGGTTATAAACTCCATCACACTGCCCGGAGTATAGGGATCATGTTTACCGTGACGGGTAGTTGGTGTTACCAAAGCCAGGTCGTGCTGCTCTCACCAGGGGTAGTTTTCGCCGCAATGGAAAGCAGGCATGGCTAGCTGAGGGCGGGTGGGATCTCTTCGCCCTTGTAGTCTCGGGTCGGTACCGGAAACCCGCAGGAGGTGCCGTCGGTGTGCACCACCTGATCTTCCCAGGGCAGGCGATAGGTCTCTTTCACCAGGTCTTTCATGTAGGTGTAGGGGCAGTCTTGGGCACCGCCTTTGACTGCCACATAGGCGCGATGGCCAAACTGGTAGATGTTGTTTTCTACGCCCCAGTGAATGCGGGCCTCGCGCACCAGGTCAGGGCGCACCTCGGCGGTGATGATCTCGTCGGGGCGGTGGCTGCCCATCACCAGGGGGGTGCCGTCAAAGTTGACGATCATGCCCTCGCCCATGGAGTCAAAGCTGCCGTCGCTGCCGCACATGCACACCGAGGCCGTCACCATCAAGTTACAGAAGGCGTTGGCCTGGTTGGTGATCTGCCAGGAGTGGCGAATGGGGGCAGTGTAGCCTGCGGTGCGAATCATGATCTCGGCCCCTTTGTAGGCGCACTCGCGGGCCATTTCGGGGAACATGCCGTCGTGGCAGATGATCAGCGCGATTTTGCTGCCGTTGGGGCCGTCACAGACGGGAATGCCGATATTCCCAGGTTCCCAGGGCTCGACCGGCACCCAGGGGTGCAGCTTGCGGTAGTAGAGCTTGAGTTCCCCAGTGTTGTCGATGATGAGGCCGCTGTTGTAGGGGTAGCCCTCGGGGTTGTACTCCATAATCGAGAAGCAGCCCCAGATGTCGTTGTCGATGCAGGCCTGGCGAAAGGCGGCGACCTCGGGGCCATCCAGGCGGCACATGATCGCGGGGTTGGTATCCATCGACAGCCCGTGCAGCGAATACTCGGGGAACACCACCAGATCCATGGCGGGCATATTGCGGCGGGCCTTGGCGACCATGGCGCAGATGCGCTGGGTCTGGGCAGCCAGGTCGTCGGGGGTGACGACGTTGGGCAGTTGGAGCTGCACCATGCCCAGCACCACGCCGTTGGGAGATTTATTCAGGCCACCTAGTCCACTCATGGTTTTCTCTCTGGATGCTTGTTCTGTGAAATATTAACCTGACTCTAAAGTCGATTAGCACTATAGGTCTATGGGGATGAGGGGATAGTGCTTGATATTATTTAAGATCGACCTCTGCTGCGACTAGTTCACCAAAGGGTGCGGCCACGAGCAATGGGGGCGATCGCACAGCATGATGCTGCCCTGGAAACCCGTAATATTGGTACTAACAGCGATCGCATTCCCCCCAGCCTGTTGAGGCTAGATCCATGTTCCTCATTGCAATCAGACTGCTTCACACGGCGGTGGTCGTGGTGATGGTTACCGCCATTCTGTTTTTGCTGTACTGCGGCTGGGCCAACGATCTATCTCGTTGGACGGCGATCGCCTTCGCCACGGTCTCTGTAGAAGTGGTGATTTATGTCGGCAACGGCTGGCGCTGCCCCCTACGCACCCTGGCCGAAACCCTGACCCCAGCAGGGCAAACGGTGCAGGATATTTATCTGCCCTCCTGGCTGGCAGCCCGCATAGTCGGCGTTTCGACCCCGTTGCTGGGGATCGCCTGTGTGTTGTTGTTAGCCCGACTGCTGCTCAACGGCGGTCCAGATTGACCCCGTTTAGCTACCCCCCGCTAGTTTTCGCCTGCTAGGGTTAACACCCGCTGCCGAATGTCATCAGAGAGCCACATGCCAGCATCATTTAATCGCGATACCAACGGTTGGATAGATTCGGTTAAGCCCTGTGACTTAGCCTCTAGCAAAATCTTGAGTGTCCCCCAGACCGTTAATCCAGCCAGCTGAGCCGTGCGTCGAGCTAATGTATCATCGAGCAGCACAATTTTTTTAGGGTGCTCTGCAGCCAAGGCCATCGCTGCAAGCTCTCCTGAACCTAGATCTAGACGTTGCCAATCAATTGGGATGCTGCCAGGTTCTGTCACTCGCAGCCAAGGATAGTTGCTAGGAATGGGCACATCGTAGCCCTTGTCTTGACCTGCCTGTAGTTCGATCTCTACGGCGCTGGGAATCCAAACCTCACCAAAAACTTGCGGTAGCCAGTTCACTACGTCTATGCGATAGAGGTACAACAACGGCGATGTATTAGAAATGCCGTCAAGCAAGGCTTTCCTCTAGATCTTGCAGCTCAGATTCCAGAGGAAAAACTCTATATTCTTTGAGGCTGAGTAAAAACTCAACTCGCGACATATCCGCTAACTCAGCGGCTTTACCAGAGGAGAGCCGACCCAACTCATACAACTTGACAGCAGCCATGGTACGCAGTTCACGGGCAAACATCGCTTCGTCCATGCCTTCGGCCAAAAAAACGGTTTCAGGAATATCGATTACGATCTGTCGAACTACCATGTTGATGATCCCTACAGGTTCACGATCGCCGATTCATGCCTGTTGATCTTAGCTCAAGGCAACTGACTGCCTATCCACCACTGCCAGCCCCAGAATGCGGTCATGCCGCCTGCGATCGTAAGCAGCAGGTTTTTGCGCCAGAGGGCCAGGGCTACGCAGGCGATCGCCCCCACCAGCCGCGCGTTTTGCCACCCCAGCCACAGTTCGCCCTCGGGCAGCACCACTGCGGGCACCACGATCGCCGTCAGCACTACCGGCGGCACATAACCCAGCGCCCGCACCAGGGTTGGCGATAGTCGAAGGTGCCCGCTAAAGGCCAGCAGCGTGTAGCGAATTGAGAAGGTTACCAGGGCCATTAGGGCTACCAGAAGCCAGTCGTTCATAGAAAATTTTGGATTTGCGATTTTGGATTTTGGAAAAACGTAGCGGGGGGCGCACCAGCAATCTTGGTCAAAATTCAGCTTGGGCGACCCACGCTACCGGAGATATTGGTTTCAAGCCAGTACCCGGCGGCCACCCCGGCGATCGCGGCCACCATCAGCCCCAGCTTATGGGGTAAGCCATTCGCCAGCACGGCGACCAGTCCGGCGACGGCGATCGCCCCCACCATCGGCCGGGTCGTGGCGTAGGGCACGACCATGCCAATGAAGGTCGCCACCATGGCAAAATCTAGCCCCCAGGCCGCCGCGTTGGGAATCAGCTGCCCTACCGTCAGCCCCAGCAGGGTACAAAAAACCCAGTTGAGGTACATGGCCCCTCCGGCCCCCAGGTAGTACCAGTGCTTGTGGGGGCTGGGATCGGGCTGCTGGTAGCGACGAATGACCACGGCAAACACCTCGTCAACCAGAAAAAAACCGATCGCCGCCTTCCACCGTGGAGAGGCCCCCTGTACGTAGGGCAGCAGGCTAGCGGAGTAGAGCAGGTGCCGCAGATTCACCACCACCGTCGTTAGCACTACCAGCGGCAGCGCACTGCCCGCCGCCAGCAGTCCCAGGGCAATAAACTGCGCCGACCCCGCAAAGACAAACGCCGACATACCCAAAGCGGCCCCAAAAGAAAGACCGCTGCCCTGGGCCAGGGTGCCGAAGATAATACCAAAGGGAATCGCCCCCACAATCAGCGGAAAAATGTCCCGGGCCCCGGATAACGCCTCTTGCCGGGGCAACTTGACGATGAACTCGGTTGAGCTAGACAAAAGAAATCTCCCCAAACCAGGATGACTCTCTCTATTTTGAGTTAGAAGAAAGAAGAGGTATCACGGCTTTTGGTTATGGCAGACGCTCCCCAATCGATTTGTATTCTCGGCGGCGGCTTTGGCGGCCTCTACACGGCCCTGCGCCTCAGCAATCTTCCCTGGGAAGGCACGCCGCCCACCATTACTCTGGTCGATTGCAGCGATCGCTTTCTGTTCTTGCCGCTGCTCTACGAGCTGGTCACCGATGAGCTGCAAACCTGGGAAATTGCGCCCCCCTACGCCGAGCTGCTGGCCGGTACACCAGTGCAGTTTCGCCAGGGGGCGGTGGCAGGCATCGATCTCGACCAGCATCGGGTCAGCCTCAGCGACGGCACCCTGCTTACCTACGATCGCCTCGTGTTGGCCCTGGGCGGCACCACGCCAATGGATATGGCCCCCGGCGTGGCTGAGCACGCCCTGGCCTTTCGCACCCTGGATGACGCCTATCAACTTAAAGAACGCCTGCGCCTGCGGTCAGCGTCTGATGCCGACAAAATTCGCGTAGCGGTGGTGGGCGGCGGCTACAGTGGCGTCGAACTGGCCTGCAAGGTAGCCGAACATCTGGGCGATCGCGGTCGGGTGCGCCTAATCGAGCGCACCGACACCATTCTGCGCACCTCGCCAGAGTACAACCGCGAAGTGGCCCAAAAGGCGCTCTCTGACCTGGGCGTGTGGGTCGATCTTGAAACGGCTGTGGATAGCGTTACCGCCGACACCATCAGCCTGACCTATCGTGAGCAGACCGACATTTTGCCCGTTGAGCTAGTGCTGTGGACGGTGGGTACCAAGGTCAATGAGGTCGTGGCAAATCTGCCGCTAAAGCACAACGATCGCCAGCAGATCGTCGTGCAGCCCACCCTGGAGTCGGTCGATCGCCCCGGCGTCTATGCCCTGGGCGATGTAGCCGACTGCCGCGATGCCGAGGGCCAGCAGGTGCCCGCTACGGCCCAGGTAGCCCTCCAGCAGGCCGACTTTGTCGGGTGGAATATCTGGGCCAGTTTGAGCGTTGGCGAAGCCTCTGGCGCGAAGCATCGTCCCCAGATGCCCTTTCGCTATCAACATCTAGGCGAAATGATGACCCTGGGCACCAGTCGCGCCACTCTCACAGGTCTAGGGGTACAGCTCGACGGCGAACTGGCCCACATGGCTCGCCGCCTGATCTACCTCTATCGCTTGCCCACCTTCGATCACCAGGTGCGGGTCGGCATCAACTGGATGACCAAGCCCCTGCGGGATCTACTCTCGGCGTAGGCCAACGCACTTCTATTCCATGGTGCGATCGCCCCGAGAGGGTTGAGAATGACTTTCTGGGTTGCACAGCCAAAAGAAACGGGATCGGTTGCACTGCACCGATCCCGCTGTTGTTGGGTTAGAGCTGATTTAACACGAGAGGCCTGGGTCTAGAAGCTGTAGCCTAGACCGACCGTGCCATTGACCTGGCTGTTGCCGTAGATCGACCAGTTGACGGCGCCATTGGCCACAACGCGATCGGTAATGCGGTAGTCGACGCCGCCGGTAACCAGAGGCCCAACTGCGCCAGCGCCCTCGGTCGATACCGACAGCCCGCCGCCCACGTAGGGCATGAGGCGACCGTTGGGGGTGATGGGGTTAAAGTCGTAGGTGACGGGCAGCAAAAAGACGGTTTCACCCGTGTTGCTGAAGTTGAGGTCGCTGATGACACCGGGGCGTACCGACACGTGGTCAGCTACGGTAACTTTGCCGTTAACCGACAGGCCAAAGTCGCCGGTACCCAGGTCGCCAATGCCGACCCCCGCGCCGACGTAGTTGTAGTCGGTGGGAGCTGCTTGGGCGTTAGCGGTCATGGGTAGGACTGCCATGGAAGCAGCAGCAAGACCTAATGCGATCGCGGCGATAGAACGGGTTTTCATGGTCATTCTCCAAATGCAAACTGTGTGTTGTTGACGGTGTAGCGTTAAAGAGCCATCCCAAAACGGTCAAACGCTTTGAGGCAATGCCTGCGGTCGGGATGGGTAGCGTTGGAGCAATGGGGTTGCTGTCGCTATGACTCTGTTGTAGCGCTGGGGACTAGGCGCTATTTCACCAAGCCATGACACTTTGCGTAGTGGGTGATACAGGATGTCTGAGCCCAAAAAAACGACTCGATGCCCAAACCGTTGAAAGATCAGGGTTTTAGGGGCCAAGCCTGAGGTTTAGACGCGATCGCACTATCCTCTCAGAGCCACAAAACTACCCCCTAAACTGCGGCAGGTGCTCAACTGGCACAGTCAACTGGCATAGTCTGGGCAGGGTTAGAGGGGCTCACGTCAACTCGTCCCGGCAGACCCAGGTGCCGCTGGTGAGTGATGCGGGGAGCTAGCCCTGGGCTTTAATGGCGGCGTCGATCTGGTCAAAGACTTCTTCGAATAGCTGCAGCGGGGCCCCACCGGGGATCAGCAGGTCGTTCATGACGAAGGAGGGAGTGCCCTGGAGCTGAAGCTGCTGGGCTAGCTCTAGATCTTGCTGAATGGCGGCTTCGGCCTCGTCGCTGGCGCGATCGCGATTGAACCGCTCTAGATCGAGGAACATAGCCTCAGCCAGCTCCAGGTAGAGGTCTTCGCCCAGGCGGTCTTGATTCACAAACAGGCCGTCGTGGTAGAGCCAAAACTCCCCCTGCTGACCCGCTGCCCAGGCGGCCTTGGCCGACGGCAGGGCCTCAGGGTGGATGCGTGTGAGCGGAAAATGCTTGTAGACGTAGAGAATGTCGGCCTCATGGTCGCCCACAAACTCTTTCATATAGCCCGCTGCTACAGCGCAATAGGGGCACTGAAAATCAGAAAACTTAAACAGCACGATGGGGGCATTGGGGTTGCCCTTAGTGGCCGACGTGCCAATCAGGCTCGCCCGGCTCATAGACCCAATCACATCGGTCACAATTGCCTGGTGGGCTGCGGGGCTGCTGGGAGCCGCCGCCTGGTTGCGCTGAGATAGCAGGAGTAATAGCAACGGGATGAGGGCACCTACCCCCAGGGCTCCAATTAAGCCCCACAACACCAGCTTTGAGTTCTGTAGTCGTTCCCAGATCCGATGCATGCTTAGCTCCAGTGCCAGTGCCACCCTCCATCATGCCGTTTTAAGGATCGCCTCGCCAGTATCTGCCTCGCCAATATTCACGGCTACCGTGCGATCGCAACCCCAGGGGCCCACGCAGTACATCATCACAGGCATGACCCTCTAATTCGATGAGCTGGCTATTAAAAAAATCTCCCGCAGACGACGTTTTGCCCGCGAGGCTCGCTGGCGCAGAGTCGTTTCGGCGACTAGTGGCTGGCCTTCGGCCACCAGTCGCTGGCTAATTTGCCGCCACGACCAGTCGCAAACATTGTGCAGATACAGTAGACAGGCGCCTTCGGGGTCTTCCTCGTTCAGCCTTGCCAGGGCTTGATAGAGCAGATCTAACTCTTCGAGAATGACCTGTTGCTGCATGAGGTTGAGGCGGTTGTCGGCCAGTACTGCCTCAATCACCTGGGGGTCGGTGGCGCTACTACGCTGTTTGCGTTTGCGCTCATAGATGACATGAAAGGCCGTAGATTTTAGCCAGGCGTAGGGGCTGCGAATCACTTCCCCGGTCTGAAGCTTCTTTTTACCGCGCAGGTAGGCTTCATGGAGAATTTCGTAGGCTTCGATCTGGTCGTCTAAGTGGTACTGCCTGAGGGTTCTCTGAATGGCGCTCAAAATAGGGGTGGCACGGGGGTTGTCTTGGCCCAAAATTTCGCTCAACACTTGATCAAACACATCTTGGGCTGGAGCATCGGTAGGTAGGTGAGACTCTTGAAAACCACTGGTGTCGTCAGATTGGGTCATATTCCCTTTGGCGTTAGGTGCGGCATCACTTAAAGATTAAGTGATATAAGTGGCCCCAATGTGACAAATAAAATTACGGAAACTTGTGTCAAAAAAGAAATATTGTTTACCCTTGTCACAAATCTGGGGCCCAGATCACTAATACACTAGCGCCACAATCACCAGGCTCTAGCGCGCCGATCACCAGACTCCCCTGGGCCACGATGGGTATGGGGAATCTGGTGATCGGCGATCGCTGGGTAGCCGTGTGGGGGTGACTCACCTTAACCGTGCGCTAGGTTGAGGTTCTGGAACCAGAGTGAGTCTAACCAGGTCAGTGAGGCCAACGCTGTGGTGGTCTAGGAGCGCCCCGCAGTGGCATCGCGGCGGGTTTTAGTAACGAGCAACGACTTGAGTAGTTTCTATTTTGCTTTCCCCATGGAGGCACGCGAGGAGTAATGAACACAGAACATGTAACGGCATTTGGCCATGACCGACTCACGCCCCCTAGCCCCGATACAGCCAGTACCCCCCTCTGTGATTGGCTGACGGGTAGTGACGAGTCTCCTTTAGATGGGCTGATGCAATCATTACGCCAGCATCGCACCGTACTCGTCGATTACTGCACGTTGGCTCTACAGCCCACTCTCTCCGTCGATGACGAAGACCGCCTCAGCAATATTTTGACCCAGGCCGTAGACAACCCTCTGCTCAGCTTTTGGCTGGATGAGGCCGATTGCTGGGTAGACGAACAGCTAGGTGTGCTGTCGGATGAGGCGCTCAAGCAACAGCAGAGCAAGCTCAAACGTCTGATTGGTCAAACTTGGGTCGATACTCTCTGGAACGATTTGCAGCATCGGACTAAAGCGCTTCAGTCTTATCTCAAACGATTGGGGGTTTATAGCGGTGCCATTGATGGCATTATGGGCCCCAGCACGCAGCACGCGATAGAATCCCTAAAGACGGCCCGCCCTGACGATTGGCCTTTGGGGTATCTATAGGGAACAGTTAATGATGGTGCAGCAGCTGAGACAGGCGCTTGTTTTGCCCAAGATTTTAACGGTGCTGATAGCTATTGTGGCTGTGCTGACGCTGGGTGGATATGGCGCGATCGCCGCGTCAGCTCCTGCCGAAACGGTCACCGTGCATCTGGGCACTGCGGCGGGTGACCTCCGCTTCGAGCCCAGTCAGATGCAGTTTACGGTAGGCCAGCGCTACAAACTGGTGCTCGATAACCCCAGCCCCGAGAAACATTACTTTACAGCCAAAGACTTTGCCGATGCCCTCTGGACTCAAAAGGTGCAGGCTGGGGCCGTTGAGGTCAAGGGCGCTATCCATGAGCTAGAGCTCAAGCCGGGGGGCCTGGCTGAATGGGTCTTTGTGCCCGAGCGACCGGGTCTCTACGAGTTGCACTGTGCGATCGCCGGTCATGCAGAGGCCGGCATGGTAGGCCAACTCAGGGTCGCGGCCGCAGACAGCGTTTAAGCTCGGCGGGTTGTCAAAGCTCTCCCGGGTAGTCATGATT
Source organism: Nodosilinea sp. LEGE 07088 (assembly GCF_015207395.1). Classification (GTDB taxonomy): domain Bacteria; phylum Cyanobacteriota; class Cyanobacteriia; order Phormidesmidales; family Phormidesmidaceae; genus Nodosilinea. The sequence goes on from NZ_JADEWX010000011.1 coordinate 16,933, forward strand.
TAACTAACCACCCTTAATGTTTTGAGTAAGGACAGGGCATTGGGGTTCTAGGTGTAGTACTTGGGGCATCATCAGAAAGGTAAAACATAGTCTGACTGGCCGCAGCTAACCGTCCTGGAACGCAAGGTGGGCCATCGGCTTTTCTCACATTTTCTGTAGAGATGACCTCTCAAACTCCCTCAACGATCACCGCCCTCGGGGGCCGTTCACGCCGGGGCAGCATTCAGGCCGCCCTCGATCAGGTGGTTTCCCAAGAGGCTCACCGCAATGAGCTGCAACTCTCCTATGTGAGAGCTGGCGTGTTGCTCATTTCCCTGGCGCTGGATACCGCTGTCTTTTTCTTCCCCCAGATTTTGGTAGGCAAAGACCAGGTGCCGCCGACGGTGCTGATCATTAGCCTGTGTGCCAACGTATTTGCTCTAGGCTTAGTGGCAATCTTGCATCGCGGGCTATCGATGGAGGCCCTACACCGCTGGCAGGTGGTGATTCCCATCTTCGATAATCTCTTGCTCTGGGCTTTTATCACCAATATTTGGCAAGTTTTGGGCCTAACCCAGCCGCTGATTCTGACCAATGTAGTAGCCTTTTGCAGCCTGGTAGCGGTGTCGGGAGGGTTGCGTCTCAGCCGCAGCGCCGCCAGGCTGACGACTGTGTTAGCCCTAGCTAACTTTGGCTATGCCGCCGTGTTGTTTAGGCTCAACGTGGCCTTAACTCTTTTTGCGGCTATTACAGTGTTTGGCACGGGCTATTTAGGCATACGTATGGCTGTGATTGTGCGACGGCAGGTCAAAAACGAGTCGGGGCGCGTGCTGATGGCTCAGTTTTTACCCAAAACTGTGGTCGAAGCCGCCTTTGAATCACCCTTAGAACTGCTGCAGCAATCGCAAAAAACCGATGTGACGGTGGTCGTCACGGATCTCCGAGACTTCACCCTGTTTGCCGAATCCTTAGAACCGCAAGCCGCGTTCGATTTCCTCAACCGCTATCAGGGGTTACTGGCTACCCTGGTGGAGCGCCACGGGGGCTGGGTCGATAAGTTTATGGGCGATGGCATGCTGGCGGTATTTGGGGCTCCCGACCCGCTCGAAAACCATGCCCACAGTGCGCTCACGGCGGCTACGGCGATGCTGCGTGAGGTCAAAACCATCTCCCCGTTGGCCATGGGGGTGGGTGTACACTCAGGCCCAGTGGTCACAGGTTGTTTGGGCACCACCGGGCGACTAGAATTCACCGTGATTGGCGACACCGTCAACGTAGCGGCTCGCCTAGAGGCGCTGACTAAAACCCTAGGCCACGCCCTGTTGCTGAGCGAGGCCACCCGCCAGCGGCTTGGCCCCTGGCCCTTGCAATCAGTCGGGCCGCACGACATTCGGGGCCGCACCCAAGGGATGGAGCTATTTACGACGCTTTAAAGCTCTGGGCTTAACCGGTTCCCCCCCGCGACTCGGTGGCCAATTCGTTAGAATCAACCCGGTCACTACAGGGGTAACCCATGGCAAAGCCAATTCTGATTACCGGAGCATCTAGCGGCATTGGCTACGCATTGGCCAGGGTCTGTGCGGCCCACCGCCACGACCTAGTGCTGGTGGCCCGGCGTGAAGACCGTCTGCTGGGGCTCAAGGCCGAACTAGAGGCGACCCACGGGGTGCAGGTGCTGACCTATCGGGGTGATCTCACCGATGCGGATACTCGCCAGCAATTCTTTGATTGGACTCAAGGTCAAGGCATCGTTCCCTATGCCCTGGTGAACAATGCTGGTTTTGGCGATTTAACCCCCTTTGCTGAATCCAGCTGGGATAAGCAGAATGCCATGCTTCAGCTCAACATTGTGGCCCTGACCCACCTGACCCGCCTGTATCTACCGGCCATGATTGCCCAAGGCCAGGGGCGCATTCTCAACGTGGCCTCTACGGCAGCATTTTTGCCGGGGGCCTATATGGCGGTGTACTACGCTAGCAAAGCCTTTGTGCTGTCGTTTACCGAGGCGATCGCCACTGAGCTAGAGGGTACGGGTGTAACTGCCACTACCCTTTGCCCTGGCCCCACCCAGTCGGAGTTTGCGGAGCGGGCCGAGATTAAAGACGCCAAGTTATTTGAGACTGCTGGCAATCTGCCCACCTCGGCTGATGTGGCGATCTACGGCTATGCCGCCATGGAAAAAGGTGAGCGCACGGCGGTGCACGGCACGGTCAACCAGATGCTGTCGCTGGCAACTCGGCTGCTGCCGCGCAAAAAACTGGCGGCGATCACCCGAGATATACAAAAGCCAGCCTAGAGCATCGGTACAGTATGGCTAAAAACCTGGTTTCTTTGTCACTACCCTAACGACATGACTGGCATTCTGGCCGAGAAACCGGGTTTCTGTACCGGCGTTCTAGGCATTGCCAGTCATGGATCTCTTGCTACAGCAGCGCTTGTTGGATCATCTAGAACAGATTGTGGGCGATCGCAATCCCTACTTCGCTTCCGCCCGGCACTTCTTTGTGCAGCAGTATATCCAGCAGGAGTTTGCTCGCTGGGGAGTTGTCGAAGCACATATCTTTGAGTACCAGGGGCGGCAGCATACCAACTGGATGCTCAACCTGCCGGGGCAGGATCCCCAGCGGCCTCCTATGCTGGTCGGGGCCCACTACGACTCAGTCCTCGGGTCGCCGGGGGCCGATGACAATGCCACTGGGGTGGCGGTACTGCTGGAATTGGCCCGTGCCTTTGCCCACCAGCCAGGCCTTTCGCCTGTGCGCCTGGTCGCCTTTGATTTGGAAGAATCTGGTCTGGTGGGCAGTCGTCGCTACGCTGAGGAGCTACACCAAAACGGGGATGCCCTAGGGCTGATGATCTCCCTCGAAATGCTGGGCTACTGCTGCCAACAGTCTCACTCCCAGCGCTACCCCCCCGGCCTGAAATACCTCTATCCCAATCAAGGCAACTATATTGCCCAGATTGGCCCATGGCAGAGTATTCCCACCATGGCGAGACTGTGGTGGAGCTTTCGGTTCGCGGGGTTGCGGAGCAAATGGTTGCCGGTGGTTAACCAGGGGCGTAGGCTGCCTGATACCCGCCGTAGTGACCATGTTCCCTTTTGGGATCTGGGCTACCCCGCCATTTTGTTAACGGATACTGCCGACCTGCGCAACCCTCATTACCACCAGCCCACTGACACGATAGAGACCCTGGATTTGACGTTTCTCACCCGCGTCTGCGAGGGGCTAATTGACGGCTTGCGCCGTCTGTAGCTGTTGATAGTCGAACCCGGCTTTGATAATCAGCGCTGGATCTACCCAAGAGCCGTCATACTTGAGGCCCCAATGCAGGTGTGGGCCGGTGGTGCGGCCGGTCATGCCCACTCGGCCAATGCGCTGACCGGAAGTGACCGGTTGACCCTGGCGAAGTTCGATGCCGCCAGCGCGGTCTACCAGTACTCGACCGCCTTCCTTTTCGATCACCAGATAACCCTGCATATGGCAGTAAATGTGCGTCCAGCGGCCTGACTGAATAATGGCGGAGGTGCCACAGGCGGTGTCGTCTGAAACCCGAATGACGGTGCCTTCCCACCAACTGCGCACATAGCTGCCCATGGGGGCGGCCAGGTCTAGCCCGTAGTGGAAGCGGGTACCTCCCATGGGGTGCTGCCGATAGCCAAAGGGAGAGGTGTAGCGAGCAAAATTCTCGAGGGGAAAGGAGGCCCCTTGCCAGGGGTTGGGCGGTGCCGCCGCTGCCTGCTGCTCCTCGGCTACAACCTGCGATTTGGTGTGAATTAACTCTGCCATGATGCCAACCCCGACGCTCAGCGCAATAATCCAGCCCAGGGCCTGTGCCCTGTCACGGTGACCATTCATAGTCAAAACTTGAATAATTAGCAGCGACCAAGGGCGATCGCACTACTTAATATAGTTCAAATGTACTAATCTGACAACAGATCGGCAGGGAAAAAGTGGCTGGTTATTCGGAGGCGATCGCCCTAGTCTGGCCCAGCTTCAAGGGCCAGAGGTGCGGTCGTGGGCGGTTCTAGAATCTCGACAAGGCCGCTCTCGCCGTTGAGTCGCACCCATTGGCCCGTGTGCAGGCGCCGGGTGGCATCGGTGATATCCATCACGGCAGGAATGCCATATTCGCGGGCGACAATGGCCCCGTGGGAGAGGCGACCCCCCACCTCAGCAATCAGGCCCTGGGCCCGGGCTAGCAGAGGTGCCCAGCCGGCATCGGTATAGGGCACAACCAAAATAAACGGGCCGTCCCCGGTGGGGATTGACTCTAGCTGCGTGACGACCCGCACTGGGCCAGTGACTAGGCCAGCGCTGGCCCCAATGCCCTTGAGCTGTTGCTGGACAGTAGCGCTGGACACGAGGGGGGTATCGCGGCTGGGCGGCTCGTTGCCAAAGACCAGGTAGGGCAAGCTGGATAGGGTTTTGTCTTGCTCGTATTGGGTGGTGCGATCGCCTATCCGTTGCCGAATGACTGCCCAGGGAAGGGCATTTTCTGCCTTTACCAGAGCCTGGATCTCTTCCAGGGTGAGGAAGAAAATATCGTCGACAGCCTCCAGGTGCCCCTGCTGTTGCCATTGGCTGGCGAGGGCCAAGATGCTCCAGCGCAGCTCGGCTAAGAGCTGGTTATACAGCGTATTCACCTGGCCTTTGAGATCGAGGCGTTGCTGCACCAGCGCGACTTTACCTCCTTGAGAGGTGGCCGCTGGGGGTTTGGGCCTCGGGGGTTGCTGCACAAACTGAGCCAGTAACTCGCGCACGGGGGTAGGGTTTTCGCGCCAGGTAGCGACCGCAATATCGGTGCCCACCGGGCTGAGATAGCCGTAGTTAGCGATGAACTGATCGATCTGGTGGAGCAGATTTTCGCCATCGGTGCTTTCGGCTAGGGTCGTCATCAGACTGCTCCCGTGGCCGATGCGATCGAGTTCGGCAGTGGAGAGCACCTGGCGAATGTCCTGGGCGATCGCACGCAGGTCATCGAGGGCCGCAATTTCGGCACTGCGGGATGGGTCTAGGTCAGTTTCCGGTACGCCTAGCAGGGCACGGCGGAGGGCAAAGCTGAGCGGCCCTAAAATGTTGTAGTAAGTCACCTGCCGCAGCAGGTCGAGGATGGTCTCTACCCGCTCAATTAACTCGCTCGGGCTGAGGTGGTCTCTTGGGCTAGCGGCTAATGTCTCTAGGGCCGGGCTGTAGACCGCGCCATTGGCTTGCCTAAACTGCTGCTCCAGCACAATTTCACACCGTAGCAGCCGCAGCAGACCCGGCAGATTGCGCAGGGTCGAACCCAGGGGTGGGCGATTAAATTTGGCCCCACGGGTCAAAAACTCTAGACTCTCGGCGGGTAAACCCATGCGCCGAAAAATATCTCCCAGTAGGGTGGCATTAAAGTAGGCGTGGGCATGGTGCAGGGTAGCAGTAGCTTCAAAGTCTAGCCCCTCGGCGCGATCGCCCAGCACGATCGTAAAAATCTCACCCCATACGCCGCAGGTTAGGGGACGGTTGATCGACCAGGTCAGCGGGCGAATGGTGCCGGGGATCACCTCCGCCGCAATTTTGCGTGTCCACAGCGGTTGCAGCGTCGTAATCGGACGGCTCTGGAGCAGCCAAAGGGTTTCGCCATCAAAGCTCCATTCAATATCCTGGGGCACCCCCTGAAAGCGACTCTCCAGGTGACGGGCGAGGTAGGCCACCTGTTGAAGCAGCCGCGAGGGGGTTTGGCCACTGCCGTCTACGGTCAGGGTTAAGGCCTCGGATAGCTGCCAGTCGGCCTCGGCAATATCTGCCATGGGCGGCACATCGTCGGGCTGCACTAGCACCCGGTACTGCTCGGGGGTGACCTGCCCACCGACCACCTGCTCAGCGCCACCGGGCAGCGCTTCAATGACTACGGCATCGCCGCAGCGGGTAATCGGGTCACGGCTAAAGGCCACCCCCGAAAACTGCCCCTGTACCTGCTGCTGCACAATCACCGCCAGACCGCGCTCGGGCAGGCCCAAACTCTGCCGATAGGCCAAGGCCCGTTGCGAGTTGTAGGACGAGAAAACCCGTAGAATAGCCTCGGCCAGGCTGTCGCCATCGGTGACATTCAAGATCGATCGATAGATTCCCGCCGCTGAAGCGGTGCCGGTGTCTTCGTCCTGGGCAGAGGAGCGGACGGCCAAGGGCTGTTGGGAGGAGGGGGCTGCGATCGCCAGCAGCGCCGCCGGATCATCCCCAGCCGGTAGCACATAGCCTCGCGGCACTGGATAGCCCCAGGCGGAGAGCTGGCCCAACATCGCGGCCTTGTGGCCAAATTTGGTCGCATCCAGAGGCTGGTCGAGGGCTACCAGGCCGCGATCGCCACGAAAAAAACGAAACATGGTGCGAGACTCCAAGCGTCCTTTGTCGTCTGGTAAGTCGAGATCGTCAGGCAGTTTTTGATAGATCCAGGCTATCAGCAGGCTCAGACAGGCCATCGCTGCTACCAGGGCCCCATCGGCATGGCGCAGGGCGGTGATCAGGGGCAGTAGCACCAGCGCCAAGAGCCGACCCTGGCGGCGTTCGCGAAAAATCGTAAACCCTAACCCGCTGAGTAAGAAGGTCAGTAGGGCTGTGCCCCAGTCGAAGGCTACAATGCCCCAGACCACATTGGTGGTGCCCGCGCCCTGGGCAAACCAATAGCGGCCCATCACCAAGAAAATCAAAGCAATGATCTGCCAAACGGGATCCGCCGGGAAATAGTATTGGGCCAAGAGCACGATACCAATGCCCTTGGCCGCCTCCAGCATTACAGCCGCAATGCCCGCTATCTTGCCGCCGTGGTAAAACGCTGCCGATACCCCCACATTGCCGGTGCCCACCCGCTGAAGCTGCTGACCCGACAGCAGTCGAGTAGCCCACCCTGTGAGGGGTAGACCACCGACCACCGGAGCCAGTACAAAAATTAGAAGGGCACCCCAGACCTGCGTGAGGGTCATAGCGTTGGAGAATAACGGCTACGCCAAGCCTACCAGGGCTGCGCCAGACATCAATGCCCCCTGGGCATCATTCTTCAGCTTGCTTAAGGCTGTTTTAAGCCTCTCTCACAGGGCTCTCAGATTGTCATGGCACGCTAGTACTCGGTATCGTCTTCCCGATGGAGCGATGGCCATAGGTCTAAAATGCTATCTGAGTAGAGGTTTATCATGCGAATTCACTATTTAGGTGCCGTTGCGATCGCCTCCTTGCTAACCCTGGGTGCCGTTGCCTGTGGCACAACTACGGTGGAAAGTCCTGACAATGTCAGCCAAGAGGCGGTTGACCCCTGCGCTGCGGCTGACCCCTGCGCTGCGGCTGACCCCTGCGCCGCCGCCGATCCCTGCGCTGGGGTGTCTACGGCTGAGCAAGCTGCCGTCTACAGCTTCAACGGGTTGGCGATTCGCGGAGCCGATCCGGTGGCCTATTTCACCGAGGGGCAGGCTGTAAAAGGCGTTGCCGACTATGAAACCAGCTGGAATGGAGCGACTTGGCGCTTTAGCAGTGCCGAAAACCTGGCGGCCTTCACGGCTGATCCCGACGCCTATGCGCCTCAATACGGCGGGTATTGCGCCTGGGCGGTCAAGGGCGGCTACCTAGCCTCCGTGGACCCCGAAGCTTGGAAAATCGTAGACGGCAAGCTTTACCTCAATTACAACGCCAATGTGCAGGAAAGATGGCAGGCTGACGTGGCCGGCAATATTGTCAAAGGCGATCAAAATTGGCCAGCTGCCCTGAGCAGCGGTGAGGTGAACGAGAGCGGCAAAGCCTGGTAAGGCCCTCTCCCGATCGCGGCTCTAATCAGCCACTGAAATAATCAACCCAGGCCATGGCTGAGGGAGCTACCCCCAGCCTGGCCCAGGCTGGGGAACAACGATCTAGCGAAAGGCACGATTAGCCCATGGGGCCAGCCAAAATGACTTTGGCCAGGGCATTGATCACGGCTTCAGGCGGTTCTTGCTTTAGATCGTCATACCACTGCTGGGTGGCCTCGGGCCTGTGGCCGTAAATAGTGCTAGTGCGCTTGCGGGCCTTTAACGCTAGCTCAGCGGTGCGGTCTTTGCGAGCGGCTTCGTAGCGTCTGAGGGCATCGACCACGCCGATATTGGTGGTGGTCAGGTAGCGGGTGAGCACCTCGGCATCTTCGATCGCCTGACAGCCGCCCTGGCCCAGGGTGGGGGTGGTGGCGTGGGCCGAGTCACCGAGCAGGGCAACCCGTCCTTTGACTAGGTGCGCTAGGGGGTCAATGTCGCCAATCTCGAGGCGGTTCGTCTGTTCGGCATCGATGGCTTCAATCAGCCGCTGTACCGGAGTCGGCCAACCCTGGAAGATCTTGGCCAGCTCATCTTGGCGGTGGGTTGGGGCAACCTCGGTACCCTCTACCATGGGTGCGCCAAAGAAGAAATAGAACCGATCCCCCCCTACCGGCATCATTGAGGCCCGTTTGCTGTCTCCGACGTAGAGCACCCACAGGTTTTTTTTGCATAGTTCGGGGTCTGCCTTCACGAGACCATTCCAGTTGACGTAGTGGGCGTAGCGGCGATCGACACAATGGCCCACCACGTCAGCCCGCACCGCTGAATGAATGCCATCGGCGCCAATCACTAGATCACCGCTGACCCGTTCACCCTGCTCAAAAATGGCAGTGGCACTGTGTTCGTCTTGTTCGACCCCGGTACAGAGCATGCCCAAGTGCACATTTTCTGGGCCAAAGGTATCGAGCAACATGGCCTGAAGATCAGTGCGAGCCACCGGGTAAGGGCGTTGGCCCACGCGCTCAAATAAAGGCTTCAAATCGATATAGCTGAGGGGTTCATCGGTGTGGCTGCGATATTCCATCGCGTTCATTTCGCCGCCAATGGCCGCTAATTTCTCACCTAACCCCAGTTTATTGAGTACTTTGACGCCATTTGACCACAGCGAAATACCGGCTCCAGCCGGACGCAGCTCATGGGCACGGTCGTAGATACTGACCTGGTATCCGGCCTGCTGCATGGCGATGCCTGTCGTTAAGCCGCCAATACCAGCGCCGATAATGACCACCTTGAGGTTGTACATTGAATTCTCCTAATGGCTGTTATGGGTGGTTTGGTCTGCCCCTCTTAACCTATGCCTGGGGGGGCAGCCGACGGCCAAGCCATATTCTTTCACTATAAAGAATATGGCTTGGTGCGGGGATTTGGGAGCGTTGGTTTACTCTGCCCGGCTAGGAGCGTCAATTGCAACGAGCAATTTGACCCTTAATGCGGTCGAATCTTCTAATAACCGTAACTTTGTTTACAGACTATTGATTTAGTTGGCTGCGAAATGGCTGGATTTTTTCTCGCCATAGAGAAAGGATAATTGTCCTAATTGGCAATTACCGTCATGTGGCATAAGTTCTCTGTAGTGTTGACTCTGGTTACCCTCGGCAGTGTAAGCGGGCTGGGCTACCTAGCCCTATCGCTTCAGTCAGCCCTCGGTCAGTCTCAGACTGGTCTGAGTTCGGCTGAACTGACGAAAGATACGATCGCACATACCTATGTACGACGTAATGGACGTTCGGGTAGTGGACGTCGGGGGATGCGCAGCTAAAGTTGACTGGCCTGAGCAGCCCGGATCTTTTGGAGTTGGTACTGAGCATCGTCAAAGCAGCCCAACCGGCTGACATCTAGGCAGGCGGTAGCGACTGTTTCAAGATCGGCGATCGCGCGATCGAGATCCCCTAGTTCAGCGTGGAGTAACCCTCTATCGTAGTAAGCAAAGGGATGATCGGGATCGAGCTGAATCGTTTGGTTGAAATCATCCATGGCCCCGGCAAAGTCGCCCAGATCTTGCCGGGTCAGGCCACGGTTGTAGTAAGGTTCCGGGTTGCTGGCATTAATTTGAATGGCAATGGTGAAGTCTTGAATGGCTCCCTGGTAGTCGTTCAAGCGATGCTTGACCAGGCCACGGTTTTCGTAGGCCAGACTGTTATTAGGGCGTAAGTTTACTGCCTCGGTGCAGTCATCTAGGGCAGCGCTGTGGTCATTTAGGTTAGAGAGCGATAGACAGCGGTTGGTATAGGCATCGGCTTTGCTCTCAGGCTCTTTGCCTAGATTAATAGCAGCGGTGTAGTCTTGAATGGCTCCCGCTTCATCGCCAAACTCGGCTCGAGCGTTACCTCGATTAATGTAGGCATCGACATAGTTGTCGTTGTGCTGCAAAGCATCGCTGTAGTCGGTGATGGCTCCCTGCAAATCTCCCAGTTGAAAGCGCAAATTTCCCCGTTGGTAGTACAGCGTTGCCGACTCCGGCTGGGCTTGAATGGCATTGCTCAGGTCTTGGAGGGCCGCTTCCGACTGACCATTTGTCCAGAGTAGGGCTGAGCGTTGGGCCAAGGCGTCGCTGTTACCGGGCTGCAGCGTTAGGGCCTGATTGAGATAGTTTAAAGCGTCATTACGTTGGCCCAGTTGCTCTGCGGTTTCAGCTTGCTGAATCAAATTGTTGACCGTCAACGACTGTGGTAAACGCCGCATCATCGCACTACCTATTACCAAGAGTGCCAGCGTTGCCCCTGCGCCTAGCCAAAGGCCCGGGCGGCGCCAGATAGGCGGCTTTAATGTGCTGGGGTTCGAGTTGGTTTCAGAGGCTGAGGCTGTGGCATCAGTCCCAGCCTCAGCCTCTGAAAACTGGAGTTCTGTCTCCGGATGACGGTCAGCGCTCGCCTGGGCTGGAGTACCCATGCTGGCCAAGGCAACCAAGATGTCTTTGGCCTGATGAAACTGCATCTCGGTTTGGGGCGACACCATTCTAATCAGCAGATTCTTGAGCGGGGCATCCAGGGTTGAGCACTCATCGAGCTGGAGCCTGACCTGACCAATAAAGTCAGTTTGACTCAGGCGAGGAATGGCTTCATTCGATAGACCGGTGGCCATTTGAATCGCAATCATGCCCAGGGCAAAGTGGTCGGCAGCAAACCGCGTGTACTGTCGATTTTGGCTTGGGGGGAGGTAAGCTGAGACTGGATCATTGCCCACAGCGCTACCGTTGGTGGTTTTACCAGTGATTGTCACAGCCGACTCTGGAATGGCCGGGTCTTGAATCAGGCCAAAATCAACCAGCACCAGGTGACCCTGGTCGCGATGGCGAATGAGATTGTTGGGGTGTAGGTTTTGGTGAGCAATACCGTGACGTTGAATCAGCTCTAAAACACTGAGGCTCTCGCCTAAAAAAGCGTTGACCTCCGCTTCAGTTCTGGGCCTGCCTTCGGTTAGCTCTATCTGTAAAGACTGTCCCGGAATGTAGGTGCGTACCCAGTAAAACTCCTGCCCATCTTGAATTGTGGATAGATGCTTTGCGATCGCATCGTGCTCGCCCATGCGCTTGAGTAGATTGACCCGCTTGGCCAGTAAGTCATTGAGAAACTTCAGGGTAATGGCGTTATGGGCCGGTAGCTGGAGATGCTTGACGATGCACTTTGGTTTAGCCGGATCGTTATGATCAGCCATCAGGTAGGTTTTGGTGTAAGCCTTAGTGCTAACAACTCGAATAAACTGAAACCGACCATCGATCAGTCTTTTCACAACCATGAGATTTGCGGGGGTAAATGCACTAGCCAGGGTAGCGATCGCCACCTACGACCTATTGACACTGATGACTTGGGCCGATCAAGCCGGGATCCACAGACTAAAAACACACTGCTCAATGCCCTCCATTAAGCCGAGCCCAAGGCCCCATGATGATATGCGTACAGAGTATTGAATTGGGCTCACCAGCAAAAAACCAGCAAAAAATCACTGGGTGGAAAGCCCTGCAACCGTGCCTCACAGAGCTAGAACTAGCTCTATAGCCCCTGCCGCTACAGCATTAATTTCAGGAACCCATAACAACTCGCCCAATCACCCTCAGTCTGAATTTTGAGGAACCGACGATTAAGATAAACGTGACGACCTTTTAGCAGCCATACTACTATGTACTGTGTAATTTATGACGGTAACTGTAACCTTTGCGTCAGTCTAGTACGGTTACTAGAAGCTGCCGATCGCGGCAATCAGTTTCAATACGCGCCGATGCAAGACAGCAACACCCTAGGCCGTTACGGCATTACCCCTGCCAACTGCGAAGCCGGCATGATCCTAATTGATCTGGCAGCCCCTGAGCAGCGCTGGCAGGGCAGCGCTGCTGCCGAAGAAATTGGCCGTTTGTTGCCCCTGGGCAACTCCTTCGTTCAGGCTTACCGAGCCTTGCCAGGGGCTAAGCAGATGGGGGATCAACTCTATGCCGTTGTCCGCGATCGTCGCTATGACCTGTTTGGCCGCCGCCCTGGCCGCTACGACTCGGCTTACCCTCTCTGTGACAACCAATGCAACAACGCTGAACGCCCTCACTAAAAACCCCAGCCCAGGCTTAGAGCCTGCTGCCGGGGGTAAGCAGAGGGTTTAGGCGCTACCGTTCAGTGCACCGCCATTAGCCTGCCCAGGAGACCACATTTTCGTAAAAGGTCTGCACGGTCAGCACGCTAGGCCAAAAGGAGTCTGCCTTAGCAATATTGCCAGGAATATCTTCTACCCACTGCTGCTGTACCTCAGCGCTGTAGTTGAGATACAGCTTACCGTCCACAATTTCCCAAACACGAGGATCAACCGAAGCCAAGTTGCCCTCACTCATCGCCTTGGCGCAGTAGCCACCATATTGGGGCGCATAGGCTTCAGGGCTAGCAGCAAAAAGCGCCCGATTTTCGGCACTACTAAAGTGCCAAGTCGCTCCATTCCAGCTGTATGAATAAGCCGCATTACCGGGCACCGCAGCTCCTTCGGTAAAGTAAGCCACTGGGTCAGCACCACGAATCGCTAGATTGCTAGCCGACTCCACATAGACTTCAGGGTGGGGCGGTTCGCTGGCCTGCACGACGTCTGCACCCGCGCAAGGGTTCGCACTGGCGCAGGGATTGGCGCTGGCACAGGGGTCAGCACTGGCGCAAGGATTGGCACTGGCGCAAGGGTCAGCGCTGGCGCAAGGATTGGCACTGGCGCAAGGATTAACGGTGCCAGCAGCACCGGCACAAGGTGCTGCAAAAACAGAGCTCACTGCACTGGGTAGCGCCATTGCGCCAACCGTCAACGTGGATGAGGCCAAGAGGGCCGCTAAATATTGAAGCTTCATTGAAATTCTTTGGGGTAAGGACAGGGAGGGAGGCACCGTCGTATCAACGCCTGAATTGATAGTCGATGACTAACCGTTCTGAAACTGAACGCAGGCCTAGCATCCTGCTAGACATTTACTGCTGAAACGCAAGACCTTGGTTAGGGCTCAACGTTGTCACTACTAAACTCGACCTGGCTGAAGACCCCATGAGTGCATTCTGAGAGAGTGTTGAGAGCGGGCCGGTCACATGTATCCACAGATGACAGCGGCCCATAGCGCTCGAGTAGGCTAAGACAAGGCAACGTCCCTCCCGTTCTGTAGGGCTGCTGCACCACCCCATCTCTACCCGTAAGGAGGAGAGACAACCGCTTCAATTGGCGTTGCTCAAATCGAAACCGGGGTTCTAGACGGTGTTCATCTCAGTCATGGATGCTCTATTCGATCTCCGATTTCTGGTTTTCAGAGACAGGCTACTCTGGATTGACTTGCACTCGAGCAAACTTCAGGCCGCTCACCCCCTGTAGGGGCTCTACTGTGCCCTGCTCGATGTGGCCCCCTACTGTGCCTTCGCGATGCAGGTAGTGCAAGTATCGTTTGTACTCTTGCCACTCTTCGCTGGTAGAGTACACCACCGTCAACATGCCGGGCTGGGTAATGCGATCGCCCGTTTCGGCATCGCAAGCCTTATCAATGCGTTTTTTCACAATCTCATAGCGAGTGTCACGGGTACCCCGGACATCGAACAGCCGCTCGGTCGTTTCGTCGTGCACAATATCGACCGTAAAGCCCTGTACTAGCACCAGGTGAGTGATGGTCATGTCGGTGTTGTAGATCGACTTGAGGGCGAACCCCTTGCGGGCGCAGTCGCATACCGCCCGCATCTGCTCATAGCGCAGCGCCTGAAGCTGGAACTCGGTGAATTTGGGGTCGATGGCCTTACCGGCATAGATCATATGGTCGATGCCATCGGTGGCCTCTAGGTCACAGTAGTGGGGAGTAATGGTCTGCATTGACTGTTGCCACTTATTCCAGGTCTCACGCAGCAGCCCGTTAATATGGCCAATGGTTTCGTCATAGATAGCGCGAGATTGATAAACGCAGTTGTGGTCGGCATCAATGGCCGCTTGATACTGTGCGATCGCCTCTTCTACCTCAGCACTGTGCTGGGCAAAGTAAGGGAAATGGACTTCTACCTCGTTCTGTAGATAACGCAGTAGGGTGACTTCGGCATCAACCGTGACACCTTGCTCTAGCGCCATGATGTGATCGTCCAAATCTAAGGCCAGCTGCTCTACCAGAGCATTGCCCACAGTCTGACTAGCCTGCTCAACCACCGCTAGAGCTAGCCTGAACTGAGTGAGCAGATCCTGTTGAATGGCTCGGTTGCGCTCATCTGACGAACCGCGAATATCGGAAATGCCATAGAGCGGATAAACGCTCTCAAACACAATGGGGCCCGACGGCAGCCCCAAGCTGAGGCGTTCAGATTCCTGCTCAAACCGCCAGCGCACTGAGGGATGAATATTGGTAAAGCGATCTTGTACGCTATGGCGCATGGCCGCTGTCAGGGCTGGTATTAGGCTAGTAGCGCGGCTGCAGTCAGCCTGATCAAAGGCATAGGGCTTAGTGCTGGTTAAGCCCACCAGCCCGACCATGGGGGCAGCGCTATCGCCCAGTCGAGCACTGCGCATGACCAGAGGAATCAGCAGCAGCGATCGCGTCCCCTGGGCAATTAACTCTCGTTCACACTGGGTGCTACAGGCGAGACTTAGATCGGGGATATTGACGACCGCTCGTTGCCCAGTCGCCCTCAAGAAGGCTGAGCCCTGGAGAGCGTCCATGGCATAGGTAGCTGTTATCCATTCGGGCTGGTCAAGGGCCGTAAACAGCTGGGCCTGATTATTCTCAGCGCTCAGTAAAAAGCTATCAGTGGCCTTAAACAACTGTTTCATTAATTCATTTGCCTGGTCAAAGCGCTGGGTCCCCAGCACCGACTCATGGCCCACCAGCAATTGGATCAGAGCCTTAGAGGTCTCTCGCTCGGTAACGTCTATGCCCTCAATTAAAATCTGGCCGCTGACACCATAGTTACCCGGCTTGAGGGCTGCCAAAAGCTGCTTAAAAGCGGGTTCTGGACTGAGTAGCTGGGTAGCGACCTGCTCACGGCTCGGTGGCTCAGCCCAACAGGTGCTCAAGTGAGCGTTCAGCAGAGGATCCACGGCATTAATTTCGAGACCGCCTGCGGCAGTGCGCAGGCGCAACTCAATTTGTCGTACCTGGCCCGTTGCAGAATCTGCCAACGACATCACCAAAGGCTCGTTGAGTAGCCGTTCCGAGACCAAATTGGTCTGGTTGTAGGCGTATCGCAGTAGCGCCTGCAAAAAATGGCGTCTAAACCGCTCCTGCAAGGTCTTTTGATCGGCCACAGTGAGGCGATCGAAGAAGCTCAAATCGAGGTGACCCGCCTCAGCGGCAATGCCCGTGAGCCGACAAAAATATTGATTGGCAAACAATACAGGGTGAGCCCGGGGTGGAGAACTGATCTCGCCAGTTATGTCAACTACCGCCATTACCAGGTGGCTATGATTCTGAATTAGGTCTAACCATGGCACCTGCGGACGGCATGGAGGGGTGCTAGGGGTCTCACCCCCCTGTCGCAAGCTGGTATGATCATTGATCATATTACTGGTATCACTTGTCGGCATAGACCTAGAGATGAATTGCGGGTCGATGCATTGAGACGATTCGTTAGCCATAGCTACCCTGTGATTCACCCTTCTAAGGATTGTTACAAAGCAACCCGCTAGAATTCCGCATTGCGCCTCAAATCTTTGTGGAATCGAGGTGTATCTGTGGCTATATCATGAACCTTATGTTATCGTCAGCATCCTGACACCAAGCTTTTGCTAAGCCGTAAGCTAGCAACTCCCCTAGCAACCAGCATACCCGCCACAGTGCGTGAGTCTTCAGCAAAGGGCTCTCCTCACATCATTAAAGCGAGCTGCCCACCTCCTGCGCCCAAAAAAAGTAGAACGCAAGGCTTGAAATTGTTGGCCAGCAGTCTCAGCACTTCAGTTGTTTCCTTCACCCTTTAGAATATAAGTTCAGTGCGTAAGTGCTGCCCTGGGGATAGCATGGGCTATATTCGGGCCACGGAGATCAACGCTGTAGACCAGTGCTTGAGGCACTCCATGTCACGTCATGCTTGTGATGACCTGACTATGGTGACTATTCGTTTTGTTTAGATGGTTGTTATCGCTGAGCTATGTTTGAAGCCCTGTCTGACCGCCTCGAATCTGCATGGAAAAGCCTGCGTGGCCAGGACAAAATCAGCGAGTCTAATATTGACAGTGCCCTGCGGGAGGTGCGCCGTGCTCTGTTAGAAGCCGACGTCAACCTCCAGGTGATTAAAGACTTTATCGCCCAGGTCAAAGAAAACGCCCTGGGCATTGAGGTAGTCAAGGGGGTCAGCCCCGACCAGCAGTTCATCAAAGTGGTGAACGATGAGCTGGTGCGGCTCATGGGCGACACCAATGCTCCCTTGGCAGACTCGCCAACCAAGCCCACAGTGGTGCTGATGGCGGGTCTACAGGGTACGGGTAAAACCACCGCTACCGCTAAACTGGCGCTACATTTGCGCAAAGAAAACCGCAGCACCCTGCTGGTCGCCACCGACGTCTACCGTCCGGCGGCGATCGATCAGCTCGTTACCCTCGGCAAGCAGATTGACGTGCCCGTGTTTGAGCTGGGCACCGACGCCAACCCCGTTGACATTGCCCGCCAGGGGGTTGAGAAGGCCAAAGCCGATGGCGTAGACACAGTCATCGTTGACACGGCAGGTCGCCTCCAGATCGACCCCAAGATGATGGCCGAACTGGCCGATATTAAAACCGCCATTGCGCCCGACGAGGTGCTGCTGGTGGTCGATGCCATGACCGGCCAGGAGGCTGCCAACCTCACCCGCACCTTCCACGACGACATTGGTATTACCGGGGCCATTCTCACCAAAATGGACGGCGATGCAAGGGGTGGGGCGGCTCTGTCGGTGCGACAGATCTCCGGCCAGCCGATTAAGTTTATTGGCGTGGGCGAAAAGGTAGAAGCGCTTCAGCCCTTCTACCCCGATCGCATGGCATCCCGCATTTTGGGCATGGGTGACGTGCTCACCCTGGTGGAAAAGGCTCAGGAAGCCGTGGACCTTGGTGATGCCGAAAAGCTACAGCAAAAAATTCTCGAAGCCGAGTTTGACTTTGACGACTTTCTCAAGCAAATGCGCTTTATGAAGAGCATGGGCTCTTTGGGCGGCATTATGAAGCTGATTCCGGGCATGGGCAAGCAAATTACCGGGGACATGCTGGAACAGGGTGAGGCGCAGCTCAAACGCTGCGAAGCCATGATCAACTCCATGACCACCGCAGAGCGCAAACAGCCCAATCTGCTCGCTAGCTCCCCCAGCCGCCGCCGTCGCATTGCCAAAGGCTCAGGGCACCAAGAAAAAGACGTGGGCAAGCTAGTCAGTGATTTCACCAAGATGCGCACCATGATGCAGCAGATGGGGCGCGGCGGCGGCTTTCCCGGCATGGGTGGCGGTATGCCAGGCATGGATGGCGGCGGCTTCCCCGGTATGGGTGGTGGTATGCCGGGGCTACCCGGTATGGGCGGCGGGGCTCAGCCGGGATTTCGTGCCCCCAGCAACAAAAAACAGAAAAAACAGAAGAAAAAGAAAGGCTTTGGCCAGCTTTAGCAACGTCAGTTCGAGAGAATGCTTTTTCCAACCGGGAGGGGTGCCCGGAGTGCTTCGTCGTGGGCTCAGCCAAACGGCGGGATGGGTCAAAACGGCAATATCATACGAAACCCGATTTGGGAAACCCCGATTCACAATCAGGAACCCCGTAGGGGTATAGCATGCTATGCCCCTACAAACCGGGGGTATTCAGGCAGGATTTGGTATCAGACCAACCGTTCCTCACAGATAGATAGCTTAATGACCCAGGCGAATCCACCCCTAGCCCCTCCTTGGAGGGGAAGGCAAGCCGGTCTTCCAAAGGTCAACGCTGATACCGAATTCAGGGTTTAGCTAGAAACTGGAGTTTTGGTTGGCTCAAGCGCAGTCTTGCCTACTTACCACACGATATGGGCTGCTGCTGCCTTATACCAAATCCGAACCGCATAACCCCGATTCCATAAAGGCCAATCTGTAGGGGCGAATGGCATTCGCCCCAGGGAATCGGGGGTAACCAAACAGGATTTGGTATTAGACGAAGCTAAAGGTTATAGGATCGCTGCTGTAAATTCAGCTCCTGTACATCCACGCTGGCGGGCAGGCTCAGCAGCCAATCGATGGCCGAGGTAATCGCGGCCATCGGTATCGGGGTCTGGGGGCCAAACCGGCCCGCTGCGATATCTAGCATGACTTCTTCGGTGGCCACGTTGCCAGAATTAATCACTGTGAATCCAATGTTTTGACTACCCAAGGCCAGCCGCAGCGCCTGTACCGCGCCGCGCAGGCCAAACTCGGAAGCCGTATTGGCCACTTCCACCGACGGGCAGTTGTCTAGCCCGCTGAGAGCGCCAATGTAGATGGCCCTCGAATTGGCGGCATGGGAAAGGTTCGACGCCAGCGATCGCGTGATTTCGATCGGCGCAATGGTGTTGACGCTCAGCACAAAGCGGGTTTCGGCGTCGGAGCTGCTGAGGAAGTCGTAGGCGTCGGTAAACGCCCCTGCTTCCCATACACCGCCCATAAAGAGCAGGGCATCTAGGGGCTGGTTGCCGAGGGCGTGAGCGATCGCGGCAATGCCCTCTGGGGTTGAAATATCGGCCTGTATCCAGGTGCCCGCGACGGCGGCGGTTCTAGAAACAGACCATACTGCGTGGCCCTGATCTACGAAATGCTGAGTCACGGCGGCGCCAATGCCTCGGCTAGCACCAATGACGACAACGGTTCTTGGAAATTGATTCATCCTTCAGCAGTGCCTCAATAGATTGTTTCGTACTCTCCATTTTCGGCAGTGTGGAGCTTCCAGTATTCTGTGGCGATGCGATCGCTGCTGTACTTTGGGTCATCGCCGTTGACCGTGCCGCAGATAGTGACGGTGCCCACTTTGATTGGCGAATCTTTGAGGGCGGCGTGGAGGGTGTTGGCCAGTACGCGAATTCCGGCTTTACCGACGGAAAGAGAGATGAAGTTGGGGTCGGGGTAGAGGGCGAAGCCACCGCCGGTAAAGAGGAGCGTGCCCTTTTGCTGGGCCTGCATGGCGGGAAGAACGGCCCGGGCACAGGCGATCGCCCCGGCGACATTGACCCGAAAGTCGCTGACTAAAGTGTCAAACTCGGTTTGCAGCACGCTCTCCATGCGAGGCACGGCGGCGTTGTAAACCAGAACCTCCGGCATCTCCAACTGGGTTTGCATGGCCACAAACGCCGCTTTTAGGGCTGCTTCGTCGCCAGCATCGGCCAAGAAATAGTGGGAGGTCGTGCCTTCTGATTGCAGCACGGACTGATAGCCTTTGAGCTTCTCTGGGCTGCGGGCGACCATCGCAATCTCAAAGCCTTCACTGGCAAATTTGCGGACGATCGCCATACCATTGCCCTCACCCATACCCACAATGGCACAGAGTTTTACCATGGTTTCGCTCCTTTTTATTTTGAACGGAAAATTACTGATTGGGATAAAGCCACCAGGCCAGCAGTTTAGTCAGTCGGGGCATAACCATATAGGTCATCAGAGTAACGGTGATAAAAATCAAAATGAGCAACTGCACCAGGGGTGGAAACAGGCCTAACCAGGCAGCTGGCAGCAAAGACAACATGCGGTTGATGACAAAGATAACGGCCCCGGTGACTATCACCATCTTGTAGCGGGCGGGAGGCTTGAGGCCAGGTTTCGACGGCAGCGTAAACCAGGTTTCTAGACCTGTAATAATTGAGAATGTACCCTTGTTGAGGGTAAGTTCCTTAGCCTGGGCTAGATAGTTTTGCCGAGCAGTAGAATTTTCCCACTGCTTCAAATGATCCAGATGATCAAATTTAAAGATGACGCGATATTCCGATGGATTTTGTTGGCTGGGGCGAAAGACAGACGAGCCAAGATAACCTTCAAAGGTACTGGCAGTACCGATGATTTGCTCTAGCAGAAATTCAAACTCGCGCTCTTTTCCAGGTCTAACGCTCTGCATCACGTCTACCGTAACGGGAGGATCGCTTTGCATAACCTTAGCCTTTGCTGAGCAGCGGTGCGCCTTCAACCCCAAGCTCTAGTCGCACAATTTGGGCGGGTTCGACTCCACCCGGTGGCGGATAGGACATGCCCCCATTGTTGACGACGTAAAGCCCGGTGCCGTAGAAGGCCACAGCGGTACAGCCGGTTACGCCCTGTTCGGCCTCGGCGATAATGGTTGTGTTGCCATCGGGCTCGATGCGCACCACGCTATTGTAGACATGGGTCGTGCCGTAGAGATTGCCGTGGATATCGAAGGCAAAGTCATCGAGGTTGGTGCCCTCCACAAAAATTTCTGGCTCCTGCGGTGTATGGTTATCATCTAGTGGAATACGCACCAGCCGTTTTTGCTCGGTATTCGACACGTAGAGAACGTCGCCAAATCGCTTCAACCCGTTGGCTCCCGGAAATGGATTGTTGCTATCGGCGCGGGCAAGAAGCGGGTGCTCTAGCCAAATATTGGCGGTCTGAGTGATCAGATCAAAGGACCAAATCGCGCCTCGATAGGAGTCTGCCATCAGGTATTGATTAGCCGAAATCGGCGTAATGCCGTTGAGAAACAGGGCCCCCGGTAGCGTTTGCAAAAACTGCACTTCGCCATCGGCCAAAATGGCCACAAAAGGAACGCTTTCTGCATTCCAGCCGTTGATTAGAAGGCTATCTTCCTCAATTAGGGCAATGCCGGTGACTTTACCCTCAAGCTTGGCATATAGTCCTAAGTTATTTTCGCGATCGAGCGTGATAATTTCTCCAGCTTCATGGCTGGTGATCAATAGTTTGCCTGTGGGGGCGATCGCTAGATTCTCTAAAAAAGTATTGACGGGCAGTGTAACTAGGGTTTGCGACGGGGCGATCGCAACGGGCGTCCCAGCATAGATATCAGGTAATGCCATGATTTTAGGCCAAAATTAGAGGGGCTAGAACCGGTGCCATCAGCATTTCAAACTCCAGATTAGTAGCGCTGACGATATTCTCAACAATCTTACTGTTGGCAAGGCGCATGACGTGGGTTTCATGGAAGGTAATCACGCGATCGCTTTTAGGAATACCAAAATAGTCTTTTACGTGCTGCTGAAATGACTTAAAGCGCACCACAACGCGATCGCCTGTGGCAAAACTATCCTCAATGACCAGCGATTTCACATCAGGAAAGGCTTCATAAAAGCCAGAAAAAACTTGTTTGTATTCCTCAATACCATCGATTGGCCCAGTGGGCTTGAGACCTGTAATAATCTGCACGCTTTCGTCTAGCAGTTCTTCTGCCAGACTCATGTCACCCTTGCCTAAAAATTGCTCAACGTAGCGATGGGCAACCGCTATATTTTGGCTTTCTACTTCATTCATCCTTGAAATTCCCCGACTTGCTTAAAATCTACGATAATGGCAGAGTTCGGATAAATCAAATTGATAATAAAGATAGAATGCATCAATTCAAATGATAGATCTGAGCGCTATTGACCTCAACCTGCTGGTGGCCTTCGAGTCTCTCTACGCCGAGCGCAGCGTAACGGCGGCAGCCCAGCGCATCCATGTGGGGCAACCGGCGATGAGTGCGGCGCTGGGGCGCCTGCGATCGCTCTTTGCCGACGACCTGTTTGTGCGGGTGGGGCGAGAAATGAGACCCACCGCCAGGGCCGAGGCGATCGCACCTCAGATTGCCTCGGCGCTAAGCACGGTGCGAGCAACCCTGGCGGAGCGACAAACTTTTGATCCAGCCCTGGCGACCAAGATATTTACCCTCGCCACTTCTGACTATTTTGCCAGTCTGATTTTGCCAAAACTGTTGCCGGTGCTTAAAGACCAGGCTCCCCAGGTCGATCTCCGCCTCATCACGGTTGAGAAAGAATCCTTTGTGGAACTTTTGGAAGAAGACATTATCGATTTAGCATTGGGAACCTTCGCGGACTTGCCATCGCATATCGCGCGAGAAACCCTAGTTACGGAGAAATTTGTGGGTCTCTGCCGCCAGGGACATCCTGCAATTAAAACTGGCGGAGTTAGCCTGGAGAACTTTGTTGAGTTTCCTCACGCTCTGTTTACGCTGCGTCGCGATGCCATCGGTATTATTGACCAAACCCTCGCCAAACAAGGATTACAGCGTCGGATTGCCCTCACCATTCCCTACTGGTTTACGCTGCCAGCGGCGATCGCCGCGTCCGATCTACTCACCGCTATTCCCTCCTGTTTACAGCAGCACTTTGTTGAGTATTACCCAGTGCAGTGTTTTG
Source organism: Nodosilinea sp. LEGE 07088 (assembly GCF_015207395.1). Taxonomy (GTDB): domain Bacteria; phylum Cyanobacteriota; class Cyanobacteriia; order Phormidesmidales; family Phormidesmidaceae; genus Nodosilinea. Next base: position 39,459 of record NZ_JADEWX010000011.1, read on the forward strand.
AGATTCCCCTCCAGCTACCGTCCTGGGGGATTGCGATGGTCTGGAGTAAACTACAAGATCGCGATGCAGCCAATCTTTGGCTACGGCACATTGTGCGAGACATTTGTCGAGAGCTAGACGGCACTGGTTTGCTAGCAGGGCATACTGGATGACCCTCTGCTAGTGAGCAATTCCAGCATCGTGAACGGACGAGAACAAAATCCCATTTTCATGGCTGGGGTGGCACCTTTTGCCAGTCCCCAATGGGGTCTGACCCAATTATGAACCAGCCGTTGCAGGTCTAAAACCCGCTGTAAGCTCGGGAGTTTCTTCGCATAGAGATTTGCCCGTCTGCGATAGGTACTACATCGCCTTCTCAAGGCTACATTCTGAGCCTCATTATGATTCGCCTGGACCACAAGCTTTGGGCTAATTGTGGTAAAAGGATGCTCAACTTTGACCCATTCAACCCGCCGATTTCCTTGAGACCCCTTAATTTTCATGGCGACTTCTAAGCCCTCTCGCCAGACTTTGCGATAGCCATAACCTGGGTGATACTCACCGCTCAGGAGATAGACACTAGCCAGGTTCCACAATTGGTTTCCATATCGTCTTTCGCCATCGGAAAACCAACGGATGCCTTCACAGCCCTTGACCCACTCCCAAGCGGCCTCAACGCTGGTGGCAAAGAGTTGCTCGTCCTTGAGGCAGGCTCGCGCCCCGATCCAATAACGACTCTCACATCCAATAAAATGCACGGTCCAGCCTTCTGATTCAGCGGGGGGGAAAGTTCTCGCCGACGCGAGTGTAAACTTCATCCCCTTCAACCGTCACATCAGACCCTTCAGGGGCTGGCGGTGACCATTCGACAATCTTGTCCGCTAAACACTGCTCCCAACGTATTATCGTCGTATGGGACTTGCCAAAGGTCCGGCCCGTTGCTCGAACACCCATCCCTTCAGTGCGACCATTGAGCGCAAACGAAACCAGACTGCTGGAGGTGCGTAATCGGCTCATCGGCGTTCCTGTTCGTTCGTTAAAACGTTTCCCGCATTCTTGGCAACGATATCGTTGCAACTGTGTTCCATCTTTTAACTGGTCAAATCCTCGTTTGATTACCTTCTGGCTTTGGCAATTTGAACAATGCATCGGCATGCATCCATTGAACTGTCAATATTTTAGCCAAGTCCTTTTAAGACACTAATGCCCCAGGACTGGAAAGGGTTTTAGCTTTTCGATAAAAATTCTCGCCAGAATTATAGGAAGTTTCTTACGTAAAATTCATTGCGATCTTACTTCGTTATTCAACAGGAAAATACCAATAGATGCAGATTTACAGCTACTTTAAATAGGAAAATAAACAAGATCAGGCCTGCTGGAAGTAGGCATGAATTAGATGTTCAAGCGCATACTGCCTTGATTAGGGGCGGAGTCGATACCCCACCCCTCGAACTGTTTCAATGCAATTATCGCCTAGCTTTCTCCGCAGATGTCCAACATAGACGTTGACAATATTCGTGCCAGGATCATAATCGTAGCCCCAGATACGATCCAGAATTTGTTCTCGGGTCAGGACCTGCATCGGATGTCTAAGGAAAAATTCTGCAAGTAAAAACTCCCGAGTTGAGAGTTCGACAGGATGATCGCTCACCCAAGCCTGACGAGTTAAGAGATCTAGCCGGATATTCCTAACTTGTAAGGTTTTCTCCGGTTGAGTGCGGGGTAGTCGATTGCGGAGTTGGACTCGGATGCGGGCCAGCAATTCTTCAAAGCTGAAAGGCTTAGTGATGTAGTCATCCGCGCCCCCTTCCAACCCCGTAACCGTGTTTCGCACCCCATCTTGGGCAGTCAGGACAATAATCGGCAACGTGTATTCCTCTCGTAGGGCTTTGAGCACGGACAAACCATCTCGATCGGGCAGGCCCAAGTCCAGAATCACTAAGTCAAAATCCTCGCTAACGCTGACTTGCAGCGCATCACGACCGGTGTTAACGGCGATGGTCGTGAAACCAAGCGCCTGCAGTCCGGACTCTAAGAAGTCGACGATGCGGGGGTTGTCTTCAACTATCAAAATCCGATTCATAGATTGCTCTATCGAGAGTTAGCGGAACAGTATGGATATGAAGGAAGTTGCTCCCTGAACCCGATAGCTAGAGAGTTTAGCCTATCCACCGTAGGTTTGAGAAATGGCCCGAACCCAACCCGTGGTGTTCATCCTGGGTTTTGCTATGGGTCGTACGAGCAAAGCGTTCAAAAATTTTTGCCTGATCATTGTCAGCAATACCCTCTCCAATATCTCTGACCCAGCGGTTGCTAAGGATTCTAGACGACGAGTTGCTTGAGCATCCATCTCGGCAACCTCTGTGATACCAGAACCAGGATAGAATTTGTCGATCGGGGCACTAAACGTTCGACGCATCTGCTGATACAAGTGATCGGATCCATACATCCCCGCCATCTTAGACGTGAATATTTATACAATCATACTCGTTTCAAAACAAAAGTCTGCAACGGCAAGATTGCCATCGTCAACACTTATACTGATAATAGTTCGAGGCTCTAGAGCTAGATTTTAGGAGCTCTGTAATGCAGCGATAAAAGTAATATAAAGATATTTTATTTTTCTGGGATAAAAAAGCTGCATCCAGTATTTCTTGGATGCAGCCCAAACTCAATTTTTAGCTGAGAAGACCTACAGGAATTATTGACTCTCCTTGTCTAGAAATCATCTGCAGGGCCTGATATGTTGGCTCAACTAAATTCTTGTCAAGATTTTCGCGGCGGAGTTTATCAAAGTCAACGGCGTCCTTATCTAAGTTTTCGCGGCGGAGTTTATCAAAGTCAACGGCGTCCTTATCTAAGTTCTCGCGGCGGAGTTCATCAAAGTCAACGGCGTCCTTATCTAAGTTTTCGCGGCGGAGTTCATCAAAGTCAACGGCGTCCTTATCTAAGTTCTCGCGGCGGAGTTTATCGAAGTCAACGGCGTCCTTATCTAAGTTCTCGCGGCGGAGTTCATTGAGGTTAGGCTTTTTTTGTTCTGTTGCCTCAACTGGCAAAACAATAGTACCCATTAAAGTGAAAATTAGGGTACATAGAGAAAAGAGTTTCATGGGTTATCTCCAACTGAACTGCATAAGTGCCTGAGCGGCTTGACACAAATCAGTATGGTTTGCATTCGTAAATGTCTGATAAAGCAAAGATAAGACTCTTTTTATGTGCGACCCCTTGCAAATATATTAAGTTGGCTTACCTGAAGCAATACCCCGGACAAAAAATTGCCCTCCATATTACCTGTAAGCCAGAGCCTACGTTGCTCAAAGTATTTAAATCAATGTCAGCCTGAAAACTAACCTTGATTTAAATAGGAAATTGCTAGAGTGATTGCCCTGTAAGCCTTATAGCGTCGTTGCTAAAACTGTCCGGACTGTTGCTGAAGCATAAGCTAGCCTAACACTGCTCGATCGCACTAACACGGCGTACCGGCTTGACAAATAAAAGAGTTAGTCTTTAGCTTAGGCTCTTATTAGTCGGCCTCCAGCGCGTGACTAACGCCCCAGCTGGCCCGACGATACTAGCCCTGACTGGTAGTCTCTGGCAGGCAAAGAGAGCTCGCCCTTCTTGCGGCTTGTCCCGCCAGCTTTAATAGCGTTTGCGCCACTGGTTTTCTCAGCAGGTATGGCCATACAGCAGCACCCAAAAATATAAGAACTTTTTTATCAACTGCTTACTCTAGATTTATCCACCTTACAGATATTAGAAGGTGTGAGCGAACATCATCTAAATCGGGAGGTATCCAATGAGTTCACCACTAATTCCTCAAAAAACGGCTTCTCAAACCCCAAAACCGCGACTCAGAATGAATTCCGCCTTTAAACAGCTATGGTCAATTCACTGGTGGATGGCAGGCTGCTACCTGCTGCTCTTTGTAGGAGGCTTTAGTATGGTGCGGATGCCGGAGGATACAATTTTGCAAGAAAACGCCTACACCCTGCACAAGTCGCTTGGCTCATTAACCATGGCACTGTTAACCTGGCGTATTTTTTGGTTACAGCGGGTTTGGTGGCGTAAGTACACTCACCGTCGACCTTTGGTCGACGGTGAGTGGATGCGTACGTTCCTTCTACACACGGCAATTTATGTGTTTATGCTGGCAGTACCCATCAGCGGTTTTTTCTTGTCCAATTCCTATCAAAGCGGCAACGTTCCCTTCTTCTGGGTGGCAACCGTACCTGATCTTTTCCCCCAGAATGCAGCGGTCGTGGATCTAGCACGGGATTTACATTTTTGGATCGGCTATACGTTTTTAGCCTTCATCGTGTTGCACGCAATCGATCAAAAAAAGTACATGCGATCGCTCTGGCGACGGTCAAATCAGGCTCTGAAGAAAGCATTGCTCAAGTAACCCTAATGTAGGAGTAAAATCAATCATGATACCCCTCATGCCCCATATCCAAATTGGACAATATTTGAGTTTCCTGCATCAGCACATGGTGCAAACAACTAAAGACTCAATCAGAACATCGAGCGGCTGTACTCAAAGTTCCGAGCTTGCCTTGATGCAGCTCAGAAATGCCGGATTACTAAATGCCTTAGAAATGTCGCTCTCACGTGAATTGGGGAGGAGGTGATGAGTGCCTTAACTGCTTTCAAGCCGCAACGGTGGTTCAGAAGTACCCGTTCTCGTATTTTAATCTGGTATTTTCTGCTCACTGCTTTTTCCAGTGTGGTCTCGATCCTGGTCACCCATCACATTCTGTATGAGCGAATTCGAGATCAATCACGGACGTATGTGTCTCGCCAGATCGGCGAGTTTCGCGAAATTGTCCAGCAGCAGCAAGCTGATACAGCCCTTCCCATAGACCAGCAGGCGACGGCTATGGTTGATGCCTTTTTGTCTCGGTATCAACCTGTAGATGCCGATGACTATGCGATCGCCCTACTGCACGGCCAAGTTTACCAGTACACAGACCTGTTTCCCACTGAACTGCTCATCCAAGATGCGGCGTTGATTCGAGAGTGGGGACAGTTAACCGTCGCCAAACAGGGCAACACCACCACATCAGCAGGCAAACTGTTTTATTTCGTCGAACCCATCATCGTAGACGGGCAACCTCAAGGTGTGTTAGTCATCGTTCACTGTGCAGACACGGCGTATCAAGTGATAGATGGAGCCGTGTTGCTCATTATTCCAGCCACATTGGGTGTGATGGGTATCGCGGCGGCAGTTGCCTGGGCCACCGCCGGACGAGCGCTGGCTCCCCTACGGGAATTGACTCAAACAGCCCATACCATTACCGAATCAGATATGACGCGCCGCATTGCCGTGGAAGGAACCGACGAAATTGCGGAACTAACGACGACCTTTAATGCAATGCTCGACCGCCTCCAGATAGCGTTTGAGAGTCAACAGGAGTTTGTTAAAGATGCTGGACATGAACTACGAACGCCGATAACGGTAATTCGTGGCCATTTAGAGACCTTGAAATACTCTCCTGACCGCCAGGAACAAAAGGTCTCCCTAGCAATTGATGAACTCGATCGGATGAGTCGATTAGTAAATGATTTATTACTGCTTGCCAAAGCCGAGCGCCAAGATTTTTTGGTGCTGCAATGGGAAGAACTAGACTGGCTGACCGAGGAACTGTATCTAAAAGTGCGATCGATCGCAAATCGGCAGTGGAAACTAGAGTCGAAGGGATTGAGCCCGATTTTGATCGATCGCCAGCGTATTACCCAAGTGGTCATGAATCTGGTTCAAAATGCCATTCGCCATACCCAAGAGAATGACACGATCGCGATTGGGTCTTCGGTTCGTGAAAACCGCGCTTATCTCTGGGTCAGTGACACCGGAGAGGGTATTGCGCCAGAAGATCAGGCACATATTTTTGAGCGGTTTTCTCGGGCCACAGTCCGCAAGAGTGAAAACGAACATCATGGATTGGGTCTGGCCATTGTACAGGCAATTTCTCAGGCCCATGGCGGTTGGGTAGAACTCTCCAGTAGCCTAGGGCAAGGTTCTACGTTTACCGTTGTAATACCTCTTGAAATCAATCTAGACAGAGAAAGTCATGAGTCAGATTTTGATTATCGAGGACAACCTCCGCATCATCGACTTTTTAGAATCTGGGCTGCAAGCGCACGGCTACACAACCATCGCCGTTAACACCGGCCAGGAGGCGTTACAGGTGAGCCAATCTGAGATGTTCGATCTAGCTATTCTGGATCTAGGCCTTCCGGACCAAGATGGCTTGATGATTCTCAAGGCACTACGTGGACAGGGTTATGCGCTACCTATTATTGTGCTGACTGCACGCGACGGCATCGAAAACACAGTTGCTGGACTGGATGTCGGTGCGGATGACTACATGACCAAGCCATTCAGCTTTGAGGAATTACTGGCTCGTATCCGGGTTCAACTCCGCAATCACTTGCCCCGCACCCAGCCAGACGCTTCGTTGCAGGTGTCAGACATCACAATGAATCTATTAACTCGTCAGGTTTGGGTGGGCGATCGCGCTATCGAATTGTCAGCACGAGAGTTTTTTCTGGTCGAGCTTTTTCTGCGCCACCCGATGCAGGTACTGACCCGCGAGCAAATCCTCGATCGCGTCTGGGGCTACGACTATGAACCTGGCACAAATATTGTCAATGTCTATATCGGATATCTGCGGAAAAAATTGGGCAACAGTCGAATTGAAACTGTTCGAGGAATAGGATATCGACTCCGTGCATAGCCAGTTGTTGTAGCACTATTTATTACAGAGATACAACTATAGCAAGCTGTAGCAATGTTTATTGCAGCCGCACAGCTTCTTGAGGGCAATTGAGAGTGGGCAGCACTTGATTTTCTATTCCTAAACTTGAACCCCAATCAATTTGATGAGGTGTAGCGATGAACAGTCTAATTCGTCAATTACGATCGCTTCGTTACCGCAAACGCCACACGCCACCCATCACGGTCGCTGCCCTGACTACATTACTGATAATTGGCTGTGGCACAGACAGTCCACCTGCGACCACCAATTTGCCACCATCGAGCCCGGCTGCAACCGTACCGACCACTGGCGCTGCTCAAACCCAAGGCATGATTCTCGTGCCCGCTGGGACTTATCCGATTGGTTCAGATGAAGCTGAGGATACCCAACCTGTTCATCAGGTTTCCTTAGATTCCTTTTGGATCGATCGCGATGAAGTCACCAATGCTCAATACGCTGAATTTCTCAATTCGCTGGCCATTGCACCCCTCCAGGATGCCCCAGCTGGACGAGTCCGCTCAGGTAATCTGCCCCAGGCGGCCGCCCCCGTACTCATCGAAGGAGCGGAAGGTAATCAGCAACAACCCTTGATTGCGCTGGATGATGAACACAGTCGCATTGCGATTCAGAACGAACAATTTGTTGCCCAATCAGGCTATGAACAGCATCCCGTCACCGAAACAACCTGGCGCGGAGCCCAGCAGTTTTGTGAATGGCGAGGCGCAAGACTGCCCACCGAAGTTGAGTGGGAGGCTGCCGCACGGGGTAAGCAGGGGCGTCTCTACCCCTGGGGTAATGACCTACCAACTCCGGAGCGGGCCGTCTATGGTCGGCGTTCGGGTGAAACGGCGATCGTAGGCACTCACGCAGCAGGCGCGACCCCCGACGGCATTCATGATTTGGCTGGAAATGTTGCTGAGTGGACAAGTACACTGTATCGGCCCTACCCTTACAATCCCGACGACGGGCGCGAACAGCTAGACAACAGCGGTGAACGGGTTACTCGCGGTGGCGATTACGTCTATGATTCTGCCCCCAACGAGCTAACGGCTTACTACCGAGTCGGATTTTCACGCACCCCCGATCGAGGACACCGCCATATTGGATTTCGCTGTGCTCAAAGCAACTCTTAAACGCTGACTAGCACCTCTGATACAGCAACCCAGCAGGCCACCTTCAGCCATCAGCTAAACAGATGAAAAAAGATCTGAGGCAGCGTCTCGATAACGCTATTCAGCAGTCTATCGCTCAGGCTCAGGTGCCAGGGGCTGCGATCGCCCTTCGCATCAATGGACAACCGATTCTCGCCACTGGCATTGGCTACCGAGATCTTCAACAAACCATTGCTCTGCCTGCTGAGGCTCACTGCGCTGTTTCGAGGCGACATCCCCTCCTGTCTCGGGTTGAGCAGATGACTCAACCCCTGAAGGTGTTTGGGCCTCATCTACATTAACCTTGGTATACGCGGTAGCTCGCCTACTGGCTGATACCAAATCCGAACCGCATATCCCCGGTTCCATAAAGGCCAACCTGTAGGGGGCGAATGGTATTCGCCCTCAGGAATCGGGGGTAACCAAACAGGATTTAGTATGAGTCGTGATCGATTGCTACAAATTGTCAGGCGCTGGGAATTCCTCCTAGTCAACGGGCAAACTAGGGCAGTGAACTCTAGTTCAGCCCCCGGAGACTGTTATGACTAATAAACGCGCCCCCCGCCGAATTTTCCCCAAGGTGAGCACCATGCCCCGCCAGGCCACCGAGGCGACTCACTACCTCGACATGTACAAGCTCACCATTGAGAAAAGGCGCCTTGAGCAGGAGCTAGAGTACATTGACGAGCGTCGTCAGCGGCTCTGCGATCGCCTCGCCGAAATCAACCAGGAAACTGAGGGGCTAGATGCCCAGGCCACTAACCTGCGTCAGCCAGCTCCAAAGCCCGGTACAGCCAAGCCCCAGGGTGTCAATTTTGCCCCCAACGCTAACGTATACCTGCCCGAGCGCAACAGCCGCCAGGCCCCTGAAGACTACAGCACCTTGATGCTGGACTATTAGAGTTAAACAGCCTGCGCCAATAGAGCGTATCTCCAGGCCCAGCCAGTCGATAGAATAGAGCTATGAAGCAACTCCTGCTATTGCTCATTCATGGCTACCGACGGCTGCTATCGCCGCTGTTTCCACCCACCTGTCGGTTTACGCCCACCTGTTCGCAGTATGCTCTGACGGCGATCGATCGGTTTGGCCCCATGAAGGGAAGTTGGCTAGCCATGCGGCGCGTCATGCGCTGTCATCCCTTTCATCCTGGCGGTTATGACCCGGTGCCCGAAGGGCCAGATAGTGAGCCAAAATCTCATGAATCTGACTAGAGCCCGGCTGGTTGTCAATCTACCAGGATTAGGTTGGCAAGATAGATCTGGGCTTCGGCCCCGCTGCTAAAGCTCAATATTTTGTGGCGGTTTTGTCGTTTTCTGCCATAGCCAGGGCAAAATGGATACCTGTAGCAATCGACCAACCCTATGACCTCTGAACCTGCTATTACTAGCCCGGTGGTGTCTCCCCTAGCAGCAATCGCTCTGAAGATAGCTGGCGCGATCGCCATATTGTCAGCGCTGCTAGACTTTCTTATCTTGCTGATTCCACCTAACCTGACCAATACTCAGTGGCAATTGGCTACCACTACTCAACTTGTTGATCGTGGCATTGTGCCTCTGGTGGGTATGTCTTTGCTGCTGGCTGGGTTTTGGATTGATAGCTTTGTGGGTCGTGTTAGCCAACGCAAAAGCTTGACCGCTGACGCCCGCTTTTGGGTATGTTCCTTAGCTAGTGTACTAGGGTTTGCTTACCTGCTTCTAAGCTTGCTGCACTTGAATGCTGTGCGACTGTCGAGTCAGCAAGCCTTAACCCAAGTGAGTACAGAAGCTGGCGAAGCGGCCACCCAGATGCAGCAGCAGCTATCTACCGAATTAAGCCAACAGCAAACTCAGCTGGGCGCGCTACTCCAAAACGAAGATTTACTGGCCCAGGCAATTCAAAGTGGCCAACTGCCTCCAGATATTGAGCAATATCGTGATAATCCTGATGGTCTAGCGGAATTTTTGCAGGATCGAGCTGATCAAGCTCAGCAGCAAATTGAAGCTGAAATTGGCACTCGCCGGGCCGAAGCTGAGCGCCGTGTAAAAACTGAGGCTTGGCGTTCAGGGATTCGTGTTTCTGTGATTAGCCTGCTGCTGGCTGCTGGCTATTCTATCGTTGGCTGGCTGGGCTTGCGGCGGCTGCTCTCACTGACTCAATCAGCTTAACCCAGGGCTTGCATCATGGCCTGCTGAGTTGTTGCCTGGTACACCTCACGCAGGTGGGCCATGACAATCGCGGCCTCTTCGGGCGGAAGGGGTATTTTGCCCAGCACATCTAAGACGGTAGTCTCACTGGGGGTGATGACTACCAACTCCGTGTCTAAAGGTGCTTCATAGGTCCAAAAACCCTGTAACTTAAGGTCTTCAACGGCAGCAATTGACTCAACAGCTGGGTTGGCCTGACTCTCAGTGATAGAGTTTTCTGACAACGTTGTGAGACTCTGCCGTCGCTGGCGTAGAGCCTCTAAAATGCTGGTTCGGCTGCGCCCCCTAAGCCGAAATAAGACAAAGGGATCTTCTCGAAAGAGGTCGCCGAGTTGGTAATATACCGCTGCGATATGCTTGCATGGGTTCTTAGGGTCGGGGCAGCTACATTTAGAGTGCACCTCAGACAGATTGAAAGGATAAAGACTCAGCCCGTTAGCGGTAAAAATAGCCTCGATCTCTGCGGGCATATCTCCCGCTAACAACTGAGCTGAATAAATTGCCTGCTCTGATAGTGAGTCAATGACATAGTCCCAGTCTTCGTCACTAAACGCATCGAGCCAAATAGATAGCTTATAGGGTTCTTCAGCTGTGCCTTGTACTAGGGCTGTTACCTTTGAGCCCTTGTATTCAAGGCTGAGAATATGCCCCTCTCGGGCATAGATGCGCCCTCGTTCTAAGCGCTTTTTGAATCTGTAAGTGTTGAGGAGTTCGACCCAGCGCTGTACCCACCAGGCTTCATCATCCAGGGCGTAGGTAAGGTTAGGGGCAGGCTGATAGGATGTCATCGCAAAATACAAAACCTGTGGCTCTTCCCTTTAAGTTTACAGGCCTGGGAACTAGTAACGGTTCCCAGGCCTGTAGTCAATAGAGATCATGAACGGGTCTTTTAGCGCCCAATACCCAGATATTGGAATCCAGCCCGGATCATGGCCTCGCGATCGAGGAAGTTGCGTCCATCGATCAGGATTGGGCTGTGCATACGCTGAGCCATAGCAGCGTAGTCAAGGGCTTTAAACTGCTGCCAATCGGTGACTAGCACTAAGGCATCGCAGCCATCGGCTAAATGAGCGGCATCTGTCTCGACGCTAACGCCACTCAGCCCGTGGCGGAGGCCGCTCTGAGAGACGATTGGATCGTAGGCCTTAACCTTGGCACCGAGGCGATTGAGTTGCTCAATCAAAATCAGCGAGGGAGCATCGCGCATATCATCGGTATCTGGCTTAAAGGTAAGCCCGAGTAGACCTACGGTTTTGCCCTTGAGAATCTTGAGTACCTGCTGAAGTTTCTCAAGGGTGATTTGGCGTTGACGGTTGTTCACTTCAACGGCAGCCTTGAGCAGCTGGGCCTCATAGCCATAGTCGTCGGCGGTGTGAATGAGGGCTGAAACATCTTTCGGGAAACAAGAGCCGCCCCAGCCAATGCCCGCCTGCAAGAATTTTTTGCCAATGCGAGAATCGAGGCCAATGCCTTGGGCAACTTGGGTAACGTCTGCCCCAACGCGATCGCAGATATTGGCGACTTCATTAATAAAGCTAATTTTGGTGGCCAAAAATGCGTTAGACGCGTACTTGACCATTTCTGCTGAACTGAGGTCGGTCACGACAACGGGTACCGGTGTAGCCGCTGAGTCTTCAGCAAAACGACGCTCTACGATCGGGGTGTAGAGTTCTTTCATCATTTCGATCGCACGGGGGCTGTTGCTGCCGAGCACAATGCGATCGGGGTTAAAGGTATCGTATACTGCCGATCCTTCGCGCAAAAATTCAGGATTGCTCACAACATCAAAGTCAGCGCTCACCTCAGGGTGAGTGGTGTTAGGAACACCACCCGCAGGTACCGCAACTTTCTGCCGTTCAGTCACGCCATCCAGGACAATCATGCGTACCCAGTCACCAGAGCCGATGGGTACGGTCGATTTATTCACAATGACCTTATACCCCCCGTTAAGGTGAGTACCAATGCCCTTAGCAACAGCCTCAACATAGCGAGTGTCGCTTTCGCCTGTTGGCAGAGCCGGTGTACCTACGGCAATAAAGAGGACATCACCATGTTCGACCCCTGCCTTAAGATCGGTGGAGAACTGTAGGTGACCTGCTGCCATCGATGACTGCATCAGGTCGGATAAACCGGGCTCAAAAATGGGCGACTGCCCAGACTGCATGAGTTTGACTTTTTCTTCGTTGACATCAATACACACTACATCGTGGCCAACGTGGGCGAGGCAAACACCAGTGACTAAGCCCACATAACCTGTACCGATTACACATACGCGCATAGAAAATACCCTTTACTTTTATGAAATGTTGATAACTGAGCTGTTGTCGATGAACAGTCTATCTTCTGGAGCTCTTGCTGGCTTAGGAAGCTGTGACAGAGTGCAACGCTGATTTTTCTAGAGCCTTATCGCCAGCTTGGGTGCGATCGCGAAAATCGTCAATAGTGAGCTTCAGACCTTCCTGCAAGGGTACGGTGGGGCTCCAATCTAGGAAAGTTTTAGCTTTGGTGATATCGGGCTGGCGACGTTGAGGATCGTCTTGGGGTAGGGGTTTATAGATCAGCTCAGCATCGGGATTAACCATCGACTGTACCGTTTGGGCAAGCTGCAGAATAGTGTATTCATCGGGATTACCCAAGTTAACCGGGCCAATGTAATCGCCATTCATGAGCCGCATTAACCCGTCTACTAGATCCGAGACGTAGCAGAAGCTGCGGGTTTGAGCCCCAGTGCCATAGAGAGTCAGGGGCATGCCCTGGAGAGCCTGAACCACAAAGTTGCTGACCACCCGGCCATCGTTTTCGAGCATGCGGGGGCCGTAGGTGTTAAAGATACGGGCAACGCGAATATCGACATTATTCTGGCGATGGTAGTCGAAGGCTAGGGTCTCGGCCACACGTTTACCTTCGTCGTAGCAGCTGCGAATGCCAATGGGGTTAACATTACCCCGGTATTCTTCAGGCTGGGGATGTACTTCAGGGTCACCATACACTTCAGAAGTGGATGCCAGCAAAAACCGCGCTTTAACTCGCTTGGCCAATCCCAGCATGTTGAGTGTGCCCATGACGTTGGTCTTGATGGTTTTGACTGGGTTGTACTGGTAGTGCACGGGCGATGCAGGACAGGCCAAATGATAAATCTGGTCGACCTCAAGCCGGATAGGCTCGGTTACATCATGGCGAATCAGTTCAAAATAAGGATGATTGAACCAGTGCAGTAAGTTGCGGCGATGGCCAGTATAAAAGTTATCTAAACAAATCACTTCATGCCCTGCGGTCATGAGGCGATCAATTAGGTGGGAACCAATAAACCCGGCTCCACCAGTTACGAGGATTCTCATAGGTCAATAACCAGCAATGGATGACTAAACTACAACCAAGCAGCTCTACACCAGCTTACTTGCATGCCCGGATTGTGTTGATATATCTAAACTACCCAAGTTGTAAGGTTGACTAAATGACTAACTCTTTATGAAGTTTTGCGCGCTAGACGGGTACCAACTTAACGCGGAAAATTTTCTAGGCAGCTGTAAGAATTCAGGAGCTAGGAGCGCGGTCCTCTGGTTCCTAGCTCCTGAATTCCCCACGCCACGCCTTGTCTCGACTTACGTTGACACCCTGTTAGACAGCGCTGATTGATGATTTAGCCCATGTGAGTAAAATGCCAGCTGATTTTAGCTCTGGGAACGATCGTTGTTGTATCTTTGCTTACGGCACACTCAAACCGGGTGAACGTGCCTTTGTTGAACTTTGCCAACCCTTTGCGATCGCAACTCAGCCTGCCCAAACCCATGGTCGGCTCTACCATTTACCCCTGGGTTACCCGGCCATGACTTTAGAAGTTGGCTGGGTACGGGGGGTGCTGCTAACATTTCCTGATTCAGACTGTCTCAAAGCGATTGATGCGTTTGAAGAATACTATCCCGATCGCCCTGACAGCAGCGAATACCAGCGGCACCGTCAATTGATTTATGACCATCATTGGCGATCGCTGGGGCTGGCCTGGGTCTACACCATGAACCGCGATCGCGTTATCGCCCTGGGGGGGCAATGGCTGTCTGAGGGCTGCTGGACTGAAGCCTAGGCCCTTTGAATTTACCTTGTAATACAAAAAGGCTCTGCCAAACTCGGCAGAGCCTTTAATCGCTAGAAAAGTCTAGCTAAACGCAGGGTTGATTTGGTCAACCTAGAAGCGGAATGTGGCCCGCAGAGCACCCCAGAAACCAGTATCATCGGCACCCGCAACGTTGGTGTTGAGATCGCCGTAGATGACAGCGGGGGTGATGGTCAGGAACTCATTGAAGGGAATCTCGTAGTAGCCTTCAATCAGCAGAGGATTTTCGCCACCGATGGTGAAGTTAGGCAGCTGACCACCATAGATACCCAACTGAGTGCCTTCAAGGAAGAGGTCATTGAAGCCAACCCCAGCCGTCCAGCTGAAGTCATTGCCGCCAGTGAAGGTGCTGTAGGCACCATGGCCAGCGACAAAGAAGTTGCCGAAGTCAAGGTTGAGTAGACCAGCAAAGGTGTCAGTGCCACCCAACTGGTCGTTGTGGAGGTAAGTCGCGCCAACATCCAGGAAGCCATCGCTGAGGTAGCTCAGCTGAGCAATGTAGCTCTGGCTGGTGGCTGCAAAAACACCCACCGTCGGGCTAGAAGCACCAGCATAACCAGCGGTATAGCCAGCGTCGAGCACGAGGTTATCGGTAAAGGCAATGCTGAGGCCAACACCGGCACCATTGGAGCTGCTGCCACCAGCATCATAGAACTGAGGACCACCAGCATCAGCCACGGAGGGGCCATCGAAGGGAACGATGGTGCTGGTAACGTAGTCGTCACCCTGCAGACCGTTGGCAGAGGCCGTCACGGTGATGCGGCTACCAACGGGGAACTGGTAGTAGAAGTCGTCAACAACAACGGACGCAAAGCTACCGCCAGAGGCGTTAGCCAGACCACCTAGAACGCCGCTGCTAACAGCATTACCCTGAGCACCCTGAAGGCGAATGCGCAAACGGTCGTTGCCGGTGAAGCTGGAGTCGAAGTTTAGACGAGCTCGGCTAGCTACGCTGGTGCTGGTGTCAGTCGCAACCGTATCGATGGGAGTGACCAGGTGCATGTCCACTTGACCACGCAGTTTGGTGGTGGTGGAGAACTGCTGGGCACGCAGGGTGGCGGTTTCAGCTTCGAGAGCATCGACGCGGCCCCGTAGGGTAGCCAGTTCAGCCTGGAACTCTTCTTGCAGGCGACGAATAGTAGCCAGGTCATCGGGGTCGATGCCAGACTGGGCGATCAGGGTCGCAATCACGTCGAGACAGGAGTTGAGACCAGCGGCGAACTCAAAGCGGGTCATGCTGCGCTGACCGCGGAAGGTGCGGTCGGGGTAACCCTGAATACAACCGTAGTTCTCAACCAGGCTCTGAAGAGCTTGGAAAGCCCAGTCGGAAGGTAGAACGTCGGTCAGTTCAGAAACGCTGGTGATTTGAGCCAGCTGAACAGAGTCCTGATCGAAGTTGCTGACTTCAACGGTGGATGCAGCTTCAGCCGCGATCGCAGAGCCAGAAACAGCTACAGCAGCACCCAGAGCAGCGGGTACGGCCAATAAAGATTGCCAAAATAACTTAGCCATTCGGTATTTTCTCCTCACACCTTATACAAGGCTTATCGTGTACGTATCAGCAGGTTTGGCCGAAGCCAACTCTAATCGAAAGAGGATCGCACTAACCCACTAATGGGCCAGACTAACCGAAACCTCAATGTACATTCAAAACTGATATTAGCAGATATGCTCTGTGTCGGCTAGATAAGTTTGGTCACGTGACCAAGAACCCACCTACCCATCACATGACGAGCATTACCTAAGTAGGGTTCCCAGAGGCGTTCAGTAAATCTTCAAGCAGGGAAACTTAAAGTTGCTGAATAATGAAGTGCAATGGCCTTGAATCGGGAACCAGTTCGCATGATATCGAATGGGAGGTGTTTTCGAGCTAACTTAGCTCTAAAGCACCTCTAAACGTTACAAAACGCTTTGTCTATTGCAACCAGTAGCCCGATGACGACGGTGTATAAGGCAAGCTACTAGGGCTGGCCGTTAGTCTGAGCCGTGGAGGATGGCAAACTAGGTCTAGTCTAAGCTGGAGATCGTCGTCGCCATGGCAAAGTCTTTGTCTGTCAGTCCTCCCGCATCGTGGGTAGAGAGGCTAATTACCACACGGTTATAGGAAATTTGGATATCGGGGTGGTGTCCGGCGGCTTCGGCGGGTTCAACCAGCTGGTTGACAAAGGCAATGGCGGTGACAAAGTCTTTGAAATTGCGGGTGCAGGTGATCGTCTTATCGCTCAGGCTCCAGTCAGGCAAGTGGCTGAGCTTGGTTTGGATATCGCGATCGCTAAGTAGGGCTGTCATAAATGTTTAGGGGCAACTGCCCTTACATATTATAAAAATCAGGCACATTGCCCATTTAAAAGCTATCCGCCCCTGCCAGGGGAAGACAAGCTTCCGGGGCAGGGGCGGTCTAGTTGGATCTTAGGTTGAACCTGACTGCCGGGAGGAACCCTGGTTCAGCCAGCTTCGAGAGCTTAGCTAATTGCCGTAGCAATCAACACTGAAGCTAGAGCACAGCCCCGGCACACAGCCGGCTGGTCTCAACCTGAAGACCCACACGTTTACTACTCTCTTGCATGGGCATCACCTCCTGAATCCTAAACGGTAAAAACTATGGGGCTAGCTGCCGTAACAGCGGCATTAACCGTAAATTAGCACAATTTTCCTGGCCGCGGCAGAAATTGCGTCGATGGCAAGGGTCTGGGTTAATAAGAGCAATTCGTTGGGACCCGATCTCTATGCCGCTGAATCGCCCTATTTCTATCCCTGAACCTGCCCTCAAGGATTGGCTACATGCCTGGCTCGATGAAGATGTAGGGCGGGGTGATTGGACGACTGTTGGCCTGGGTGAACTGGTGGAACGGCCCGGTGAGGCGATCTGGGTGGCCCGAGAGGCGGGGGTTGTGGCTGGGCTTCCCATGGCCCAGCGTCTATTTCAGCAGCTAGATACCGCCGTAACGTTTCAGCACCGGGTGGATGAGGGCGATACCTGTGAGAGGGATATGACGATCGCTACTTTAAGCGGCAATCTGGCGACTCTACTGACCGGCGAACGGGTTGCCCTGAATTTGGTCATGCGCCTGAGCGGCATTGCTACGGCTACCCGCCAGTATGTGGATAGCCTGGCTCCTACCGCCACTCGGTTTGTGGATACTCGCAAGACGACCCCTGGGCTACGCCAGCTCGAAAAGTACGCCGGTCGTGTGGGGGGAGCGATCAACCACCGCCTGGGGCTCGACGATGCGGTGATGATTAAAGACAACCACATCGCGGCGGCTGGGGGCATTCGGGCGGCGGTGGCCCAGATTCGCCCGGCGATTCCTTACCCGATGACGATTGAAGTGGAAACCAGCTCTTTAGATCAGGTTGAGGAAGCGCTGACCTGCCCGGTGGACATTATTATGCTCGACAATATGGCCCCAGCCATGATGCAGACAGCGGTGGGGCGGATTCGCGCGGCTCGGCCGGAGATTAAAATAGAGGCCTCTGGTAACGTCACTCTGGAGACTTTGGCCGCGATCGCGGCAACAGGGGTGGACTTTATCTCTAGCAGTGCCCCGGTTACCCGCTCCCCGTGGCTAGATATTAGTATGCGTATGGTGTCGCTGTAATAGGGTAGACCCCGAGGAAACCAATGATTGTAACGACAGGCCCGAATGTGGATGGTCGCCAGGTAGTTGAGTACTGCGGTCTGGTGAATGGTGAAGCAATTTTGGGTGCGAATATCTTTAAGGACTTTTTTGCGGGTATTCGGGATGTGGTCGGCGGGCGATCGGGGGCCTATGAACAATCCCTGCGCCAGGCCCGCAATACCGCCATTAAAGAAATGATGCAGGCGGCTAAAGAGCTAGGGGCCGATGCCATTATTGCGGTCGATATTGATTACGAATCTCTGGAAATCAACAATGGTGGCAACATGCTGATGGTGGCGGCTAGCGGCACGGCGGTGCGCCTAGGCTAGGTCGGTATCTAGGGCATGGTTTTTAAGATCGGCCAGGGAGACATGCTCTAGCGCTAGGGCATGGGTAGCATTGAGCGCCACGGGAGGAGCAACTCCAGCTTCAAGGGCTTCTTGCCAACGGGGGGCGCACAGACACCAGCGATCGCCTGGCTTGAGGCCTGGAAACTGAAAGGCCGGTACTGGCGTAGAGAGGTCGTTGCCCTGGGTTTTGGTGTAGGCCAGAAACTCGGGGGTCATCTGAGCACACACAATATGTACGCCATAATCGCCAGCGCCCGTGTTGCAGCAGCCGTCACGGTAATAGCCAGTGACAGGGGCCGTTGAGCAGGGGACTAGCTCAGTTCCCAATACATTGGTCGCGTTGGCCATAAAAACCGTTCCTTATTGGTGTGGAGAATAAAAAGCTTATGAGTACAGGCAATGCGCTTTTAATTTACCCCAAGCCCTCCGTTTTTGCTTGGCCTTAAAGTTATAGAAGGCATCGGTGCCCGAGAGGGAGATTGAGGGTCATGTTTGTAGACTAAAGAGCCTGAGCTGAGGGGTGAGACTGGCTAGTATGGGGCTATGTCAAGAAAGCAACGATGGCTGCTGTCGGGGGCGTTGCGCGGAGCATAAAGTGGGCGGTGTAAACTGCAAGAGTGACAAAAAAGCCCGGTTTCATGGACACAGAGACTAAAGCTTTGAAAGCCCAGCGCTGGGGAGAAGCCGCGATCGCGGTACCGATCAGCATCGCACCGATGATGGATCGCACCGATCGCCACTACCGCTACTTCATGCGGCAGATTACCCAGTGCACGCTGTTGTATACCGAAATGGTGACGGCCCAGGCGATTGTGCACGGCGATCGCGATCGCCTGCTGAGTTTTACGCCAGCGGAACGACCGCTGGTGCTACAGGTCGGGGGCGACGACCCCACCATGCTAGTGGCTAGCGCCAGGGCTGCCGCTGACTTTGGCTACGATGCCATCAACCTCAACGTGGGCTGCCCCAGCGACCGGGTGCGCAGCGGTAACTTTGGCGCCTGCCTGATGGCCCAGCCCCACCGAGTAGCCGACTGTGTTGCCACGATGATGGCGGCCAGCCCCCTACCTGTGAGCGTTAAGCACCGCATCGGTATTGATGACTTAGATCGCTACGAAGACATGGTGCACTTTGTCGACACCGTGGCCCAAGTCGGCTGTCGCCACTTTACCGTCCATGCCCGTAAGGCCTGGCTACAGGGGTTAAGCCCCAAAGATAACCGCACCGTGCCACCCCTGCGCTACCGCGATGTGCACCGTCTGAAGGGTGCTTTCCCCCACCTGTGGATCGAGATCAACGGCGGGTTTACTGATTTAGAACAGGTCACGGAGCAGTTGACCCAGGTCGATGGGGTGATGATTGGGCGAGCGGCCTATGATCATCCTCATCTATTCTCAGCCGTCGATCAACGGTTCTGGCCATCAAACCGCTGGTCGGCCAACCGCCCCGCGCCTACCCGGCAGCAGGTGGTTGAGGCGATGCTGCCCTATATCGATGCCTGGGTAACCCAGGGGCTCAAGCTCAACAAAATTACCCGTCATATGTTGATGTTGTTTGCGGGGCAGCCGGGCAGTCGCCTGTGGAAGCAAATTTTAACGACAGAATCGAGTCGGCCTGGGGCTGGGGTAGAGGTGGTGCAGCGAGCCCTAGGGGCGGTATTGCGCCAGGGCGAGATTCAGGCTCAGTTAGGGCGTCTGACCGACCCCCTGGGTGCTCGGCCCTAGGGAGGTGGGGATCCAGGTAAAGGGATAGACATATTCGTCAGCACCGGTCAGGGGGGCGAGTTGGGTGCCATCGGGCTGCACTCGATAAAGGATTTGGGTGCCGAGGAGATCGTCGGTAGGGGTCGCGGTGAACGCAATCCAACTGGCGTCTGGGGCCCACTGACTGTCGAGGATGTTTTGTAGGGGCTGGTCGGTCAGGGGGGTAAACTCCTGGTTCATCAGATCGAGCCGAAATAGCGTTTGCTGCTCAGCTTGTACCCCAGCGGCTATGGCAATTTGCTGACTATTGGGAGCCCAGCTGAGGGCATCGTAGAAGCCGGGGCGGGTAAGCGCCTGGGTTTCACCGGTATTGACGTTGACCAGGGCAACTGATTCTTGGTTACTCAGCGGTGGGTTGTGGGGGCGATAGTAAGCGATATAGCGTCCGTCGGGCGACCACAGCACGCGGCTGCGGTAGATTTGAAAATCGGGCTCGGGGGTGAGCACGCGGCGATCGCTCCCGTCAACGGCGATCACATTGAGGCGCTGAAATGGGTAACTGCCTTCGTAAAAGGCTAACCGGGTGCCGTCGGGCGACCAGGCTAGCGGGCTACCGGCCGCGCCATAGGTGCCGGGCTCTTGGGTAATGCGGCGGGGCGAACTGCCATCTAGCTGGGCAATAAAGATATGTTGGTTGGCCACATAGGCGACTTGAGTGCCGTCGGGAGCCAAAAATACCTCTGAGTCGGGGGGGTCGGGCAGTAGGTTGAGCGGGGTTAACGTGCCCGTGGGAGAGCTGAGAAACAGGTTGAATTGGCCTATAAACCCAGCGGTAGGGGGCGGGCAGTGCTGCTTAATCACTAAAGTCTCGCTGCCCATCTGCCAGATCAGGTCAATATTGGGAGGGCGATCGCAGTCGCTGGTGAAAACAAGCTCTGGCTCTGTTGACCCTGGCTCGAAGCGGTAGACTTCGCTGTAGTTTTGCACTACCGCTAGGTGTTGCCCGTCGGCAGACCAGGCCACCGTGTTCAGGGTGCGATCGCTATTGGTGGGCATGAGTGGCTGGCGATCGCTCGTGCTGGGCTCAATGCGAAACAGACCATCGGGGGTGGTAAAAGACAATTCGGCCGCTTGGCCTACCGCTGCCATGAACATAACTAGCCCAGTGGTGAGCCCTGCTACAGCAGAATGAATCACAGTTTCACATCCTTTAGTTATCCATTGCTAATCATAACCAGGGCTTGGACTGAAGGTGCGCTCGTCTGGGGAGTGAGTCATGGCCCGAGTCTCCCCTTCGTCCGTTGATTTCTGCGATGCTAGAGATACAACCCCTGGAGGTAGCTGCGCCGCCACGTCAGGGCTAGGGCAAAATGCCGAGAACCGGCTCCAGTGCTGTATCTATTCGTTAGCCCATGACCTTCATCAGTCTGTTTCTGGTATTTCTGATTTTTTTCTCACTTCAGCCCGCTATTCAGCGTCGTATGGTCGAATCGCGTCGACTGGCGGCCATTCGCAATCTCGAACAGCAGCGAGGTAGTCGGGTGATTCTGCTGATTCACCGCCAGGAGTCGATTAGCCTGCTGGGCATTCCCATTTCCCGATTTATTAATATCGAGGACTCAGAGCAAATTTTGCGGGCCATTCGCCTGACCCCGTCGAACGTGCCCATTGATCTGGTGTTGCACACCCCCGGTGGCTTGGTGCTGGCTACCGAGCAAATTGCTCGGGCGCTCGTTCGCCATGACGCCAAGGTGACAGTATTTGTGCCCCACTATGCTATGAGCGGTGGCACGATGCTGGCGATGGCCGCCGATGAAATTGTGATGGATGAAAATGCGGTGCTGGGGCCAGTGGATCCGCAGTTGGGGAATGTGGCAGCGGCGAGCATTCTCAAGGTATTGGAGGCTAAACCCCTAGAAAAAATTGATGATCAGACCCTGGTGACGGCGGATGTAGCGCGCAAAGCGATCAACCAGGTGCAGCGGTTTGTGCGTACGCTGCTGGAAGACTCAGTGCCGCAGCAGAAAGTATCCCCCACCGCGATCGACAAAATCATTGACCGGCTCACCACGGGGCAGGTGACCCATGATTATCCAATTTCGGTGGAAGAAGCGACAGATATGGGCCTACCCGTAACGGTGGGCCTGCCGTTGGAAATCTATAGCCTGATGGATCTCTACCCTCAACCGATGACGGGGCGGCCTACGGTGCAGTATATTCCCATGCCTTACCAAGGGGCACCGATGCTGCCGAGTGGTAAGAAATAGCGCAACGGTGGCTGGTGAGGGCGACCAGCTCAGCTCCAGGGATGCGGCTCTGGGGTGGTGTCAGCGCTCGATGGGAGCGGAGAGATTACCGGTTGAGGTTGAGATAATTGACCACAGCCTGGGCAATCTGCTCGTTACCATTCGTGGGCAGAGCTTTGGATGTACGGGGTGGTTGCAGGGGTTGAGTGAGGAAATGCCACTGCCCTTGATAGAACTCTCTGGGAGTGAGCACTTGATGCCAGCTGTGGTCTTGGATGCCATTGACTAAGATCGGGCCTTCGGCAAAATCGTTACGGGTTAGGGTGATAATTGGCACATTGAGGCGACAGGCTTCGGAGAAGGTGCTGAACCCTGGCTTGGAGACAACTCGACTGCAGAGAGGCATCACATCGACCGGTCGAACGCCCTGTTTGGGCAATTTGATCAGGTTAGGTAGCTCCGGGGCGGCTTGGTCAAAGGTAAGAAAGTGCCAATCGGGAAACAGCGCCAGATCGGGGTAGGGAATCGCCTGAAGATTGAGACCGCCAAAGGTCAGTAAAACGGTACGCTCTCGGGGATATTTGAGGCCAAAGCGCTGGTACAGTTCGGTCGAGCTGTAGCGAGGATTGCCGCCCGTGAGGCCGACCTCTTCAACCACCGGGAAGGCGGCCATGGGTTCATGAAAGGGTAGGTGAAAGAGGCGATCGCACTGTCTGAAGCAGGCTGCAACCCAGTCGGCACTCTCTGCAAATGCCTCGCCAAAGCTGCGATAGATAAAATCCCAGCCAAAGTTACTGACCATCCAGCAGGGCACATCGGCGGCATGGGCGATCGCCGTTGCCAGAGGAGGAATGTCGGCTATCACCAGAGTGATACCTCGCTGCTTGAGGTAAGCTGATTCAGCGGCTACGATCGCTTGCTGGCGGGCTTGAATAGCCTGGAGTTGAGCCAGGGTAGCGGATAAGTCCATGGTCAGGCTATCGGCCTGGACTACCCCAAGATCGACGGCTACTGAACGATATTCGTAGACTGTCGGTAAATACTGGTTCAATAACCACTGAGGCGCTGTGGTCGCCAGCACCAAGTCTACGTCTGGCGCTAAAGCCTTAACACTGGCCGCCAGAGAGGCCGCGCGGGTGGCGTGGCCAAAGCCGTGATTAGTAATGGAAACATAGAGCGTTGGCCGGGGCATGATCGTCTGCTCGTCAACAATGAACCACGACCAACTGCCCTTAAGCGAGGCCAGTATTTAGCGTGCTAGCTATTCTTCGTAGGGTTTAACGTCGTACTGCACAAAGGGGTGTTGCTGCCCCGGCGGCGGCAGAGGATGCCTTTCGTAGTAGAGATAGGGGTTAGGTGGTAGGCGCATAGGGTACATGACCGGCGGTGGTTGGTAAGTACGGCGCTGTAGGTGCATGAGCCACACGGCAAGAATGGCAAACGCTGTGCCACCCGCTAGCATCAGGATCAAAAATAATCCTAAAATGCCCCAGAGCAGCATAGTTTGGTTTTCGTTATTGCGTGGAATCGACTCAATCAGGCGTACCTGCTGAGAGGTCATTGATTCCACTGCCTCCTGATAGGTGTCGAGTTGCTCAAGCACTTTATCGGTTTCAGCCTGCTGCCGTTCGAGCTGGGTTTTTAGATCGTCTGCTAAGTCCTGCTGGGCTTTGAGTTCGTCTTGTAAACTGCCGACCAGGTCTTGCTGCCGAGTTAAATCGCGCTCTAGGCGATCTTGGGCGACTTCTTGGCTAACGCCGGGTGGCGGCGGTACTGGAACCGTTTGAATGTTGAGGCTCTCAGCGCTGGGCGGTGGTGGTAGAGAAGGTTCTTGCCCTGTACCCGATCGCACAATAAGCGACAAAACAACCAGTGCCCCGCCAGCGACGCAACAGGTGATTAAGATAGGTTTTTCCCTCGTCAATCCCTGCAAAATCTGATTTCCTTGGTGTGGTGGTGCCCTTGGGTGCGGTTGTAGTGGGTTAGATCTTCAGGTGCAATCGGTGGCGAACTCAGGAAAGGGTGTCAAACTTCGAGTCAGGAGAGCTAAGTCTTCAAGCTCGATGCGAGGTTGAACAAACAGGCTGAGAGCTATTCTATGGGGCAAGAGCCGTCATCAAGACCTAGCTAATTGGATATTTAGCCAGAGCTCTGTTGAGATAGCGCTCCCATTATTTAGGCTTATCGTCAAATTATTATACATTTGCCAAGAAGTGGCACAACCAATCTGCCGAGTACCCCCCCGATTGAGGCACGGCAGCCTTGGATCGGTGGACCGGCTGACGGTTGCGATCGCCTGCTGCCCCGAAGCCAGAAAAAACCGGGCATTTGTTGGGTGAGTGCTAGCCCAAGCGTAGCGCCCCAACAAGTACCCGGTGAAATGTAGTTGCCTGAGTGGCTCAAGCGTCAGTTGAATGAGCACTCGACCGTGATTTTGAGATTGCTCTCTGCGGTGCCTTTGGTGACGTAAGGAACTCCTGCCTCCCCGCCGACCTTGAGGCCAAACTCCAGGGTGACTTTTTCGACGTTGGCGGTGGCCATGTCTTTGAAGGCATTCATGGTGTAGCTGGTGTAGGTGCGGATGGTGCCTTCAATGGCCTTGAAACTCTGGGCGGCGTGAATCTGAGCGGCCTGGTTGGCTGTTCCCCAGTTCACTCCTTTGGCGGTGCGAGTCGTTTCGCCGTAGATATCTGCGCCGTTTGAGGCCGAGTCGGGAGCTACCACGTCGTCGGTGGCCTCCATGTAAATCTCGGTGCCATCCTCTAGGCGGATTGGTACCAGCTGGGTCATAGTGCACACTCCGATGGTTAAGATGCGTATCCAAACGCTAGGATTCCCCAGCCAATGTAGCGCCCACCATGCCGCCGCTGAAGTCTGTGCCGACAGGTTTTCCGTACCCCAACCGATCCCCTAAAGCGCCAGATTTTGTCTATAAGAAAAAGAGGAGTTTCGGCAGGGCGGCGATGGCTGATTTAACGACGGATGCTGACGCCAGCAACGGTGAGTTTCTATACCTCGCCGAAGATGCCCAGCAGATCCTAAGCATTGCGATCGCTCGCCAAACTGAGTCAGGCGAGCTTTCCCGGGCTCAACTGTTAGAAATTGCCGATGAACTGGGAATTTCCGCCGATACCATCGCCGAAGCGGAGCGCGAGTGGGACACAAAGAAGTATGAACTCGCTGACCAAAAGCTTTTTGACAGCCAGCGCAAGCAGCGATTTCAGCATGATTTAGCTCAGTTTTTGATTGTTGGCAGCGGCGTGCTGGTATTTCAGCTAGTTACGGGTGGCTGGCTGTGGAATTGGCTGCTATACCTGGTCTTTGGCCCCTGGGGCTTGCAGTTAAGCTGGAATGCCTGGCGCATTTATCGCTCTAACGAATACATGTATCAGCAGGAGTTTCAGCGCTGGCGACGCCAACAGCAGATGAAGCGAGCTGTGGGTGGCGCGGTGCGGCGGCTGTTTGGACCATCTAGGGTCTCCTAGGGGCGAACGCCGTTCGCCCTGCTGCATGTCTAGCTTCCTTGAGGGTGCAGCGCTGGCGTGAACCCACCCTAGGCGTGGGCGTGGCGGCGTGATTCCTCCGCAGAGGCACTGCGCGATTCGCCAGTGGCGACGCTGCGCGATTCGCCAGTGGCGACGCTGCGCGATCGCACCCACCCAAACCATTCCTCTAGCCCCTCTCCTGTCTTGGCCGACACCGGAATGATGGTGACGTGGGGGTTCATCTGGCGTACGTTGGCGGCAATCTGCTCAAGGCTCACGTCCAGATACGGGGCTAGATCCACCTTGGTAATCAGCAGGCAGTCGGCCTCCTGAAACATGATCGGGTATTTCAGGGGCTTGTCTTCCCCTTCGGTGACGCTCAGCAGAGCCACTTTGAGGTGCTCGCCCACCTCAAACTCGGCGGGACAGACCAGATTGCCGACGTTTTCCACCAGTACCAGATCAAGCGCATTCGGGTCGTAGCTGTGCTCCAGGGTGTGGATTCCACCTGCCACCATCTTGGCGTCGAGGTGGCACGATCGCCCCGTGTTAATCGCGATCACGGGCACCCCGTACTGGCGCAGGCGATCGGCATCCAGCTCGGTAGTCATGTCGCCTTCGATCACCGCGATCGCCAGCTCCTGATGCAAACTCTCCAGCGTCCGCTCCAGCAGCGCGGTCTTGCCCGCCCCAGGGCTGCTCATCACGTTCATGCAGGTGATGCCCCAGGCGTCGAAGTGGGCTCGGTTGTGGTCGGCCCCGGTCTGGTTGACGTGGAGCAGGTCGATTCCTAAAGCAGCGTCGAAGGTTTGGTGCATGATCGGGATTTTGGATTGGGGATTTGCGATTTTGGATTGTCTAGATCCCCTCTTGGGAGGGGTAGGGGTGGGTCTAGGGGATTTTGGATTGGAGATTTTGGATTTTGATATATTTGGCTATCTGTCTCTGAGGGCGTTCGTAGGGGCATTGCACTGCAATGCCCCTACGGTGGGAATCTCCCTGTGGAACGCTATGTATGAGGAACCTCAACCTCGGCATACTCCACCCGATCGATCTTCAGCTCTCGCCCTGATCGAATATCGTCCATCGGTGCCTTACAGGTGGGGCAGGCGTATTGCAGGCCAATTTCGGGTTGATATTCGGCCTGGCAGGGGTGACAAAAGGCGATCAGTGATGTTTCGCGAATCACCAGCTCGGCCTCGTCTAAAAAGGTGCCCTTAGTCTGCACCTCAAAAGCAAACTGCAAGCTCACCGGCTCTACGCAGGTAAACTTTCCCACCGTCAGATGAACCTTCTCGATCGCAGGCTGCCCCGGCTGTGCCTCCCACCAGTCGCGCACGGTGAGAATCAGGGCCTTGGTCATGTCGGTTTCGTGCATGGGATTGTCCTACTGCCAGGGCTCATCTACAGCCATATTCGCCTCCTCGTGAATATAGCTGGGCTTTTCACGGCGGGGCAGTTGGCCCGAGACGACCAGGTGGGCCATGGTGTCGCAGATCACGCGGGTAGCCATTAGCGCGGTCATGTCGCTAACGTCGTAGGGGGGGGAGACTTCTACGACTTCAATGCCGCAGACGGTGGTCTCCTGCACAATGCGCTTGAGCAGGTAGAGGGCCTCGCGGGGCAGCAGACCGCCGGGTTCGGGCCAGCCGGTGCCGGGCACAAAGCCCGCGTCGATGCAGTCGATATCGAAGCTAATCCACACGCAGTCGGTGCCGTCGGTGGCCTTGGCGATCGCAAAGTCGGCGGCAGCATCCAGGCCCATTTCGGTGATATCGGTGACGGTGAGAATGTTGGTAGCCCGCTCGCGGCACACCTTCACCCCCTGGCGGGGCACCTGCCAGCCGCCGATGCCCATCTGCACCAGGTTTTTAGCCGGGGCGTTGGCCATATTGGTGGCGTGGAACCAGGGGCAGGTGTGCATGCGCTCATCCAGGTCGGTTTCCTGGGTATCGACATGGCGATCGAAGTGGATGATGCCGACTTTTTTGTCGCCCAGGTGGCGGCAGATGCCCCGCACCGTGGGGAAGCCGATCGAGTGGTCGCCCCCCAGCAAAATCGGCAGGGCACCGGAGGCAAACACGTGGGCCACGCCCTTGGAAATCTGGTCAAACGATTTTTCGTTGTTGGCCGGGATCGTAAACACATCGCCCACGTCGCAGAGGGTGATATTTTCGCGCAGGTCAACCCCCAGCTCAAAGTTGTAGGGGGTGTAGAGGGCGGAAATGCGGCGAATGCCCTGGGGGCCAAAGCGGGTGCCGGGGCGATAGGTGGTACCCGAGTCGTGGGGAATGCCAACGATCGCCACGTCGTACTCGCCCACCTTGCGCACGTCTTCGATGTAGGGCGCTTTGAGAAAGGTGTTAATGCCCGCGTAGTGGGGCAGCTCGCCCCGCGAGAAGGTGGGAATGGTGCGATCGCGAATACTTTCTGCCGCCTCCAGGCCGTACTCTAGCCCCTGGGAGACCTCCTGCTGCCACCCCGTCATCGGTAGGCGCGCTTCCATCTCCAAGGCGCGCTGGGCCTCTGAGGAAGCCCCGTTTGGGCTTTGAAATACGGGATCATTGGATGGGTCGGTGGTCATGGAGGGCCTCACAGGGTTGCACTGAGCCAAGTAAATCGCAAATCTAGAGAAATTGGCCAAAAAGCCCAGGAGATCAAGAAGCTGAGTCTCCACACTTCTCTATATCTCCCGGGCTTTTATCCCGCCGTGTAATTAGCGATCGCCCCTTGGGGTCGGTCTTTGACCATCGCACCGCTAACCCGCCTCTCTCGGACCAGCCGCTTGGCCTAACCAGCCAAACCGGAACCCTAGAGGCATAAGTTTTTCATGCAGCTACTCTAAGCCGAGGGCCAATTCTGGTCAAGCATCCGCCTGACCAACATCCACGCCCTGAGCGAGGTCGAGGGGAAGCGTGGATATTTCTCCCCGGGGACGAAACAGATGGGTGTGGTCGGGGTTATAGAGGCGCGACCTCACCTTTTGCCCCCGCAACGCCGGGCTAATCACATACAGCGTGGTGCGAATCAGGTCTTTTTCGCGAGTGGTTTTGGCCATCTCTGAGAGCGGGACGACCATCAGCTGCTCATCGGGCCAGCCAATCCGAAAGCAAATCGCCACTGGGGTATCGGGCTCATAATGCTGCAACAGCTGCGCCTGGGAGGCCTCCACATGGCGAGCGCTCAGATACAGGCACAGGCTAGTTTTATGGGCCGCTAACGAGGCGAGGTCCTCTGCCTCGGGCACCTGGGTACGACCGCTGATGCGGGTGAGAATAATCGACTGCACCAGCCCTGGAATGGTCAGCTCGGCGTTTAGTTTAGCCGCCGCCGCCTGGTAAGCGCTAATGCCTGGTACCACCTCAAAGGGCACCTCCGCCTCCGCTAGCACCTGAATTTGCTCGTGAATAGCGCTGTAGAGGCTGGGGTCGCCCGATTGCAGGCGAATTACCGATTTTCCGGCCTTTACTCGCTCAATCATCAAAGGCAAAATGCTTTCCAGCGTCATGGTGGCGGTACCAATGCGCTCGGCCTCGGGGCGAGTCCAAGCCAAAATCTGCTGCGGCACCAAAGAGTTGGCGTAGAGAATCACATCCGCCTGGCTCAATAGCCGCTGGGCTTTGACCGTCAGCAGCTCTGGGTCGCCCGGCCCGGCCCCGACGATGTAAACCCCCGACGCTAGGGGTGCGACCTGCGAAGCAGCACCCAAAGGAAAATTTTGAATTCTAGAGGAGGTCACGGGGCTAGCCATAGAGCAAATGTCAACAATTCACACAGCCTCTGCATCATAGCCAGTTTGTTTCAAGTATCCGTGAACCCTCGGTATTTCGCCGGAATTAAGCGGCTGCCCTAGGAGATAGAAGCGGTAGATGCACCCTGATTCGACCCCTGAGGATAGCTAACTCGGGGGTCTTTTCTTATGGCTGAAGGCTAGATAATGGGTTGATGGGGAGCGAATTTTGGATTTTAGATTTTAGATTTTGGGCGGTTATAGTCGCTAGTGCATTGCCCTAGCACTGCGAAAATTAAGTACCACTCCCCCGCTCCCCCACTC
>NZ_JADEWX010000160.1 GCF_015207395.1 Nodosilinea sp. LEGE 07088
ATTGCGGGCCAGATGTTTGATAATGAATATGACTTAGCCATGACCGTCATTGACGGCATGGAAGCCCGCAGTAAAGCCGGTGATTATCCGCTGGAACGTTTTATATTTAATTGCGCCTAGCTACTTATTAGATATAACTATTAAGCAACTGGTTGCTGAAATCTGTCTCGAGCAGAAGCGCATGATTATTGCTGGTGCGCTCTCTGGAGGAGGTGTTATACAGACCTTCCAGGATTTATTTCATGGTAATGTCAAACAATTTCTAAAGGATTTTGAGGGAGATAAAGACTCCAATTCATTTGGTGTCTATCTGAAAAAACAGGCAGATCAGCCTTGGCTGATCTGCTTTTTTATAGATGGCCCCGCTGATTTATATGCAGTAGAAACAACTCCTGACGGGGAGGCTGATAAACCTTATGAAAGTCTGGATGAAAAGATAAAGGACGCCGATTCTATTTGTGCGACACGTCGTCCTGACGATCCTGACGATCCTCCTGATATTCCGGAAATCCCGTGGATTCCTGTCATCATCGGTATTGTTTATGGATTAGGGGCGGTATCTAGCCAGGGAATTAGGCATTTGATCAGGTCCATTGACCGCCAGAATGTGTCTGAACCCCATGAAGTAAACGGCGGAGGTGACGGCAACGGATCAGGCGATGGTGGTTCTAAAAAGCCTCCAGGCAAGAAACCAGAACCGCCTCCCAATATTCCTGGAATTTTATTACCTCCTATAGCGATTTCAGGCCTCAGCTATAGCAGCGGAGAGTTGAGCATATCTTGGCCCCGCCCTCTCTCTGAAGTGACAGGCTATGACATCAAACTGACCAGCCTTCAAAGCGGCCAACATCCAATTTCTCAACATATTCCGGCTCAAGGAACCCAGGTTCAGGCCTCTATTCAAATCCCTAAGAATCTTCAGGTTGGTGAGTATCAGGTTTCTTTTCAGCCTCAGACCTCTGAGGGTAGATTTCAACCCACCGAGGCAAAGTTTACGGTCACGCAACTGCCGCCTGTTGAAATCACATCGCTAACCTATGCTCAAAATACCTTAACCGTTACCTGGAAACAGGCGATTACAGGGGCTACAGGATATACCGTAAAACTGGTTGACCAGAACAACGCCTTGGAGAATGTCGAGGCTGTGCCCCCTGTTGTTATTTCGTCAGGAAACGCGACCCAGGCTTCTCTCACCATTCCAGATGGCTTAGCCGCTCATTCCTATAGAGTTCAAATTCAAACCCATGGCAACTAATCCTGACCCTCAAAGTGCTGTTTGGAACAAAAATAGCGACTGGGCTGTCTTCCCAGGCTCATTTACAGTGGTTCAACTCGACCCGGTTGAAATAACCTCAGCTACCCGCGAAGATGGCATGCTTAAAGTGTCTTGGAAAGAGGCTATCTCTGGTGCAACGGGCTACTCCATCCAACTGAGGGACGCAGCTAATCCTGAGACTGTGGTTGATTTACAAGGGGTCGATCAGGGGGATGTCACTGAGGCATCGTTACCAATTCCTGAAGACATACCAGTGGGTACCTATGATGTAGAAGTGCGAGCCAATGGGGATGACTCAAGTCAATAGGTAGCCTCTCATGAATACCCCATCGACTCAAAATATATGGAGAAAAAGTAGCCCCTGGGCAAGCTTGAAGCATGCCGTTGATCTTAGCCTTTCACAACTTATCCAACTCGCCCCGGTTGTGTTGACGTCAGTAGCCTATAGAGCTAACCAATATTCTTTTGCTCAGCCTGATAATGGTTTTCTAGAGGTAGCTTGGGCAGAGCCCATCCCAGGGGCTACGGGGTATCGTTTAAGGCTGGTTGTTGCGGAGTCTGGGGATGTTGTGGATAGGGTCTTCCCAGTGCTTATGGAACCAGGAACAAGCACTCAGGGCTCTTTAAAGTTGGGATCTAATACCCTTCCTGCTGGAAACTACAGGATCGAGATACAGACCCAGGGCGATCGCCAGAAATATGTCGATAGCGAGTGGGTACGATCGCAGCAGATCATTACCCAACTGGCTAAACCAAATGTGGTAGAGGCTCACAATATTTCTGATCCTTCTGACCGTGACCGGTCTGGAGCCCGGCGATGGAATGGTGTGGAAGTGGCTTATTATTATAATCCTGATACTCGCGTGTTTAATCGGGTTAATAATATTCCGGTTAATATTGGTCTGGTTTATAACCGCATACTTTTTTCCCACGGTGCTGATGATCAGTTGATTCAAGAAATTTCTTTAGACTCTGGCTTTTTGAGTGGTAAGCAGAGAACTTTTCCTATTGCTCTATTTCCTCCACCTGATACGTGGAAGATCTCATTGCTAGCGCTAGGCTCTAGTAACCGAATCATCCCGGCAAAGGAGTTTGAGCTGCATGGTTTCAATGGCTCTCGCAAAGTTGCTGATGGCTATAAGTACTGCACAGTAAGCTATTCAGACCAAAGCAGTGGAACGTACTCCATTAGAATTTTGTTTGATCAGCATTTGCCGCGACATTAGCTTGACAAAAGCTCTGCCCATACAAAACCTGCTGCGGCTGGTCTAGCCCATGGTTTGCTAAAGCAAGGAGATTGCAAACGGGGCCTAACCTCTAGGCTATAGAGGTTAGCCATTCCGAAGAGGTTAGGGAGTACTCGCCCCTACACCCCTAAGGTATGGTTAGAAAAAACCTCCTAAATGAAGCATTACAGCCCTATGGCAACGTCTGTCCCAGGCTGGTCGTTAGATCGTCGTAATCCCGACTTTATTCAAGCCTTTCAGCCGCTATGGGGCTGGTTCTATGAGCACTACTTTCATGTTCAGACCGAAGGCTGGGAGCAGATTCCCGCTGGTCAAGTGATGATTGTTGGTTCCCACAACGGGGGGTTGGGAGCGCCGGATATGTTCATGATGATCTACGACTGGGTGCAGCGCTTTGGCAGCGATCGCGCCGTCTACGGTCTCACGCACCCTACGGTATGGCAGGTCTTTCCGCCCCTGGCGAAGCTGGCGGAACGGGCTGGGGCGATCGCCGCCCACCCCAAGATGGCCCTGGCGGCCCTCGATCGCGGTGCCAGTATTCTGGTCTATCCCGGCGGGGCGCAGGATGTCTTTCGGCCCCATAGCCAGCGCGATCAAATTCACCTCTGCGATCGCAAAGGCTTTATCAAAATCGCTCTCAAGCGCCATCTGCCCATTGTTCCGGCGGTTTCCTGGGGGGCTCACGATACCCTACTGGTCTTAGCCGATATCTATCCCCTGATGGAGCGACTCCATCAATTGGGCCTGCCCTGGTTGTGGGGTATCGATCCAGAAGTCTTCCCCATCTATTTGGGGCTCCCCTGGGGACTCGCCTTTGGCCCCTGGCCCAACATCCCCTGGCCCTGGCCGATGGCTACCCGGGTGGGTGCCCCGATCTATTTTGAGCACTATGGTGCCGAGGCCGCCCGCGATCGCAACTATGTAGAGGCCTGCTATGAGCAGGTTTACAACCAGATGCAGCAGGATCTAAACCACCTGATCGCCAAATATGGCTAGTTGCTTGAGTGGGCTGCGATCGAGACAGCCGTTGTTAAAGGTGCAGCCCTGACGGTTGAACCCAGGCTGCTACAGCGAGCAGAACTTTCTCACCCGGTCAAACTCAGGATCTTGCCAGGAATAGGCAAAGTGGCTGACGTTGTTGATGTTGGGAGCCGATCGCCGCAGGGCCTCCATTTGGGTCTCAAGGGCGGGGCGGTTGTGGGTGGCCTGGCCCCAAATACCAGCCAGAGCCGGGCTCACAATGGGGGCAGCACCGCTAGGGATCATGGTCTGTACCCGCCGCACCCCGTCTAAAATACAGCCCGTATTGCCACACACGGCGTAGGCCATCGGGTGCCAGGTCATCCAGGTGGGAAATCTTTCCCAATATTGCAGGCGTGAGTCGTAGCCCCCGGTGCCCACGGTCTGGTTACCCTCGGGAAAGAAAACCGCCCCGGATGGAATGCCCGTGCGTCGCGCCTGCTCTCCAGCCATTTTGACAAAATCGACGATCCCCTGCACCGCGTGGGCCACACTCAGCTGCCACAGCTCAGCCTGCAGTCGGGGCCTGAGGCTAGCTGGGGTGGGCCGCTCTTGGTCTGCTTGTAGGGGTGGCGAGGGGACACGACTCTGCCATAGCGGCTCCGGTTCGTTGGGATAGAGATTGCGCACATCTTGAATGTCGCTATCGATCAGATGACCACGGCTGATATAACGACGCATTAGTTCTAGACCCTGCTGGTTGACTGCCCGCTGAAAGAAGACATCGCGGGAGGCTTGGCCATAGATCCACAGATCGTCAACGCTATCAGCCACTGAGTTGGGGCCAACCCCGCGGGGATAGCGCACATAGTCAAACAGCACACCGTCGGGCTGACGGCGCAGCACAGCTCCCAGCATGCTGGCATAGTCGGCCTGGGCTTGGGAGTGGTAAGGGTCGACAAACACCTCATCGGGGTTGCTTGAGGCCCCTTCTTTAGCATAGCTGTAGGTGGTTTGGCCACGGCCATTGACGGC
This sequence comes from Nodosilinea sp. LEGE 07088, assembly GCF_015207395.1. Taxonomy (GTDB): domain Bacteria; phylum Cyanobacteriota; class Cyanobacteriia; order Phormidesmidales; family Phormidesmidaceae; genus Nodosilinea. The sequence continues at coordinate 4,519 of NZ_JADEWX010000160.1, forward strand.
CAGTACCTGCTGGCGGTCAGTCCTCAACCCATAGGAGTAGCCAAAATTGAGGGCAAATACCCAAGCATCCACCCGCAGCCCTCGCTGCCGTCCCGTGGCGATCGCCTCTGCCAGCAGATCGCGACGCTCATAGCCTGCGGCCTGCACCACCGAAGGCCAGACTGTCGGGTTGTCGGCCTGGGGCAGTAGTACCTGACCGCCATAGAATGCCTCGACATAGACCTCGTTGTAGCCCAGATTAACCATGCGATCAAACAGGGCATCTAAAATGCCAGGCTGTAGGTCGCAGGGATACAATCTCACCCACACCGCCTGGCGCTGGGGCCAAGTACTACTGCGGCACTGGCGAAGTGCTTCGGTATGCTGGCGTACCATCGCCTGATACTGTTCCTGCGCTGTGCTATCTCCACTGAGGGCAGATTTGCGCAAATTCTCTTTGGCTAGGGCATCGGCTTGGGTGACCTGGCAGTAGGCATTGAGTGCCCAAGCTTGCCCTGTTTCTGCAATCGGCAACACCCCCAAGGCTACCAACCCAGAGGTCAAGGCAATGCCGTGGTATAGAAGCGGGCGGATCCACCGCAGTAGCAAACCATGGGCTTTGGCAGTAAAAAAAAGGCTAGCCATAGAGATGATTTACCGTGCCTAGGTGTCGCGTATTGTCTTTAAAATCAACAAACATTAGACAGGGCAGCGGCTTTGAGCTGCGCCACTCGGTGAAATCCCTGTTAAGGAAGACATCATAGCGAAATTCGGCGGGCCGATCACGGTTTCCTCTGCGAAGCGCTGAATTGGCCTAGGCATCTCGGGCTGGGAACTTGTCTTCCTCTAACGATGGGCCAGATCTAGAAAATGTCGCCTCTAGGTCTAAATCAGGGATATTGGCCAGTAGTGCCTGGAGCTTCATGCGTTGAATGTAAGGCCAGCCGCCATTGATCTCAATATCCCTCAGCATGGCGTACAGGTGTTGGCGGTTATCGGGTAAAGCGTCGTAAAAAAGCGTTTCACAAATATCGCGGTGATGTTTTTCTAGCAGCCGTAGCAGTGCCAGCAAATCAGTGCTATGGCCCTGGCGTTTGATAGCGGCTTGGTCGATACGTTGAGATAACTGGTCTAAATCCTCCGGGAGGGGGCTGCTGCGATCGGTGGGAGGGTAATGAGCCATAGAACAAGCACAGAATTTGTCAAACAGCTTAATGCTATCTGCCCACCCATGAAGGCTACTCCAAGAATTTGTAAAGCTCTGATGGGGTTATCTAAGGATGCCGAGGCTATCTGGATTGGTTCTCCTGGGGTGCTCTATGGGGTTCCAAGGCCTCAGATTAATAGGAAAGAGATCCAGAGCCATGTAGAATGCTTACTTGAGGCTCTACTGGCTGAGGGCAAACCTAGCGTTGTTGCGCGGTTTAAGGCGGAGATGACTCCGAATTGCTCGCGGCGGTCAAAGATGTGTCCCCAGGGTTTATCGCGCCGGGGACATTCTAGTTGGTGCCATAGCAGCCCAGAGCCGTTGGCTGTCGCAATTATTTGACTAGTTTGACAGCGCCTTTTACATATTAAATTTTGAGGTAGACCATGAGGTATCGCGCCCTCTTAGTTGCGTTCTTGGCCATCTGTCTGAGTGTACTGACAGCCTGTAGCGAAGCGCCCAGTGCCACCAGTAGTGTGCCTTTAACCTATGACCAGATTCGAAACACCGGCCTAGCCAATAAGTGCCCCCAGCTTTCTGAAATGACCCGAGGCAGCATTCCCCTCGAGAATGGCAAGACTTATAAACTGGTAGGTATGTGTATTGAGCCTACTGCTTACTTCGTCAAGGAAGAAGCCTCCAAGCGCCAAGAAGCCTCCTATGTGCCGGGCAAGGTGCTGACTCGCTACACGTCTAGCCTTGACCAGGTGCGCGGTGATGTATCTCTCCAGCCCGACGGTAGCCTACTGTTCGCTGAAAAGGGCGGCATGGATTTTCAGGCCATCACGGTACAGCTTCCGGGCGGACAGCAGGAGCCGTTCCTGTTTACCGTCAAGGGGTTGATGGCTCAGTCTCAGCCCGGGCAAAACGCTTTGACCACCTCTACTGACTTTGAAGGTGACTACAAAGTCCCTTCCTATCGCACTTCTAACTTCCTCGACCCGAAAGGTCGTGGCTTGGCGACTGGCTACGATACGGCTGTAGCGTTGCCTGCCAGCGGCGATAGTGAAGAGTATGTAAAGGAGAATACCAAAGCCTTCGATATTGGCCAGGGACATATGTCTCTGCGGGTTTCGAAGATTGATGGCAGTTCTGGCGAAATCGCTGGCACCTTTGAAGCCGAGCAGCCTTCTGATACCGATATGGGTACAGCTGAGCCGGTAGATATCAAGGTTCAGGGTGTTTTCTACGCTCGCCTTGAAGAGGCTTAGGGCCAGTTATTCCAACCCTTTAAATCCATAACTCAGAGGAAGGAGCCGACGCTCCTTCCTCTTTTTTGCATGAATATTGACCGTCAGACTGATCTAGATCACACCTTCACCCTACCGATATCACCTGAGTTCTGGAGGTCTATCACCACGTCTATCTACCCGTCGCGGGATATTAAATATGTCGCGTGAACCCCCCCGTCATGGCTTCTTCCCCCCAGCTTGTTACCCAACCCGAGTCCCTTTCCTGGAGGCACCGCATTCAGACTAGCCTAGGACGATTGGCAACGGCAACGGCAGCAGTAGTTGGCCTAGCTGCTATGGCTGGCCAGGGTGCCATAGGCAGCACTCCAGTTCTGGCCAATGGCACCTATCTCTATGGCGAATCGCCTGTGACTAATACTATTGGCGCGGTCTATCTGGTGTTTGAGGCTACTAACGGACAGTTGAATGGAGCTGTGTACCAGCCCTCATCATCCTTTGACTGCGTGCGCGGCACCGTGGGTGGTAGCGCCCTCAATCTGGTGGTTACCAATGCCTATGACCAGACAGAAACTCTCTATTCTGTTGCCTTGGCTGGGGATACGGCTGTAGCCAGTGTTGGTGGCGGCGGCACGTCGATTCAGCTGGATGGGATGCATGCGATCGCAACCCTATCTGAGCTCGATCATCAGCTTTTGGCTATCTGTGGCGATCGCTAGGCTAAGTCCAGATTGTAGAATCAAGCTGAAGGCTATGCTGGTCGTTGATGAGAAATTTAGCCAACTTAGCCCATGCCTCTATGAGTCAAACCCATGGTTCAGGCATTATCTCAGCAACCCATGAGCGGGCAAGAGTTTTTGGCCTGGTTGCCAGAAACCGGGCGGTACGAGCTCCATGCTCGCCAGGGTTTCCCAATTTGCGGCTAACGGCCAACCAGATCTTCGAAGCAGGACAGTAATGACAAAGCTGCCTCGGTAAAAAAGCCGCTGCGAGCGATCGCAAGCATCAGAGGTGTAACCAAACAGGGTTGGGTACAAAACCTGACTCAACTCAGCAGCACTCCAAAACACAAAAGACGGAGAGGAACTCCTCTCCGTCTTTTGTGTCGTTGCCTAACCCGTTACAGGAAAGACCTTAGTAGCGATAAGAGCTGCCGCTGCTAGCCCCGGGCTTGTGCACGATGAAGCTGGCAATTTGGCACTGCTTAACGTTGTCAAACCCCACTACCCGGATGTAGCAGTTGGAGTACTCAGAGCGACAGGCCTGAACCTCACTCAGCACTTCCTGGGTAGAGGTGGCGTTAAACAGGGGCAGCTTCCACATGGTCCAGTAGTAGGTCTCAGGGTTCGACTCTTCGTCAAACTCGATGGCCGGGAAATAGCCCTGTTTGAGAATGTAGGCAATTTGCCGCTCAATCTGAGCATCGGTCAGAGGGGGCAGGTAGGACATCGTTTCAAAACGACGCTCTTTAGGCAGAGTTTTCATGATTCCTCGCTGGGTTAACTAATTTAGAATCGGCTGAGCCGTGAACTAAACGGAAAAGCGCTATCGCTGGCGTATTTGAGGCTACTCGGCGGCGGGAGGGTCGGCATCAGCGGTAGATTCATGAGGTACGTCGGCGTCCCCAGAATAGTCAGAATCCACTGCGCGGTCGGCATTCCCAAACTGAGTAATACGCTCTAAATGTTGGCGGCGATGCTCCATATTGGCTTGTTGGATGCCAGTTACGACCATTTCGGGCAGAAACTCGCAGATACCCTCCGCAATGTGCTGCCGCACGGTCATAATTCGCATGGCCAGATCGGCCTTCTCCCTCAGGAGCACGTTCAGGTAAGCTTCGCCATCCTGAAGCGCTTCTTTAGTCGAAAAGGTATTTAGCCAGTAGGCATCGGCGGGGTTGGTTTCCTTTAGCTGATTCAGCACTGTTTTCACAGCCTGAAACGTCAGGTAGCTAGTGAGCACCTTAGCGGTGTCTTTAGCCGATTGCTTAAGGTCCATCGGTGGCTCTCGAACGATTGACGTAGACCCCCGCCCAAGGGCGGTTGGTAGCCCCGATCTAAGCCCGAATGATGGAAAGATTCGGTAACTTAGGCAGCATTCTCAAGGATTTTGAGAGCCTGCGATCGCCGGACTAGCCAACCCACCCCAGCCGCCCCAAATCGAGTACCGCAGCACCCGATCGCAGCGTTAGATGGTGTCAACGGTATCGAACTCGAACTTGATTTCCTTCCACAGTTCGCAGGCGGCGGCCAGTTCAGGCGACCACTTGCAAGCTTCGCGGATGATGTCGCCACCTTCGCGGGCCAGGTCACGGCCTTCGTTACGGGCCTGAACGCAAGCTTCGAGGGCGACGCGGTTAGCAGCCGCACCGGGTGCGTTACCCCAGGGGTGGCCCAGAGTACCCCCACCAAACTGCAGCACCGAGTCATCGCCGAAGATTTCGACCAGCGCGGGCATGTGCCACACGTGGATACCACCGGAGGCCACGGCCATGACGCCGCCCATGGAGGCCCAGTCTTGGGTGAAGTAGATACCGCGAGACTTGTCTTGCTCGATGTAGTTTTCACGCAGCAGGTCTACAAAGCCCAGGGTGCCGGCCCGGTCGCCCTCCAGCTTGCCCACCACGGTGCCAGTGTGAATGTGGTCACCGCCCGACATACGCAGACACTTGCCCAGCACCCGGAAGTGGATACCGTGGTTCTTCTGGCGGTCGATCACCGCGTGCATGGCGCGGTGAATGTGCAGCAGCATGCCGTTGTCGCGACACCAGTGGGACAGGGTGGTGTTGGCGGTAAAGCCCCCGGTGAGGAAGTCGTGCATGACAATGGGCATGTTGAGTTCTTTAGCGTACTCAGCCCGCTTCAGCATCTCTTCGCAGGTGGCAGCGGTGACGTTGAGGTAGTGACCCTTGATTTCACCGGTTTCAGCCTGGGATTTATGGATCGCATCGGCTACAAACAGGAAGCGATCGCGCCAGCGCTGGAAGGGCTGCGAGTTGATGTTCTCGTCATCCTTGGTGAAGTCGAGACCACCGCGTAGGCACTCGTACACGGCCCGGCCATAGTTTTTAGCCGACAGACCCAGCTTGGGCTTAATGGTGCAGCCCAGCAGCGGGCGACCATACTTGTTGAGGCGATCGCGCTCTACCTGAATGCCGTGGGGAGGCCCTTGGAAAGTCTTCAGGTAAGCCACAGGAACGCGCAGGTCTTCGAGACGCAGGGCACGCAGGGCCTTAAACCCAAACACGTTACCGACCAGAGAGGTCAGCAGGTTGGTGACCGAGCCTTCCTCAAACAGGTCGAGGGGGTAGGCCACATAGCAGATGTACTGATTGTCTTCACCGGGCACGGGCTCGATATCGTAGCAGCGACCCTTGTACCGATCCATATCGGTCAAGAGGTCAGTCCATACCGTGGTCCAGGTACCCGTCGAGGACTCAGCGGCCACAGCCGCCGCACACTCCTCGGGAGGAACGCCGGGCTGTGGAGTCATCCGGAACGCCGCCAGAATGTCCGTATCTTTAGGTGTGTAGTCTGGAGTGTAGTAGGTCAGTTTGTAGTCCTTAACCCCGGCGCTGTATCCAGCTTTTGATTGAGTCGTTGTCTGAGAGTAAGACATATCTCCCTTCCTGTGAATCTAAGAAATCCCTCAAGCGAACCTCTGCGGCCCGACCGCGCACAAAGAAGCCTCCTTATGTAAAGGAAGCCTTTGCTCGGCCCGAGCCCCACTCAGATGTCCACGTCAAACCAAGACGATAGAAAAGACACCAAAGCAACTCCCAAAACAGTTGCCCTGCAAGTGCTTTAAGTATTCTTCATTACCTTATGCTTTAGCATACTATCAGCGAATGGATAAGTTTAATTTTGGAAGATCTGTATACATTCATAACCTTAAGTTATGAATGTAGGTGAACCAAGGTGTGGGTTCTTCAAGTTCTTTGAAGCTAGCCCTATTCTGTGCCCAAGGAGTGCTGGGCAACAAATTATAGATCGCCACGCCACCCCCTGGGATTGTCGATATACTGTAACGCTTGAGGTGCTCTAAAGCCTTAAGGAGCAATCTATTAGGGGCTGTTGCTCGTGATCGCAAACCGTGGGGAGAGATTATGTTAAGCCTGCTGCTTCTATCGTCGCTAACGCTTGCCTCCGGAGGGGTTTACCCCCTGCCCCCAGCGGTCGGCCCGACCTCGCTGCCGAGCCCCCTTGCCCAAGCCCCCATCACCAACGACTATCGGGTCACCGCGCTCCAGCCCGACTTTACCGGTGACCTGTGGGTAGGTTCTTGGGCGGGCCTCTCGCGCATTGATCCAGAGAGTGGGCGAGTGTTACAACAGGTGCGCATTCCCAGTCGCACGATTGAGTCCTTGGCCCAAGACCGGGTGGGGCGGGTATGGGTCGGCACCTTCGACGGACTGGCGAGGGTTGACCCTCGTACCAACGCTATTACTGCTCAAAATTTTCAGCTGCCCTCAAACCGGGTGCTGTCATTATTAATAGATAGTCGCGGTTTTCTCTGGGCCGGTACCGATCGCGGCCTAGCGATGATCAGCCCCGATCGCGGTCTGCTGATGACCACCGTGCAGCGGCTGCCCGGTGTGAGCGCCAATGCCCTAGCCCTCGACGGCAACAATCATCTTTGGGTGGGCACCCTGAACGGCCTGACGAAGATCAATACGGCCAGCGCCCGCCCCATCGACGAGGTCGATAACTTGCCAGGGGGCGCCATTCAGGCGCTGACTCTGGGGCCGAGGGGAAACCTCTGGGTAGGCACCGCCAGCGGCCTATTCGTGGTCGACCCAGTACGCGCTGAACTGGTGCGATCGGTAGGATCGATGCGGAGCCGCAGCGTGAAAACCATTGAGTTTGATCAGGCTGGGAGCGTGTGGGTTGGCACCACGAGCGGGCTATTTAAGCTCAACCCCGACAATGGAGCACTGCTGGGAGAGGTACCCTCACTACCCTCCAGCCGCATTCTGTCGATTTCACCCAATACCGGCAATAAACTCTGGGTGGGCACCAGTGAAGGGCTGGGCTGGGTCAGCCTGACCACCGGCCAAGGAACTCCCCACTGGGGACTCGTTAGCCCTGTGGTGGTCGAAGCCTTGCGCTAGGCTATTCCTACCGTAAGTTTGGATAGATGAATTGGGGCTGACTCATATTGGCCCTCGGCGATACCTGGACGAGGGGTTGCGCTCTTTACCCATCTGGCGGGAGTCTAGGGGTTGCGCCTAGCGCCGAGTTTCTAGGTATTGCCCAATCATGATTTCTTCTCCAGCGCGAGAAATAACCGTTTGGCGCGTGCGGTAACGCTGACCAATCAAGCGAATCTCTTCTTCAAAACTGGAGTTGTTGTACTGGGTCTTGAGCACCAGGGTGCGGTTGTCGTTGAAATGATATTGAGCCGTTACCGGCTTAGACGTGGCGAACCCGCGATCGCGATACAGTGTGGTGCCTCGGACGCCAAAGACGGTGCTGCCCACCACCGGCTTTTTGCCGGTGCCGACGTAGTCGCTCTCCCACGACACAGTGGTACCGCAGAGCAGCGGTTGGCGAGGGTCAGTCTGATGCAGGTCGGCGAGTTGTAGCAACTGAGGCGCGCCAGCCTCGAGAAACTCGATGGAGATTTGGCTAACGACTTCCTGGGTTTCGCCACTTTTTAGCGTGTAGTAACGTCGCTCTGAGAGCCATTCTCCGGCAGTTTCTCGAAAGAACGCCAGGACTAGGGGCTCAGCTAAAATGCGGGCGATGTCGGTGGAAAAAGGCATAGTCAATTATCCAGGCAGGGCATAAGGTAATGAAAGTCAATCCGAGAGAGGGAATTGTTAAATTTCTTAACCTCGCATCTCTCCATCATAGTGGTAAGGGAGAGGCCCGACAATTACCCCGTAGGGGTAGGGGCTTGAGCTTGCCGCCTATCCTACGCAGTTCACCGGAAGAATCTGTAAGCATTAATACTTAACGAAGGGCTTGGGAAGGCGATTTTTTGACCCCACCCTCGGGTGCGGCGGTCAGGGCATTGGCAAACCCTGGTACCTTAAGAACTGCCAAGCATGCTCTGAGGTCAGCGCTATGGACTTAGCCGACATCACCTATTTTTTTGACTGCTGTATCGGTCATTGGGCCATTGAACGCACCTATCACTACATCGCTCAGCGAGATGTAGAGCGATCGCACACCGATTTCCGAGTCGAAGCCATTACCGCTGAACTGCGACGCAAGGTGCTGGCCGACAACAGCTATGGCGAGGTCGATAACATCGATCAGCTGCCTGGTTTTCAGTTGGCCTTCCACACGGTGTCTGACAAGGGCGAAGAAGTTTCCCAAGAACTGCGGGCTTTATTTGTGCCTAAATCTCAGCAGGGCACTGTGCTGAGCGGGGACTATCTGCGCGATCGCGCCTACGAAGAAGATCGCCCCATTATCTCCACCTTCACCTACGACCAGAGCAACCGCGAGCTATTGATGACTACGCCCTACACCCGTGTGGTTTCGGTGGATTCTATTTTGTTGGTTAACCCCACCATGCGCATTCGCCGCATTCTCAACTACAGGCGCCCCGCTGAGGGCGAGCCGATGGACACCCTGGCCCTGGTAGGGTTCGGGGTAGAGCAGAAGGTGGGTTAGGGGATGAGGGGGTAAATGTTCCCCACAGCCCCTTAACGGGTGACAACGTACCTAAAGAGCTTGCTGCATCAGGGATAGAGCATAGAGACCACGCTGAAAATAGCGATGTTTATGGGGTTTGAGCGCTATCAGTTGGAGTGCCCAGTCGGTCCATAACT
>NZ_JADEWX010000367.1 GCF_015207395.1 Nodosilinea sp. LEGE 07088
CTGGGCAGTCCTAAGTTCTTGATTGGATTTCTAGGCCGCCAAGTCAGGTGCACCAGCGCTGGGGCAGGAGTCTAGCTTAGCGGCGATGAATTTAGACAAAAGTAGAGTGGGCGGACTGTTGGGAAAAAGCCCTTGGGCGTGACGTTGCAGTGCAAGTTGAGCAATCCGCTCACTCGGGTAGCCATGCTTCGGCAGAGTGCGAAACCACCGGGGGAAATGGGACCAGACTTGTGTGGGGAATTCGAGCGCCAGAACCTGGAGGAGCCCCAAGGCAATCGCATTGAGATTGATAAATCGCTCCAACGCCTCGACCTTAGCCAGGATTCGGGCTTGAACCGATTCTGGGTAGTCGGCCAAGTTGAGATTAGTCGGCCAGGTGGGAGCGGTTTTCATCGCCTTCACCCAAAAGCGATAGGCAAAGCCTCCCAACAGGTGAACCAGCGTGCGGAAGGTCACCTCAATTTTGAACCGCAAGCCATAGGCCGCAATCACCTCGGGGCCACTCAAGCCCAGATCACTCGAGAGTAGAATCAGCTGTTTTCCGTTTGGCAGTTGGGTGAGGACAAACAAGACCGGTGTCTTAGGGCTATCCCAATGAAACTCAAAGCACTGGTAATACACCGTTGTGAGTTGACCATACAGCCACACCTGAGCCTGGTGGCACTGGTCAATGGGGGCAAACAGGGTTTGCAGTTTCACCTTGCTGCCCCATTGGCGCGGACGCCCCCGCCCCTTAACGGTCGTGACTAGCGCAAAGGGTGCACGGGCTACAGTAGAACAGCGCACTCGGCTAATCAAATGCAGGGAATGGCGGCGGAACCGGTTTAAGACGGGAGCACAGGCAAAATAGGCATCCAAAACAACATAGCTCCCCCGCTCAGCGTAGGTCGTACACAGGTCGGCCATCTTGGTGACGAGGGTCGTCTTTTTCGCTTTAGACTTCACTTTGGTTGGAGGTGCTTGTGTCGTGAGGCCATCATGGAGTTGCAGGATGAGTGGCACGGCAAAGCAGGCCTGACCAGCACTGAGCAAGATACTGAGGGCATTGAAGTAGTGTCCTCGAATCCATTCTGGTTTACTGACATCCTCGGATTCTTGATGCAGACGCTTCACTCCAGGCATCTTACGGCCCTCTTTGGCCACCTTAATGCCATCTCCGACATACACCCGTTCCCCCTTGATCCGGTACCCGTTGGCATGCTGGCTCAGCCATTGCCCCCAGCGTTGGCAGAGCCCGTGGACACTAAACGCGCTGGACTCAAACCAATGCAACGCCTGCTGATAAACCGCCTCGCTCAAACCCAAGGCATTCACATAACTGGTCACTGCCGCCGGTTGAGTATTGAGCAGGATGCCCCACACCAGAAGGACGAACCACCCAAAGGTGGCCTCTCGGCTAAAGACTGGGCGGAGTTCCCCTAAAATTTGCTCAAGACGCTGGGATAGCTCCATAATATTGCTGGCTGAAACGTTCTATATCAGCCAGTTTCGGGCATGACGGGTCGTTTGACTTAACCCATGTCCGTTTTTCTTGGCGGCTCGTCACTGGACAGAGAACTTCCCACTGTCCAG
>NZ_JADEWX010000161.1 GCF_015207395.1 Nodosilinea sp. LEGE 07088
CACCTTCCCCATCTCCCTTATCCACCCATCTCCATCCCCCTATGGCACCATAGCAATGCCTTCCTCACCGCAGGATGATTTTCTATTGCTTAACTCAGACCTGGGTGGGCCACTTCTATGGGCAGCGATGGTAACTCAACGACCCGAACTCAAGACCCAGCGCCTGGTGTTGCGCCTGGGCACAACCGACGACATCCCGGCGATTTTGCATTACTACCGAGTCAATCGCGCCTACCTCGAACCCTTTGAGCCCCCGCGCCCCAACGGTTTCTATACCCACGACTTTTGGCAGCAGGTCTTGACCGCGCGCCACCAAGAGTTTTTTGAGGGGCAGGCGGTGAAGCTGCTGATCTATTTGCAGACAGCCCCCACCCAGGTGATTGGCACCATTAACCTCAACGCCATTGTGCGGGGAGCCCTGCATGGGGCCACCCTGGGCTATGGGCTGTCGGCCCGGCACCAGGGCCAGGGCTACATGACCGAGGCGGCGCAACGACTGATTGCCTACGCCTTTGATGAACTCAATCTGCATCGTCTAATGGCTAACTACATGCCCCATAACTACCGCAGCGCCAACGTGCTGAAACGGTTGGGCTTTCAGATTGAAGGTCGGGCCAAAGATTACCTCTTTATTAATGGCCAGTGGCAAGACCATATGCTGACCAGCTTGATCAACCCCAACTGGTTGCGGCCAGCGCCATAGCGATCGCGGCGCCCAGCGGCCTTAGATTCTAACCAAGTTCTGGTGCTGCGCTATTTATAGTGCCTGGCTGGCTGGGCACTTTGAGTAGGCAACGCATAACGGCTCAGGCTCCTGCAATGGAGTAAACCGCAATGCTCTGTGCCTGGGGGCCAGTCAGATGCTCTTGTTGATTAAAACGTAGTGAAGCTAGGTCTCGATGATATTCGATCGCATTTTAGAAGACGCCCTGGGCTTTATTCGCCGCTTTCTCTGGTGGCGTTCCAATCAAGCCGAGTCGATTAAAAAACCTTTTACGTCGATGCAGGTTGTCCATGGCGAATTTGGCATTATCTCGCTGGTCGAGGGTCGAGACACCCCCAGGGCGGTGCGCAGCTGGATCTATGCCCCCAAGCGAACCGACCTAAATTCTACGAAGTCTGTCATCCGCAAGACCAGCGACGATCTCCACATCTATCTCGACTTTTTAGGCCCGCTACCCAACTCAGACTCGCCCAGGGCCAAGGAGGAGAGGCAAGCGCGGCAGCTCAGTCGGCGATCGGGCGAAAAGGTGTTTACCCATCGCTTGCAGGTGCTGAGGGCCAGCCATTTCTTGAATGAACACGGCTTTTATGATTACGACCTGATCTATTGGGAAGATTTTGATTTTTACTGGCCGGGCGGTCAAACGCCGGAGCTATTGGCTCGGCTGGCGGTTGATAAGCTGGCCTACCACTGCCTCAACCAGGCCGATGCGTTTGATATTGCGCCCGCAGATTGGTCAGCCCTGCTGCAATCCATTTGGCAGAAGATTAGGGCGTAGGCACGATTATTGGAGGCTGTTCGCGGCTCTCCATAAAGTCATCTGTAAATTGTTCGAGGCTATCAAAAAGGGATTGCCAGGGATTGTCTTTGTTAAGCAGGACTATAGCGTTACCTATTTTCTTGATATAAACCTCGGTACCGCTGACTAGTTATTTTTGTAGACCTCTCTTCGGTGTTTACACTGCAAGATTTCTATCTTCAGCTCTTTATCCAAGATTTCATATCTATGCGATAGTCCCCAATTCTCAGTCTGTATTGATGTTCATAGCCCTTCAGTTTGACAACTCCAGAAGGGCGCGGCTCCGATTTCAGCGCAATGAGCTTCTCTTGAACTTTAGCCTTGATTGAGACAGGCAGTTGGTTAATTTGTTTCTGCACTGACTTAGAAACGAGGACGAGATAAGCCATAAAACTCTCACGGCTTAGGTAGACTGAGCTTGGATGAAGTCATCAATGGTCATAAACTCACCTTGCTGATATTCGAGTTTAACGGCATCAATCTCAGCTTTGGTATCAGCGTCTTCTTCGTAGCTGGCTTCTTCAGCTTCAAAGATCTGCTGCTCGATGATGTCGAGCAGATGTCGTTTAGCGTCGATATCAAGGGAAGTCACCGCCTGAATGAGAGAGTCTAGGGTGATTTGCAGGCTGATAGTTGGGGTCATAGGAGCTGACTTTTGAATGTGTAGTTTATGAATAAGGTAAGTATGTTATCTCGTTACTGATTAGCAGGCTTGATAATTGAGACAATGCGAAAAATAAAACGCTGTAGTCTTTCTCTCCATGTTAGCTTTGGCCTTAATTCAAGTGCCTTCAACAAGCTTATGATTGCTTCTTCATTGCGACCCAGCTTTTGGAGCGCAATCCCTTTGTTGTTGAGCGCGTCGTGATCGTCGGGTTTGATTGCCAGGGCGGCGTCATAGCAGGCGACGGCCTCTTCGTAGCAGCCCAAGTTACCCAGCGCCATCCCTTTGTTGTAGAGCGCTGGGTGCTTGTCGGGTTTGATGACCAGGGCGGCGTCATAGCTGGCGATCGCCTCCTCATGGCGACCCAACTTACGTAGCGCAATCCCTTTGTTGTAGAGCGCTTGGTGATCGTCGGGTTTGATGGCCAGGGCGGCGTCATAGCTGACGATCGCCTCCTCATAGCGGCCCAGGTTACGCAGCGCATTCCCTTTGTTGTAGAGCGCTGGGTGCTTGTCGGGTTTGATGGCCAGGGCGGCGTCATAGCTGACGATCGCCTCCTCATAGCGGCCCAGGTTACGCAGCGCATTCCCTTTGTTGTAGAGCGCTGGGTGCTTGTCGGGTTTGATGGCCAGGGCGGCGTCATAGCTGGCGATCGCCCATTCAAATTGCTGATCGGCAGCACAGATGTTCCCTTGCTCAAAGCGCAGGCGGCTAATCTCACCTGCTGAGTGGTTATCGTCAGCCAGCAGATCGTCGATTTCGAGCATGCGTTCTCGCCGCTGTTTAGGTGTCCAGCTCAGGTATTCGTCATAGTCGCCTTCTTGCAAAATGCGTTGCGCGGCTTGCTGCACTTCCTCTGCCGACCCCACAAACTCCCATACGCCTGATCGCCAGTCGAAAAAGTCTGCCGCACGGCGAATCAGATATTTCATCGCGTAGGGCGGCACCAAAAACACAAAGCACAGCCCAAAGGTTTCGCGAAACTTTTCGCGCTGCAGGTTTAGCTTGCCGAGCAGCTTGGGCACGGTGTCTTTGGCGTAGTAGTCGCCCTCGCTGCCGTAGCCGGGTTTTATGTAGGGCACCAGCGACTTTTCCAGCCCGGTGACAAATAGCACGTTGGTATTGTCGATGTCGGGCAGCGCCTTGACGGTTTCGTACAGGTCGTCAATTTCGTCTTCCAGGCGCAGCACGTCCACGGTTTTGTCGGTCAGGTCGTCGCGCACGCGGGCGATCAGCCGCTCTCCATCGGCGGGCGAGCACTGCACAAACAGCAGGCCAAACCCCTTCGTCCACTGGAGTGCCCGCACCAGCGCGTCGTATTCCTCCTCCGGCGATGCGGCGAGGTCGTCATCCCATTCCGTTAGCTCGGGTTTCGCCATAAAAATTTGTAGGATGGGCAAAGGGCCTCGCCCGTGCCCATCGGTCTATTAGGGGGTGGAATTAGATGATGGGCACGCTTCGCTTTGCCCATCCTACGGGGTTGGGGGTGATGGTTCTATCTTATCTAATGCCGCCTGAAACTCCTTCACGCCGCGCAGTAGCGGGTGAATATCGCGCCAGCAGACAATCTCACCCTCGTCATCAATGTAGCGATATTCCAAAATGCAGCGGTTAAACAGCAGCTCGCGGTGGGCCTCGTCGTTGAGAATTTCTTTGGTCTGCCACACCCTGGCCAGCAGTGGCCACTGGGGTTCATACACCGCATTGCGGTAGGTATTGCGGGCCTTGGTAATCGCCAACCGCACCGCCTTTTTGCCAATCGGCAACGCCGTGGTCTGCTTAATCGCCTCCTGGGCCATCAGCATCAGGTTGCGCATGTGGCCACCGCTCATCAGGCAGAGCTGATCGAGGGTTTCGGCAGCGTCAAAGATATCGCCCACCAGTTGCTTGTCAGCGCTAACCCCAGCTGCGTGAAATACCCGCTGGCGCACCAGTTCGCGCATAATCTCTAGCCCTGGCTCACAGACGTTGCCCACCTGGTCGCGCACCATCACCATCGGCAACACCTGAATTTCGGCGTCGTAGATGTCGCGCAGGTCGGGAGCGCGGCCGGAATATACCAGCGAAATTGGCACCGTGTAGATCACGTGGCAGTTCAGCAGCTTGAGCTGCTCACTGCGGTCTACAAAGATTTGCTCGTGGTTGCTGGGTTCGTTTTCCCGCAAAATGGGTGGAATGCGATCCAGACTATCGACAATCAGCACCAGCTTGTGGGTGGTTTGCTGGGGCGTTTGGGCGATCGCCTCGGTAATAAACGTATTCAGCGCCTCAATCAATGAGGGGGTGTGCGGCTCGACAATTTTGCGAATTTGGGCGCGGGCGGTGGGGCTGACCTTGAGCGTGGTGGTCAGTTTGCTGAAGGGTACCTCAGCATTGAGGCTATCGAAGCCGACTTCGCTCTGCATGGCATCCACCAGCTCGCGCTTGCGCGACTGAAGCCAGTTTTGGATTGGCTTCTGGTCGCCCTGCAAATCTTTCAGCAGGTTGCGGGTGCAGGCCAGCAGAATGTCCGTATATTGGGCGTCTTCGGGGTCGATGTCGGCTTCTTCGGCGGCAAAGTAGACAACGTGGTAGCCGTCTTTCTCTAGCGAATCCTTCAGCCGCAGCAGCTCGGTCGATTTGCCCGCACCGCGATGGCCGGTGTAGAGCTGGTGGGTAATGCGGTCTGAATAGGTAATCTGCCGCCCCACGTCGATAAGGATGTTTTCTTCGCCCCGCACTGCGCTGCAATTCACATAGACCGGATCGCCTGCGGGCAGCGGCTCAAAGGGGTCGAAGGCGTTATAAATGCTGCGCAGAATCTCGAAGTCGGAAACCATGGCCGGGGCCGCAGAAGGGTTAGTGCCTATGGTAATGCGATCGCCACGGCTGGTTTAGTTAGATCCAGCCGTGGTTATGCCATGTCAATGGGTGGTTTCGGCATAATCGCAACCCGCATTGTTATGTCACGGGGTGGTTATGGCGTGTTAACACACTGCAATCCTATGTCAACCTGAGTTCGGGATAAGAAATTTTCCTGCTAAAGCAAGCTTACTGTCCCCTGCTGGGAGGGGTAGGGGTGGGTCAATCGAGGCTATCAGCAGAACTTCACCGTATTGAGCCGATTACTCTCTGTAGCAGTTTTGACCCACCCCGCCCTCCGGGCACCCCTCCAGAGGAGGGGACGGCGTTATCCCGAATTGAGGTTATGTCACTACCCCGCATTAAGATAACCACCTACGGTTTTACGATGTCATCGCCCTGCATTGCCAATGCAGGCGGTGGTTTTGTAGATGCGCAGGCATGCCAAGGCATTGCGGGGCACTGCTCCCCAGGCCATCCTCAAACCTAGCCAACCCCGGCAAAAGCCTGGTCCTCCGCCCGGAAAAATCCCCATCCCTCAACACGAGATTGATATGGATAACGGTTTAACCAACCCTCAACCCCGACTTACCCTAGCTCCCATCTGCCCAGGCTAAACTTTGGGCGTATTGCTATCCCCATGCCCCCTATTCACACACCGGGAGATCGCCCCATGAATCTGCTGAAAAAATTTGTTGGCTTTCTGGTTGTCCTGATTGCGCTGGTCGTCGCAGGCGGCTACCTGCTGCCCAGCACCGTCCACGTCGAGCGCGACATCCTCGTCGATGCGCCCCCCGAGCAGGTCTACGCCCTGATCAGCGACTTCCACGCTTGGGATGACTGGTCGCCCTGGGCCAAACTCGACCCCAACGCCGAGATGACCATCAGCGGCAGCGGTGTGGATCAAACCATGACCTGGGCCAGCGAAAACCCCCAGGTGGGTAAAGGCACCCAAACCATCGTGACCATGGATGCGCCCAAATCTCTGCAAACGCACCTTGAGCTTGGCGACATGGGCAAAGCCGATGCCCACTTTACGCTGCAACCCGAAGCCGACCAGACCCGCGTGGTCTGGTCGCTCGACACCGACATGCGCGAGGGCGTGCCGACGCTGAAGCAGCCGATCAATACCTACTTCGGCTTTTTGATGGATTCGATGCTGGGTAGCGATTATGAAACCGGCCTGCAAAACCTCAAAGACCTGGCAGAAGGCTAGGGATTTCCCCTCGGTAGAGCGATGATCTGCGTAGGGTAACCTCAGTTCGGGATCACACTTCCTCCTCCTGGGAGGAGTGCCCGAACGGCGGGGTGGGTCAAAATGCTGACATCAAGGCTGCTGCGTTCTACGGATAAGCTGGGCAATGGCTCAGACCAACCCACCCCTAACCCCTCCCAGGAGAAGATGATTGATCGCACAGGAGCTGGACACGCACCAAGCTTGTGTAGACAAGTACCAAAAGGCAGAAGTAAGAAGGCAGAAAGTAGAACGGGAACCCCAGGTCTCATAAGGGTGTCCGCGTGAGTAAACAGCTGGGTTATTTCCGCCTCAGAGTACTAGCGCCCTCAACTCTATGGGATGGAGTTGAGGGCGCTAGCTAGGGAAAAACCCTAAATCGTCAGATCGGTGTCCAGGTGATCGTGGCGGAGCTGGTCGGTCTCGACAACGCCTTTGTCGAGGTTCTCGCGACGCAGCTTGCCGAAGTCTACTTTGTCGAGGTTCTCTTCACGGAGTTTGCCGAGGTCCCCTTTGTCGAGGTTTTCTTGGCGCAGCTGGTCAAAATCGACGGCACCTTTCTCCAGGTTCTCTTCGCGGAGCTTGCCAAAGTCGACTTTGTCGAGGTTTTCTTGGCGCAGCTGGTCGAAATCGACGGCACTTTTTTCGAGGTTTTCCCGACGCAGCTGGTTGAAGTCAGGGGCGGCAACGGCAACGGGCGCGAAAGCGGTAGCGGAAACAGCGGCGGTCAGCAGAGAAAGGGCAATGCGTTTCATAGTGGGGCTCCTTTAGGAATCAAGGGGTTGTTTCGGTCATTCATCTTGAGTCCTATAGTGCGGGGGCCGACTGAGCCCCTCCTGACCGCCCTCTGAGGCCACCTTAAGGGCTACCTGAGAAACCTGAGAAGCGGCCAGAGACTAGCTGAGTTAGTGGTCTCCCTTGAGGTTGGGTTGAGGCACGAAACCCAACGCCCATAGGGGTTAGGCTATCGTTCACCCATCTTACGATCGGCTCCAATCAGATTAAATTAAGCTCGCTAGCTGCCGCCCCAACTGCGCCTAATCTGCCGCCAAAAACGCCAGATAGTCGCTGGTTAGCTCTTTCACCGCTGCTTCGTAGAGCTGGTGCCCGTGCTCGGGGGTAGCCAGGGCCGGGTTAGACCCCATGCGCCCGTCGGGGTAGTGCCGCCGAAAGTCTGATGGGCTGTAAATGGCATGCCCCCTCGGTGCAACCTGGGGCTCTAGGGGTGCCTGTTTAATGAAATCGGGGTAAGCGTACTGGGTCAGGGCCACTTCGCTGGGGGTCGCGTGGGAGCCTTCCTGGTCGCCGTAGAGCTCTTTCGCCAGGGTGTACACCGACTTGGCCATAAACCAGTTGGCCGTTTTGCAGCGTACCTGCCCTGCATTGGGAATATGGTCAGTCGCTAGAGCGGTGTAGGTTTCGGCAAAGGCGGCCTTGAGGGTGGCTATGTTGCCGCCGTGACCGTTGATAAAGAAGAAGCGGGTAAAGCCGTAGCGCACCAGCGGCGTGAGGTAATCCTGAATGACTGCAATCAGGGTGCTAGGCCGCAGGGTCATAGAGCCGGGGAAGGCGGTATGGTGCAGGGCCATGCCGACGTTAATGGTGGGGCCAACTAGGGCATTGGCCGCTTCGCCGACTCCCTTGGCGACAACTTCAGCACAAATAGCGTCGGTGCCAATCAGGCCGGTGGGCCCGTGCTGCTCAGTCGAGCCAATGGGCAGAATGAGGCCAGTCGATTGGGTCAGGTAAGCCTCAACTTCGGGCCAGGTGCAGAGGTGCAGCAGCATGGGGTAGGGCAAAGAAGGGTAAGTGGTGGCGTTGCTGAAGCAGGCCTGACGCTAGAGGGCGATGTCTCCCGCAGGAGAAAACGGCAGCTTACCTGACTTAACTTGAAGCCAGTCTTCAACAACGCCTACACTATAGCGCTCACCCTAAGGCCGGTGGGGCAGCCCGATGGTATGCCTGGTTACATCGCTGTGCCATCTTCATTGATATGAGAGAAATGGATGTTGCTGGGAGTGTTAAGGTACAAAGTTAAGATTAGTTAGAATCAGAAGTAATGGTCATCTACCCAGATGGCTAACGCGTAGTTGAGTTGGAGCGACAGCAAAATCACGGGGCCACGCAGAGCCTCTATCTAGAGCAAACCCCGATGGGCTGGAAGAGCGCTTCCCTACGCCAGCCAAGTGACCCGAGCGTTGATGTTACCTGTGAAGGAGCCGCGACTATGCTACACCGCAAGATCTATCAACTCTGTTGTGATGGTCAAGATGTGTGGATATTTCTACGGGATCAACAGCGTTGGATTGAGCGGGCGAAGATTTTAGATATAGAAGGCGACCTGGTTACCTTGCGCTACGAAACCGAAGAAGACGACGAAATGTGTTCGTGGGAAGAGATGGTGCGCCTGGAGAGCATCGGTGCTGTCACCAAGCGTCTAGCCTCGGTGCCCCGGGGCAATGTTGAGCTGACTGTCTCCGACGACTGCCCTGAGACTGAGCAAATTAGCGATCCCTATCCCGAGTCAAACGCCGATTAATGGCCTTAATCGACTGGCCCACTGGGGTCGGCAAAGGTGTTGATGTAGCCATTGCCGGTGTAGACGCCCGGGGGCCTAGGGGCTGAGAAAGGGGCTGGGCCAGGCTGAGTTTGCGGCGCGGTGGTATTGAAGGTGCTAGTAGGGCTGGTGGGCTGCGATCGCACTGCCCCCGCCGCTGGAGCTACTGCCGGATTGCTCAAATCGAAATCAACCGTGGCCGATGAGGGAATAGCCGGGGAGACAATCGCCGGGGCTAGCCCTGGTGGCACCCTGTAGCCCGTGGTGCCGGGCGGCGGCGACATCTGTGGCGTGGTGCGAATGAAGCGCTGGTCTACCCCTGGTACAGACCCTTCTACCATCCAGGGTGTGGGGGTTAGGCCGCTGGGGTCGGCAGCCTGATTGGATGAGGGTGTGGCCGGTTCGACGGTCTCTGAGTTGGGCTCGGCATCAGGCGATGCGCTGAGTCGTTGATTGAGGGCCTGTTGCAGCGGGCTAAGCGGCAGCGCTGGGCGGGCTGTCTCCGCATCTTGCGGTTGCCCCGGTGTGCTCGAGGCTTCGGCATTAGCGACGCTGCTGGCGCTCGTAGGGCCAAGCCGCAGCCGATAGCGTTCTAGGTATTGGGCAAAGGGGCTGGTGGTCACCTGTTCGGCAGTGGCCTCGGGCAAGTCTAAACGGCTGGTATCGACGGAGTCCACGTCTAGCGCGGTGGAGGTCACCGGCTGGAGCTGGTTGAGCAACAGCGCTAGATTGTCGATTTCGGCCAGGTCGGCTAGGTCTTCGCTCGATAGGGCATCTAGATTGGGGCTGGGGTCACCCGTGGCATTGTCAACGGCGGGTTCGTACTGGCCCCGCCATTCGGGATGACGCAGATACTGGGGTATCGCGATCGCCAATAGCCCCAGCGTCGCTAAAGACCCCGCCACCGCCGGGTGACGGAGCCGACGGGCGATCGCATTCATCCGCACCAGGCGGTAGCGTACAGCAGGAGGCAAAGGCATGGTTGGGCAAACTCGTCTGCACTCCTTCCATTCTAGGGCGGTTACCCTGTGACCTGGCCAGCAGGGTCAAACTATTGCTCCTGACCTACCAACAATAGCCAGTCTCCCGTCACTAGGGCGATCGCCCCGCCGGGGAAGGGATCGCTTTGGCTGCCGTTGGGGGCGGGGAGTAGGGCCACCAGTTTTTCGATGTGGTCAAAGCTGACCTGAGCGGCGATCGCCCGGTGCAGCACCCGCCGCAAGACCCGTCGCTGGAGCGCCAGGGGGGCCGCAGCCAGGGGCGATCGGGCAATTTGCCAGGGCCCTGACTCGGTCGGGGGCACAACAACCTGCTCGTACAACTCTGCCGCCATGGTCTCCAGCAACGCGACCTCGGCAACCAGCAGCTCCGCCGTGTGGGCCAGCGTCGCGTCTGCGCCAGGGTTGAAGTGGTCTCTCACGTAGGGCAACAGCTCTAGGCGAATGCGGTTGCGGGCGTAGGCCATGTCCTGATTGGTGGCATCTGCCCAGATGGGCAGGTCAAACTGGCGGCAAAAGTCGCTGGTCTGCTGGCGGGTGAGTTCTAGCAGCGGGCGCACCAGCGATACCGCACTGCCAACAGACAAAGGCCGCTGCCAGGCCAGGGCTTGCAGACCGTCGAGGCCACTGCCCCGCAGCAGGTTGTAGAGCAGTGTTTCGGCGCGATCGCTTGCCGTATGCCCCGTTGCCACATGGGTACAGTTTTCCTGCATCGCCCATTCCTCAAACACCCGATAGCGCCAGTGGCGGGCGGCGGCTTCGGTGGCGTAGTCAGCCTCAGCGGTCACGATTCGACAGGCGATTTCCCACTGGTTGCACAGCTGCTGCACAAACGCAGCATTGGCAGCGGAATCGCCCCGCCAGCGGTGGTCGCAATGGAGCACCCGTAGCCGCCAGCCCCACTTGGGGCGCAGATCTACCAACAGCTTCAGCAAGCACACCGAATCTTGCCCGCCCGACACCGCTACCAACACAGTCGCCCCCCGAGGCAGTAGCGGGCGACGTTTTAGCAGCCGATGTACCCCGGCGTGGGTTGTACTCCAGGCAGACCCGCCCATACTGTGTGCCATTCAACAGGTTCTTCCCAGGCTACCCCACCCCCAAGGGTCTATAGAAAGCGCATCCTCGCGACAGCCCCTGCCTCGGCGCTGAAGCTGAGAAAAATCTATGTCACACTTGGGCAACGGCCCCATCTACTCAAGTTTTGCACGGTATAGCGACCCATGGCTCAACCCTACCAAGCGCTGATAGACGACATCGTTGCCGCTACCCTTAAGGGCAACATTCAGTCAAAGCAGCAGGTCTACCGCAGGCTGCAAGCAGGCATCGAGCCCGGCAGCGGTGAACTGTTTGAGCGAGCCTTAGAGACTACCCTGGCCGCCCTGGAACCCGATCTTGCCTCCGGCAGCGACGAATTTAAGCAGGCCAAGGCCCTGCGCAAGCAACGCGCCCTGCGCACCATCCAGGGGGAATGGCAGCGCTGGCAGGCCGACAACCAGGCCAGCGCTGCCCTCACCGGGGTAGAAGCCGACATTCTCAATGCGGCTGCCGATGAGCGCCTCTTGCAGCTGCTCGCAGCCCTCGACCCCAACCGCGACCAACCCCTCTCTAGGGAACAACTGGGGCAGCTGGCCCAGGCACTCAAGCAGGCCCCTGTGTCACCTGACGCGGCCCCGGCTACGGAGGCTCAACCCGCCCTGGCCACCCTAGCCGAAGGGCTAGAGCAAGGGCTGGCCGCCTGGCAGCAGCTCGAAGGCGATGTCGTCGGCTGGATCTATAACCAGGGGCAACAGCTGGGGTTTAGCCAACCGGGCGATCGCCCTGGCCCCTGGCAGCACTGGGGCAAAGTGGTGAGCCACCCGGCCCTGAAACGGCTGTTTGGTGACCTGGCCCAGCACCAAACCGTAACCGCCGCTGGGGTCACCCTGCCCTTAGCCGTGGCCGACTGGGTGGCCTGGGGGGTGGTCTTGCAGCGGCTGCAGCTTGCCCTGGTGAGCTGGTTCGATCGCCAACCCTACGACCCCCAGGCCGGTAAACGCCTCTCCATCGCCACCTTTCTCACCTTTGCCGTGGTGTGGGGCCAAATTTCTAACCGCCTGGGCGAACAGGGGCAGCGGGCGCTGGCGCTGGGGTCATTTCAGCTGGCGCTCCAGGGATTACGGCAATTTGCCAACCAGAGCTACTTCCCGCTCTACGGCGGTCTGTTTACGGCGCTCTCGGGAGAACCCCTGCGGGCCCTGCTCGATTACCTCGATCAACCCCTTCAGCAAGTGCCCAATACAGCGGTCAAAGCCCGTATTCTCACCCTGTTGGGCTACTCCCAGCGAGCCCTGGGCAACTACCGCCAGGCCAAACGCTTTCACGAGCAGGCGCTGGAGGTCTCTCGCCAGGCCCAGGATGTGCCCTGCGAAATCGCCAGTCTCAACCACCTCAGCCGCACCTGCGTCGCTCAGCAAGACTTTGAGGCGGCCGAGGGCCACAGCCAGCGGGCGCTGATTTTGGCCCGCCAAAGCGGCGATACGATTGGTCAGGCCAATGCTCTGGCTAACCTAGGCTACAGTCAGGTGGCCCAGGGCCAGTCGCAGCTGCTAGAGACCGAACAGTACGAAACCGTTCTCAGCTATCTCGAACAGGGACTGGCGCTCTCAGAACAGGTGGGCGATCGCCCCAGTCAGGCCCTCTGCGCCAACAGCCTCGGCATTGCCCAACTCAAGCTAGGGCAATATACCGCCGCGATCAATTCTCTCCAGCAGGGGCTACAGGTAGCCCAGGCGATCGGCGATCGCTATCTGATGGCCTCTAACTTTGCCAACCTGGCCGCCGCCCACCAGGGCGACGGTAACCTCGAACAAGCCGTCCTCACCGGCTGCCTGGGCATGTACCTGCTCCACCAGATCGACTCTGCTGAATGGCGACAGCCCGCCGCCCTGCTCAGCATTCTCTACGGCCAGCTAGGGCCAGAAAACTTTCAGCTGATCATCGCCGACCACCGCCAGCAATTCCTCGCCGTCATCGGCGTCGATGGCTACGACTTCTTGCCGCCGCTGCTAACGCGGTACCGAGAGTCGCTGGAGTAGAGATTTGGGTTGGTTGAAAGAGCTTTGCGTATGAGCAGCCGTCCCTTGGGAGAGGGCTTTCGAGGATGCTGTTTACGACTCTTGTCAGTCAATCGGGTTCCTATGTTTCGACTTGGTATAGCTGGCAAAGGTATCGAACCTTGAGCAGATCAGCTGTCTGTTCGGGAGACGATCGCAGCAGCTTTTGAACCGCGTTCGCGAGCGTACTCATGCCAACCTTTTCGACCTGTCGAGCGAACTGGGCCAGGTCTTGACGAGTAGCTTCATCCAGCCCACAGGCACCTCTTTCGGCCAGCCGCTGAATAGAAATCAGCAGGTGGTCGATAACGGGTAGCGAGCTTTCGCCGGAGGCAGAAGCCTCTGAGGGTACTGTCGATAGCGACGTCGCGATCGCGTTGGTCTTGCCTTTCTGCTTAAACGCAAAGTGCAGATTGTGAATGGCGGACCGTCCGGTATCAGCGGGATTGCACAGGGCGATCGGCCGGCAAAACACCGCGTCCCGTTCTAGATACCCAAAGCCGACAATGCCCCATCTGTCTAAACTATTGGGATCAAGCTGTTCTAGATAAGTAGGCGGTTGAAATTAAATGTAAGATAGCGGGGTAGCTAGAGTGCCCCAAAATGCCCGCCCCACTACGCATCATACTAACCGAGGAAGAAGATCGGACGTTGAGCGAACTTCGAGAGGCTCAG
>NZ_JADEWX010000012.1 GCF_015207395.1 Nodosilinea sp. LEGE 07088
CGCCCATTCGCCCCGTGACTTGGGCAGACGATGCCGCCCTGTTGGCCGCCATCCCTACCCGCAATCCCTGTATGGAAGGTTGGCCTAGCCAGAGTATTTTTGACCACAACTATCAAATCATTGCTTTAGAGCCAGTGGAGTTTGCCGTCTTGCAGGCCTGTGACAGCCAGAAGCCGGAAAGTGCCGATCAACTCCCCGTTACTGTGGCGGACTTAGTGAATCAGGGGGTGGCTAGCCTGGACATAGTGCGCCAATTGCATCAGCGTCAGCTTCTTCTCCTGCGTCAGGCCCCCTAGGCTGGGCTTTGGTTCTCTGCCACGGCTCAGCCGTCTAAGTCGGGATGAGGTTGGCTTGGGGGGCGATCGCATCGGTGCCCTCTAGACCCTTGAGCCCAGAGATAGGGAATTTACTTTTAGGAAGCGTCTATTAAGTATTATTGCCGTGATATGATCGTCAATGGCCTGCTCATGCAGGTGAAACTCTTTAACGGCTAAGGATTAGGCGCTTTCGTGGCCCCATTGCCCTCCGAACATACTGACTCTACTGCCCCGGTTGAGGCCGTAGTAGATGCTGATCAACCCGACGAGCCAGGTCTTCCTCCAGCCTCAACAACTGCTATGGAAGAATACTATCGGCTACAGCAAAATTTACTGCTGTGCACTCTGGCGTTTGCGGGCGTGATCTTTTTTGGCGTCTGGGTTGCCTACTCGCTGCAAATTGCTCTGAATTATTTAATAGGAGCGTGCGGTGGTGTGGTTTACTTGAGGATGTTGGCAAAAAGCGTGGCCAACATCGGTCGCGGAAGCCAAAGGTTAGGCAGTGGTCGGTTGGCTCTTGTGGTCGGCTTAGTATTGGTGGCTACTCAGTGGCATCAGCTACAGGTTGTGCCCGTCTTTCTCGGGTTCTTGACCTACAAGGGGGCGTTAATTGCTTACACCCTCTGGACTGCGGTGCTGCCCAAGTCACAGTCGGGGTCATCCCAGGCATCTGGCTAACCCTAGAGTCAGTGGTTCCCTACCATAGCATGCTTTTTCCTTGCGGATCTTGAGGAGAAGTCGATTTAAGAGATGGCGCTCAACATGCAAATGATTCATCCCTTGGTCCTGGCAAAACTAGAGGTTGGCCAGCACCTTTACTGGCAAATCGGCGGACTCAAACTTCACGGTCAGGTCTTTTTGACGTCGTGGTTTGTAATTGCTGTGCTGTTGCTGGTGTCGTTTTTGGCTACCCGCAACATTCAGCGAGTTCCGTCTGGTCTTCAAAATTTCATGGAGTATGCTCTGGAGTTTATCCGTGACCTAGCGAAGAATCAGATTGGTGAAAAGGAGTATCGCCCCTGGGTTCCCTTCGTTGGCACTCTGTTTCTGTTTATTTTCGTCTCCAACTGGTCTGGGGCGCTGGTGCCTTGGAAGCTGATCCACTTGCCTGCTGGTGAGCTGGCTGCTCCAACCAACGATATCAATACCACTGTGGCGCTGGCGCTATTGACGTCTTTGGCCTATTTTTATGCTGGTTTTAGCAAGCGTGGTTTGGGGTATTTTGCCAAGTACATTGAACCCACTCCGATCCTGCTGCCGATCAATATTTTGGAAGATTTCACTAAGCCCCTCTCCCTGAGTTTCCGTCTGTTTGGAAACATCCTCGCTGATGAATTAGTGGTCGCTGTACTGGTCTTGCTGGTGCCTCTCTTCGTGCCCCTGCCAGTGATGGTCTTAGGTTTGTTTACGAGTGCTATTCAAGCGCTAATTTTTGCAACCCTAGCTGCGGCTTACATTGGCGAGGCCATTGAGGGGCACGGTGGTGAAGAGCATGAATGACCCCAATGATTTCCCTCTTGGGGCATTCAGTTTGGTATTGGCTGGTGGGGCAGGTGCTGCCAGTCGACGTGGTCTTAGGGCCGCACCGATAAGAAACGCCTATCAAGCGTTGTCTACGACCTGATGAATGAGTTGTTGATTGTCCAAATCGAGGTAAGACATGGATCCTATTGTTGCAGGCGCTTCCGTAATCGCAGCTGCTCTGGCCGTTGGCCTTGCAGCTATTGGCCCTGGTATTGGTCAAGGTAATGCAGCTGGTCAAGCAGTCGAGGGTATTGCTCGTCAGCCTGAGGCTGAGGGTAAAATTCGCGGCACTCTGTTGCTGAGCTTGGCCTTCATGGAAGCACTCACCATCTATGGTCTGGTGGTAGCCCTGGTGCTGCTGTTTGCTAACCCCTTCGCGTAGAACGAAAACGCTGGGCTAGGAAAGGTGTAAAACCCTTCCCTAGCCTCTTGAATTCTACGATTTCACTTTGTAGTGCTGGCCCTGGGCCGAGTTGAAGGGCATACCCACAATGATGAACTTTGTTTGGTTACTGGCGGTTGAAACCGCTGAAGCGGTTGAAGAGGGGGGCGGACTCTTTGACTTAGATGCTACTCTGCCGCTTATGGCAGTGCAATTTGTGCTGCTGGCAGTATTGCTGAACGCGTTGTTTTACAAGCCTCTGGGCAAAGTCTTAGACGAGCGTGATGGCTACGTCAGCTCTAATCAAGTTGATGCGGCTGAGCGCTTGGCCAAGGCCGAGCAGATCGCGCAGCAATATCAGCAAGAGCTAGCTGAGACCCGTCGCCAAGCCCAAGCGGTTATCGCTCAGGCTCAGGAAGAGGCTCAGCAGATTGCGTCTCAAACGGTGGCTGCTGCTCAGCAGGAAGCTCAAGCTCAACGCGAGCAGGTGCAGCGAGAGCTCGATGAGCAGAAAAGTCAGGCGATGGCCACTCTGGAACCACAGGTAGAGGGTCTTAGCCGACAGATTCTAGACAAGCTGCTGGGTTCTTTAGCGGTCTAGGCTATTGGTAACAAAGGGGCTACTCGGCCTCTGCGTTGCCCGCGTCGTTGACGGAAAGTAGAGATATGACTATTGATTGGTTACTGGCGGCAGAAGAAGGCGGGTTGGGGTTGGATTTCAACATCTTAGAAACCAATCTGATTAATCTGGTCATCATTATTGGCGTGCTGTACTACTTTGGCGGCAAGTTTTTAGGGAACACCCTATCTACGCGCCAGTCGGCAATTAAAACTGAGATTGCTGAAGCCGAACAGCGTAAGCAGGCGGCGGCCGCTGCGTTGGCAGAGCAACAACAGAAGCTAGCTCAGGCCCAGGAAGAGGCTAAAAGAATTCTGGCTGACGCTCAGACTACGGCAGAACGTAGTCGAGAAGCAATTTTGGCCCAGGCTAATACTGATGTGGAGCGGATGCGAGCCACTGCGGCCCAAGATATGTCTTCTCAGGAGGCCCGGGTAATGCGAGAACTCCAGCAGCGGATTGCGGCGCTGGCTGTTGAGCGCAGTGAGGCGGCGTTGCCTGGCCACCTAAACGATGATTTGCAGCGGCGTCTGGTTGATTCCAGTATCGCTCTGCTCAAAGGAGAGTAGCCATGAATGACACAACCCTAAGTTCTGAAATTGCCGGCCCCTACGCCAAGGCGCTCATGTCCGTTGCCCAGGACAATGATGCTGTCGAGCAGGTGGGTAATGAAGTGGCAGAACTGCTTGAGGTGCTGGCTAGCTCTGAAGAGCTAACGGTTTTCTTGATGAATCCTTTGATGTCTGCCAACACGAAGAAGGGTGTACTGCGGCAAATTGCTGACGGTAAAGTGAGCGATTTTTTGCTGAGCTTTTTGCTGCTGTTGGTTGATCGGGGGCGAGTGGCTTTTTTGAAGCCCGTGCTCCAGCAGTATCAGGCTCTGCTCCGTGAGCTCAATCAAACGGTTTTAGCTGATGTCACAGCAGCTGTTGACCTTTCTGACGAGCAGTTACAGGCGATTCGCGATCGCGTACAGGCCATGACCGGCGCTAATAGCGTGGAGTTATCGGTACAGGTTGACCCAGCTTTGATTGGGGGCCTGGTGATTAAGGTTGGTTCTCAGGTGATTGATGCTAGTCTCAGGGGGCAGCTTCGCCGGATTGGTATGCAGTTGGCTACTACCCCCTAGCTGGGTAGTGGCGCAGCTAAAACTTGCCCTCAGATAGGGCAGTGTCTCTGACGTTTCGTGTTTTTGTAGGTTTATCCAAAGCAAGTCCTATGGTGAGTATCAGACCTGACGAAATTAGCAGCATTATTAAGCAGCAGATTGAGCAGTACAACCAGGAGGTTAAAATCTCCAACGTAGGTACGGTGCTGCAGGTGGGTGATGGTATTGCCCGCATCTATGGCCTCGAAAACGCGATGTCTGGCGAGCTGCTTGAATTTGAGGATGGCACTGTCGGTATTGCCCTTAATTTAGAGGAAGACAATGTTGGTGCCGTGCTGATGGGCGACGGCATTAACATTAGAGAGGGGAGTGCCGTTACCGCCACTAGCAAGATTGCGTCGATTCCCGTGGGCGAGGCGCTACTGGGCCGTGTGGTAGATGCATTGGCCCGACCTATTGATGGCAAGGGTGACCTGCAAACCACTGAAACCCGGCTGATTGAGTCTCCTGCTCCAGGCATCATTGCCCGGAAATCGGTGTATGAGCCGATGCAAACCGGTATTACTGCTATTGATGCCATGATTCCCATTGGCCGGGGCCAGCGAGAGCTGATCATTGGTGACCGTCAGACCGGTAAGACAGCGATCGCCATTGACACAATCCTCAACCAAAAATCTGAGGATGTCGTGTGTGTGTACGTTGCGGTGGGTCAAAAAGCGGCTTCTGTAGCTCAGATTGTCGATGTGCTGCGTGAGCGAGGTGCGCTCGACTACACGATTGTGGTGTCGGCCAGCGCTAATGACCCTGCCCCGCTGCAATATCTGGCTCCGTACACGGGTGCCGCCCTGGCTGAGTACTTTATGTACAAGGGTAAAGCTACTCTAGTGGTCTACGATGACTTGACCAAGCAGGCCCAGGCCTATCGTCAAATGTCGCTGCTGCTGCGCCGTCCGCCCGGTCGTGAGGCCTATCCTGGTGACGTCTTCTACCTGCACTCTCGTTTGCTAGAGCGGGCTGCTAAACTCAGCCCCGAACTGGGCGAAGGCAGCATGACGGCGCTGCCGATTATTGAAACCCAGGCTGGGGACGTATCGGCTTACATTCCCACCAACGTGATTTCGATCACCGATGGCCAAATCTTCCTCTCCTCTGACTTGTTTAACTCTGGCCTGCGGCCAGCAATCAACGCTGGTATTTCGGTATCTAGGGTAGGGTCTGCGGCCCAGATTAAGGCCATGAAGCAGGTGGCCGGTAAGGTGAAGCTAGAGCTGGCTCAGTTTGATGAGCTCCAGGCTTTTTCCCAGTTTGCCTCTGACCTCGATGCCGCTACCCAAAAACAGCTGGCCCGCGGTCAACGTCTGCGCGAATTGCTCAAGCAGCCCCAGTACTCTCCCCTACCGGTTGAAGAGCAAGTGGCCATTATCTACGCCGGTATCAACGGCCTTATGGACGATGTACCTGTGGATCAAGTGTCGTCCTTCGCTCAGTCGCTGCGGGACTATATCCGCAACAACAAGCCCAAATTTGCGGAGTTGATTCGTAACGAGAGGAAGCTCACGGATGCCAGCGAGACCATCCTCAAGGAGAGCGTTGCCGAGGCTAAGCAAGCCTTTATGGCGGCAGTCTAGTCTCCCGTTCTGGCCGGGGCGCCAGCCCTGGCCCTTTGACTACCCCCTAGGGATCCACTATGCCTAACCTAAAAGCGATTCGAGACCGCATTAAGTCTGTAAAAAATACCCGCAAAATTACCGAAGCGATGCGTCTGGTGGCTGCCGCCAAGGTGCGTCGCGCCCAGGAGCAGGTGATTGCTACCCGCCCCTTTGCCGATCGCCTGGCCCAGGTGCTCTATGGCCTGCAAAGTCGCCTTAAGTTTGAGGAGGCTGACCTACCACTGCTCAAGCAGCGTGAGGTCAAGACTGTGGCGTTGCTGGTCATCTCGGGCGATCGCGGTCTTTGCGGCGGTTATAACACCAATGTCATTCGTCGGGGCGAAATCCGCGCCAAAGAGCTAGCCGCCGAAGGCATAGACTATCAGTTTATTTTGGTGGGCCGCAAGGCCAACCAGTACTTCAAGCGTCGTGAGCAGCCAATTGAGGCGAGTTTCACGGGGATGGAACAAATTCCTACCGCCGATGAAGCTTCAACCATTGCGGACGAACTGCTATCTCTGTTTTTGTCCGATGAGGTCGATCGCGTTGAGCTGATCTACACTCGATTTGTGTCACTGGTGAGCTCTCGCCCGGTGATTCAAACCCTCCTCCCGCTCGATCCTCAGGGGCTAGAGGTATCTGACGACGAGATCTTCCGGCTGACGACTCGGGCCGGTGTCTTTCAGGTGGAACGTGAGAAGGTAGCGGCGCCGACTCCGTCGGAGCTGCCTCAGGACATGATTTTTGAGCAAGATCCGGTGCAAATTCTAGATGCGTTGTTGCCCCTGTATCTGAATAACCAAATACTCCGGGCGCTGCAGGAGTCAGCGGCGAGTGAGTTGGCAGCCCGCATGACAGCCATGAATAACGCCAGCGATAACGCCAAAGAGTTGGCCAAGGAGCTCAACTTGACCTATAACAAAGCTAGACAAGCCGCAATTACCCAGGAAATTCTGGAAGTCGTAGCTGGAGCTAGCTCTATCGGCTAGAGCTAGTCGAGGCTTAAGGTAAACCAAGGCCTACCCCAGCTGGGGTAGGCCTTTTGTTTATGCCCTTAGCTGTGGCGCGTTTGGTGCCAGGCCCAGGCATGGGTCAAGATGGTATCGATGTCGGCATATTGAGGATTCCAACCTAGAATGCTGCGGGCGCGATCGCTCCCCCCGACTAACGCTGGCGGATCGCCTGGACGTCGCTCTACGGCCACGACAGGAATTGTTTTTTGGGTAATGCGCACTGCGGCGTCAATCACCTCGCGCACCGAGAAGCCACTGTCGTTGCCCAGATTAAAGATGGCACTTTGCCCGCCCTGAAGTAAGTACTCCAGCCCTAAAATGTGGGCGTCAGCCAGGTCACACACATGAATGTAGTCACGTATACAGGTGCCGTCGGGGGTAGGGTAATCGGTACCAAAGATGCTAATTGACTCCCGCTTGCCCAGAGCTGTCTGTAATACGAGGGGAATTAAATGAGTTTCAGGGTTGTGGTCTTCGCCCAGCAACCCGTTGGGGTGAGCACCAGCCGCGTTGAAATAGCGAAAGCAAACCGATCTGAAGTCGTAGGCTTTGTCGTAGTCAATAAGAATACGCTCTACCATTAGCTTGGTGGCCCCGTAAGGGTTGATGGGGCTTTGGGGATGGGCCTCAGTAATGGGCATTGCTTGCGGTACACCATAGGTAGCGCAAGTAGACGAAAAAACAAAGTTTTTAATGTCAGCCTCTACCATGGCATCCAAGAGTGAGAGGGTGCCCACCACGTTGTTTTCGTAATACTTACTGGGGTTGGTTACCGATTCACCTACGTAGGCATAGGCCGAAAAATGCATCACCGCACTGATGTTATAGCGGCTAAAAATATCTTTGAGCAGGTTTTTATCTAGGGTGCTGCCCTCAATCAGATCAGTCTTTAACACGGTCTCGACTAGGTCACGGTGACCATAAACTAGATTGTCTAAAATTACAACCTGGTAGCCTGCTTGCTTCAAGGCCAATACTGCGTGGCTACCGATGTAGCCAGCACCACCTGTAACCAGGATAGTTTTCATGTCAGATGTCATAAACGTATCTCTAGAAATTAGTAACTATGTGACGCTATCTTAAGTCTTAAGGCTAGTGTTGTGCCCCACTTCTGGAGCGGCGGCATTAAAATTTCATTCCCTGAAAAGATATCCCAGCTCAAACTTGGATAACCAGACACCAGGACGGACAGAGGGTTAAAAAGGTTTCTATTAAGATGGTTTTAACCAAAGCTTGTCGGACATACACCAGATTTAAATCTAGCCTCGGTGTCGCCCATCCCACCGCAGGTCAAGGCCCTAGAGCTTTGTAAATGACCGCCCGCCGGTGGTTGAGTATTCTGGGTTACGGTCTGCCCAAAACACACCCAAAACACAGTTTAAACAGTAGAGATCTGTCGAGACGTTGACCAAGCAAGAAATCTCACTGTAATCAGGCTGTTTAACCTGCGGCAATTTTTATGGCAGCCCTTTGCAAAGCAACCACGAAGCAATGGGTGAAGTAATAAAGCGTTGATAAAGTCTCCGTATTTACACTAAGCCTTAAATCTGGCTTTACCGTCACTTTACTTTTGTCTGGGAAAGTTACAAGTGAACACAATTGAAAGGCGTGTGATCACCAAGTATTTTCACTGAGAAGCTGGGGTACTCTTTCTTTCTTAAACAGCTGAGGCGGTGGGGCTATGGCGATGCGCTAGGACCTGTTAGTGCAGGCTTGCTGCTGAGCGTCTCCCTTCGCGGCTGGTCACCCGTCTTTAATTGTCTCGGTGTTTTAGGTTCGTGAAATACGTCCAGGTTCGGTGTCAGTCATGGGGCTGGCTCTGACCTACTGTGCTGTCTAATTTTCAAGCTACCAAGAGGGATACATGGCTGAATTTACGCTCGAACTACTGCATGTGGCAGATCAGGAAGCCGCTGCCGCCGCGATCCAAGATGCACCCCGACTCTCCGCTGTGCTCAACGCTCTGAAAGCTCAAGACCTCGGTAATGATGGTATTGAAGACAACACGCTGGTGCTCTCTTCTGGAGATGCCTTTATCCCCGGCCTATTTTTCAACGCATCTGAGCCGGTATTTGGCTCGCGGGGCATTGCGGATATTCAAATTCAAAATGAGCTAGGCTTTCAGGCGATCGCCTTTGGTAACCACGAGTTTGACTTTGGTACCGCTGTGCTCGCGGGTTTGCTAGACGGTTCTGCGCCCGGAGATATTCTCGGTGGTGACTTTGCGGGGGCTGCGTTCCCTTATCTGTCCACCAACCTTAACGTTGCCTCCGATGCCAGCCTTGCCCCCCTAGGCGTAGAGGGTGGTCAGGCGCCTGCGCCGAATACGGTGACTTCCTCGGTCGTCATTGAGGTCAATGGTGAAAATATCGGGGTAGTCGGTGCGACTACCCCGACCTTAGGCAGCATTTCCAGCCCTGGTACGGTTGGTATTTTGCCCAGCCCCTTTGACGCTAACCCCACCCCAGAACAGTTAGATGCGTTGGCCGCTGAGATTCAGCTTGAAGTCGATGCGCTGCTAGCGGCAGATCCCACGCTGAATAAGGTGGTCTTGCTCGCTCACATGCAGCAAATCAGTATCGAGCTAGGGCTGGCTGAGCGACTGACGAATGTCGATATTATTGTGGCGGGTGGTTCTAACACGCGTCTGTTTGATAGTAACGATCGCCTTCGGGCGGGCGATAGCAACCAGGGCGAGTATCCTCAATTTGTCACCAACGCGGGGGGTACTCAGACTGCCGTGGTCAATACCGACGGCAGCTATAAGTATGTCGGCCGTCTGGTGCTGGACTTCGATGCAGCGGGCAATATTATTCCCGAGAGCTACGACGCAGCCATCTCCGGTGCCTATGCCACCGATGATGCGGGCGTTGCTGCTCTAGACGCCGCTGGGCTGGTTGACCCAGAGATTCAGCAGATTGTCGATGCGATTGAAGCTCAAATTCTGTCCACCGAAGCCAACGTTTTTGGCACAGCCGATGTCTTTCTCAACGGCAACCGTTCGGGTGCCGATACACCTGATGACCCCGATGGGGTGCGCACCCAGGAAACGAACCTCGGCAACCTCACCGCTGATGCCAACCTGGCCGATGCCCAAACCCTTGACCCCACTGTTGTGGTATCCCTCAAAAATGGTGGCGGAATTCGCGCGTCTATCGGCCAGACGATTGTTCCCGCAGGGGGCACCGAATTCGTCCGCACCCCTAATGAAGCGATTGTGGATGGTGAGGGTAATGTCGTTAAGCCTGAAGGCGGCATCAGCCAGAACGATATTGAAACGACCCTGGCTTTCAACAATGGCCTGACGCTGCTGACCCTAACCAAGGCCGAGTTGGTGGCGCTGCTGGAACATGGCGTGAGTGCTCTGCCTGAGGTGGCGGGTGCCTTTCCTCAAATTGCTGGAGTCAAATTCTCCTATGACCCTGATTTGGCTGCGGGCGATCGCATCCAGAGTGCAGCCATCTTCGACGAGGCTGATAACCTAGTTGCTGAGCTGGTTCGCGGCGGTGAACTGGTGGGGGATGCCAACGAGACCTTCCGGATCGTCACGCTCAATTTTCTGGCCGCCTCTCGCTTTGACGAGGCCACTGGCGCGTTTATCGGCGGTGGCGACGGGTATCCCTTCCCTAACCTCAACACTGACCCCGCCCTCGGCGAGGTGGGCGACCCGGCGGTGATTGCTCGGGTCAACGCTGTTGAGATCGTCCAAGCGGGTGTCCAGACCGGCGATGCCACCTTTGCTGACGATGGTAGTGAGCAAGATGCTCTAGCCGAGTATCTGCTCGACAACTTCGTCGATACCCCGTTTGATCAAGCGGATACCGGGCCGGCCTTAGACGAGCGTATTCAAAACCTCAACTTCCGCGAAGATACCGTTTTTGGCGATCGCACGGGTGGCCCGGTCACGCCGCCTGTGGAGGAGCCCGATTTCTCCGGTGGCTTTGACGGGCCCTTCACAAAAATCGGCAGCCTCGCCCTCGCCGACGGTGCCGAGATCAATGCCTATGACCCCGAGTCTCAAAAGCTCTTTGTCGTGTCTGGCGAACCCACGCTACAGGTCGTTGATCTTAGCGACCCTACCAATCCCACCGCTTTGCAGCTCATCGACTTGAGCGCTTTCGGAGCAGGTATTAACAGCGTAGCTGTCAAGAACGGCATGCTAGCTGTTGCCGTACAGGGTGAAGAGGTGACTGACGATGGCACCGTCGTCTTTCTGGATGTGGATGGCAATGTGCTCAACAGCGTTACCGTCGGTGCGTTACCCGATATGGTGACGTTTACCCCCGACGGCACTAAAGTGCTCTCGGCTAACGAAGGGGAGCCCAACGACGACTACTCTATCGATCCCGAAGGTTCGGTCAGTATTATCGACCTCAGCAACGGGGTTGATAATGCCGTCGAGACCCGAGTTGAGTTCACCCAGTTCAACGATCAGGCTGAGGTGCTAAAAGCTGCCGGTGTGAAGCTATTTGGCTTAAATGCAACCGTGGCTAAAGATCTGGAGCCCGAATACATCGCTGTTTCCCCCGACGGCACGAAGGCGTGGGTCACGCTCCAAGAAAATAATGCTGTTGCTGTGATCGATATTGCCAGCGGTGCTGTCGATGGCATTGTGCCCCTTGGTTTTAAAGACTACAGCACTGGGCCAAAGCTGGATGCCAGCAACCGTGATGGGGGCATTAACCTGCAAAACTGGCCTGTCTTTGGGGTTTACCAGCCCGATTCCATTGCCAGCTATGCAGTCGGTGGCATGACCTACTATGTCACCGCCAACGAAGGTGATGCCCGCATTCGCCCCGATGGCGATTTAGAAGATGCCGACGGCAACGTCATTCTCGAAGAAGGCGCTGTCTTTAACGAAGAAGCCCGGATTGCAGATATTGTGCTTGACCCGACGGCCTTCCCCGATGCCGCAACCCTGCAGCTAGAGGAGAATCTGGGTCGGTTGAACATCACCACCGCCCTGGGAGATACCGATGGCGATGGCGACTTTGACGAGCTGTATAGCTACGGGGGGCGCTCCTTCAGCATTTGGGATCAAGACGGCAATTTGGTCTTCGATAGTGGCGATGATATTGCCAACATTACGGCCCAACTCACCCCCGAGTTATTCAACGCCAACGATGGCGACCCCGGCGAATTTGACCAGCGCTCCGACGACAAAGGTGCCGAACCCGAAGCATTAACTGTCGGCAAAATCGGCGACACAACCTACGCCTTTATTGGGCTCGAGCGGGCCGGTGGCGGCGTGCTCGTTTATGACGTCACTAACCCCACTGCACCTATCTTTGTGCAGTACGTGCGTGATGATATTGACATCGCCCCCGAAGGGCTAACCTTCATCTCAAGTCAAGCTAGCCCCAACGGCAACAACCTCCTGGTCGTCGCTAACGAAGAGAGCGGCACCCTGGCGATATATGCCGCTGATGCAGTAGGGGAAGGTTCTGGGGACATGGTGCTTGACTTTGAAGGCTTGGCGGCGGGCACGGTCGTTACCGACCAGTTCGACGGCGTGATGTTCTCCACATCCAACCCGTTCGGGGTCATGCTATTTGATACCGAAAACGTCACGGGTGGCGATTTTGACCTGGCCACTGATGACCAGGGTAATGTACTGATCATCTCTGAAGATGGGGATGCCTTCGATCCAGATGACAACGCTGGCGGTGGTACCCTCAGCTTAGACTTCGATGGTCTGGTCAATGTTGGCAGCATTGGCCTGCTTGATATCGAAGAGTCCGATGGTCTGATTACCTTCTATGGCGCAGACGATAGTGTGATTACGACCGTTGCGATCGCGGCTTTGGGCAATAACAGCCTGCAGCAGCTCTCGCTGGGAGTAACGGAGGTGTCTCGGATGGATATCTTTCTGGCCGGTAGCGGCGCCATCACCGACATCGCCTACAGCCTCGTTGACGAAATGACCGTTGGGGCTAGCGTGTAACGCGATCGCCGTCAGCGGATCAATGGGCGGGGTGGCGGGAATTTCTCACCACCCCGCCCATTGATGAAAGGGATCAGATACATCGGCCAGATCCCTCTCATATAAAGCGTTTGAGATGGGTAAAGGCGCGAGAAACTGGCACTCAAATAGCACTTGAGAAGTTTGACAAGGGTGTATCCTTTACATATACTGAAAAATGTCGAAAAAAACAGGCCCCCATCGTCTAGAGGCCTAGGACACCTCCCTTTCACGGAGGCGACGGGGATTCGAATTCCCCTGGGGGTATACATTAATTTAGGCTGATCCCTGTAGTGTTTACTACAGGGATTTCTGTATTTATCAGTATTAGGGGTTTGTGAGGCCCCTAAAGGCTTCTAGGGTAGGGATGACAATGCCAAGAGCTTCCAGTACTGTAAGGATCACACAAGGACAACATTTTGTGATACCGGTCGGCTTGGTCTGAGAAAAACAATGGCTTTTGTGCTCCTATTAACGATTGCAGTTGGCAGTCTCGCTGCCGTGGGTTTAGTGGTAGTGGGCTTGGTAGAAGCTCCGTGGCAGCTGTTGTTGTTGGGTTTGCTCGCCGCTCTATATGGGCTGCAACGGCAGGTTGGGGCCACCGAAGTGGAGGATTTATCCAACCCCTCGCCCGAATCTGCGTTGACTAATCGGGCCGATGCCCCTGAGTCAAGTACTCTACCTTCAGGGTCTCTCAACTCCGACCCCCTGGTTGCTACGTTTGCCGATGAAAATGCTAGCCGCCCTCAAGACGGTGACGAGCTCACCTACCGAGGTATTCGTTATAGTCGCCCCAAGTTAGCGTCAGACCTGCCCCCTGGGGAGTCAGAAAAAGTTGAGGGCACCTATCGGGGGCAGCACTGGCAGCGCTGAGCTGATGGATACCCTACTCTGTGCGTCTAGCTGACGTGACCAAGCTGAGTCTTCTCGCTGGTTGGGGCAAATATACGATCATCATTGGTAAACGCTTTGAATTCTAGGGCATTGCCGCTAGGGTCAACGATAAAGAGGGTGAACTGCTCACCTACCTGACCAGTAAAGCGTTGATGAGGGCGAATGAGGAAAGTTATTTGGGCCCGCTGGAGTCGATCGGCTAGGATTTGCCACTCATCGGGGGTGAGAATGACGCCCCAATGGCTCACAGGAACTTCCTGATCATCAACGGTGTTAGTGGGTACTGTTGGCCGAGGGTCAGGGACTAAATGGGCCGTGACCTGATGACCAAAGAGATTAAAGTCTAACCATGTGGGGGACGTGCGCCCCACTGAGCAGCCTAATACTGTTTCATAGAAATGGCGGGTGGCGGCTAGGTCGTACACTGGAAACGCTACGTGAAAGGGGCGAAGCACAGCCATGTCCTCTGGGTTTATGACACCATCTTGGGCCGATAATATAGCGATTGCTACAGGCATGAGTAATCGGCCCTATGCCCTCACCCACTGCACCTTTTACACCGGTAACCAGGTGTTGCAACACCATGCCCTGGTGATCGATGGCCCGCGTATTTTAGACATCGTGCCCGACGGGCACCTGGCACCCACCTTGCCTCGACTAGATGGTCAAGGCTGTACTGCTGCGCCGGGGTTTAT
Source organism: Nodosilinea sp. LEGE 07088 (assembly GCF_015207395.1). GTDB lineage: Bacteria > Cyanobacteriota > Cyanobacteriia > Phormidesmidales > Phormidesmidaceae > Nodosilinea. Next base: position 14,164 of record NZ_JADEWX010000012.1, read on the forward strand.
TGACCTGCAGCTGAATGGTTGTGGCGGGGTCATGTTCAATGATGACATTACGGCGGCAACCCTAGATACGATGCATCGTACCAACCTTTGTAGTGGTACCACGAGCTTTTTGCCGACTCTGATTACGACCTCTGATGCAGCGATGCTCGATGCGATCGCCCTGGTTGCCAACTACCGTTGTCGCTACCCTAACCGAGTGCTAGGGCTCCATTTAGAAGGCCCGTACCTGAGTCTAAATCGGCGGGGTATTCACAATAAAACCCATATTCGCCCTGTCGATGCGGCTATGGTGCAGCATATCGCTGAATCGGGGCCAGAGGTGGTTAGGCTCGTTACCCTAGCTCCTGAGAAGGTGCCGCCAGAGTATATTCAGCAGTTAGCTCAGGCCGGTATCTTGGTATCCGCCGGGCATACGGAGGCTAGCTTTGAGGCCGCCTTAGCTGGGTTTAAGACAGGAGTGGGTATGGTTACCCATTTGTTCAATGCGATGTCTCCTTGGCAGGGGCGTAGCCCTGGCGTGGTTGGGGCTGTGTTTAGCCAACGTGATATTTACGCTGGCATTATTGCTGATGGGCATCATGTTCACTACGGGTCTGTTAGTTTGGCCCACCAAATAAAGCAAGATCGTCTGGTACTGGTCACCGATGCCACATCTCCGGTAGGTGCTGATCTAGATTCATTTGTGATTGGTGGGCAAGAGGTGTTTTACCGCAATGGTAGATGCGTCTCTGCCGATGGCACGCTAGGGGGGGCTGCCCTGACCCTAATGGAAGCCGTCGGCAACTGTGTCCGCCAAGCCAATATTCCCTTAGCTGAGGCGCTGCGCATGGCCACCTTATACCCGGCTAGGGCGATCGCTGTTGACCGCTACCTGGGCTTGCTGGCAGCGGGTTACCAAGCCAATGTGGCGTTATTTGACCCGCATACATTTACGGTTAAGGGCGTGATTGACCAAGGCGCGTTGGCCTGGCGGCCTAGCCTAACTGACCCCAACAGCGATAGACGCCAACCTAGAAAGAAGTGATTCAGGGTTTAAACAGCAACAGGTTCGTACGTCAGCCTTAAACGGTTATAAGATGCCTAAAGCCTAGGCAGCCCAGCGACTCGCCGCTGAAACAACTGAGCGGCTATCTTCTGACTGCGAAGACTAATCCAGAGGCTGCATTTGTCATCGGCAATAGAGACTAGGACTCCCGCATTCTGTCTCGAAAATTTGCAGGCTAGATGATAGAGCGGAGTGCGTTGGCTAGCTTTAACACTCAAAGCTCGATAGTAAAGCTCATTATAGTAATGAGTGCCGTCTTGCAGGACACCATTAAACCAAAATTTGAATACCTGAACTTTACTGTCCGGCAGAACCGTAGGTAGCATTTAGAGTTTCTCTTGACCTACGTTTAGAGTGCCCAGCTAAGGGGGCAAAAGCGGTTGCCTGGGTAGGTTTGAAGAATCATCGGCTAAAAGCTGGCCCATGGACAGGCGGGGCCAAGCTAATGGCAGACACTCCGGACGAAGGCTGATTCTACTAGCGATCGCAGAATATCCATACTGAGCGGCTGCACTAGCAGACCATCTAGGCCAGGGATCTCTTCGCTGTAATTCCACTGAGGGCTGGCCGAATTGGTCAGGGCCACAATCGTCATATCGGTGGTTTGGTCATGCTGCCGCAGCCTGTTGACTAGAGGCGGTGACCAGTCTTGAACATGATTGCCGACCAAAATCACCAGGCAAGGTGCTCCCTGGTGTATGCGGCTAACGGCTTGCTCGGTCGAGTTGGCCACAAATACCGGATATTGGAAATCATTTGCTAACGGGTGAGCGTCGTCGCGATGGAGACGCTCGGGATCGAGCACAAGGATGTAGCCATGGGTCAAATTCATGGTTGGAAGCGACGCAATTACCCTATATATTACCTAGGACAAAAAGAGCATTGAGCCGCATAAAACCCTTGTTTCTGCCTATATGTAAGGGTTTTGAGAGAATTTAAGCTGACAGTTCAAATTTAAATCTTCCGTTTTTTTTAGCTAGTCTAAAGGCTTGCCAAAGCCTTTGTTTTACATAATCTGAACGTAACTTAAGTTATGCAAAGTATTGATCGAGGGACGGTTAATTCTCACGGGTTAATAACCCTGGTGGGGTTGACAACGGCGGCTAGTCCTAGGCTGTAACAGGGTTGGGTAACCCTAGCTACAAAAACCCCCTAGGGGCTTTGCTATGTTTAGCAGATAAATTTTGTTTGCCGTTTATAACGAAACCCTGTGAGTTCTGTATCGATACAGATTATTGAGGGCAATCCCCATTTGCGATCGCTTTTGGGCTGGCATCTTCAGCAGGCTGGCTACAGGGTTTTTCAGTCAGCAGATATGCTCCGTACTCGCGATGTATTTCAAAATCGCCAACCTGACTTAGTAATTTTAGATTCTCAGATCCCCGATGGCGATGGTGTAGAGCTGTGCAAATGGCTGCACAGTCAGGGGCAACCCTTGATTATGATTCTCTCTGCCTGCAACAGCGAGACGGATATTGTCGCAGGGCTGCGGGCGGGGGCCGATGACTACATGACCAAGCCCTTTGGCATGCAGGAGTTTTTGGCGCGGGTCGAAGCCTTAACCCGACGCGTGCGGTTGATGAGCGCTCCAGCCTCTTTGACCTATGGTGATCTCAATATTGATCTGGTGCAGCGGCGAGTCAATTTTCGCGGCGACTACATTGACCTCACTCCCCAAGAATTTAGCCTGCTGTACGTATTGACCCAGGCTGCTGGTGCGCCACTGAGCCGGACTGATCTACTGCGCCGCGCTTGGCCCGACGCGATTGATAATCCTAGAACCGTAGACACGCATATTCTGTCATTACGTAAAAAGATTGAGGTCGATCCTCGGCAGCCAAACATCATTCAAACGGTGCGCAATGTCGGCTATCGCTTCAATGTAGAACGGCTCTCAGCCGAGTCTAATGGCCATAGCTCCCGATCCACTCCCAGTCTTGCATCTACCTCACTAGGCTAAGTATCTAGCCTGAAATCTCCCGATTCTTTTAGAACCACGTCTGAAAGACCGGGTATCCGTGCTCCAGGAGGCTGAGCAGGCTTATCCATAGGCCAGTGTCCCTAGGCGTGATACTGGAGACGCTAAGACCTGAACTGCTGAGTGTCCTTAGGTATTGCTGAGTTTCCCTAGGTTAGGTCAGGCAAGAAATAGGGTGTTGGCATAGCGGGTTGAGATTGACGACCGGCATATTGCTTCGCATGGTCAATTTTGGTGAATTAAACTATAATTCAATCTACCCTACTGTTGCGGTTTTTCTCATCGTGTTTACTACCCTCTCCCCGGCTATTGAGTCTGCACCCTACGATCTGTTTGAGGCGATCGAGACCCTCAAGCGTGACCTCAACGCTGTTGTTCTAGCTCACTATTACCAAGACCCCGATATTCAAGACGTCGCTGACTACATCGGCGACTCTTTAGGGCTGTCGCGCCAGGCCGCCGCTACCAGTGCCGACGTGATCGTGTTTGCAGGGGTACACTTTATGGCTGAAACCGCCAAAATCCTTAACCCTGATAAGCAGGTGCTACTGCCCGATCTCAACGCAGGCTGCTCTTTGGCCGATAGCTGCCCCCCTGAGTCGTTTGCGGCGTTTAAAGCCGATCACCCCGATCACCTGGTTATTTCTTACGTCAACTGCACAGCGGCCATTAAGGCCATGAGCGATATCATTTGCACCAGCTCCAACGCCGTGAGTATTGTGCGGCAGCTACCTGATAGCCAAAAGATTATCTTTGCGCCTGACCGAAACTTGGGGCGCTATGTGATGCAGCAAACCGGTCGAGAAATGGTGCTTTGGCAGGGGAGCTGCATGGTTCACGAAACGTTTTCTGAAAAGAAGCTGGTGCAGCTGCAAATGCACCATCCCGATGCTGAGATTATTGCTCACCCCGAATGTGAAACGATGGTGCTACGCCACGCTAACTTTATCGGCTCAACTACGGCACTGCTCAAATACGTTCAGCACAGCGACAAGTCTGAATTCATCGTGGTCACAGAGCCTGGCATTATTCACCAGATGCAGAAGCAAGCACCGGGTAAAGTATTCATACCGGCCCCGCCTACAGCTGCCTGCGCCTGTAACGAGTGCCCCCACATGCGACTTAACACGCTAGAAAAACTCTACCTGGCAATGAAAACCCGTCAGCCTGAAATCACCCTTGACCCCACTTTGCAGCAACAGGCTCTAAAACCTATGCAGCGCATGCTCGATATGAGTACTGTATAGGTAAACGATGCCAGCGATCTGATCACTGATCCTGCACAAAACTCTTGAGCTCAGCGGTCATGTGTGCAACGAGATGTTCTTGGCTAATATTGGTCTTGCTACTTTCTTGCTCAACCCGCTGTACTACGTCGGCAGGAAGATCGAGTAAAGCGACCAATCGGCTATAGGCTTCGGCTTCTTCTTGGTTAATTAGGTCTTCGCCAGGGGTGCGAGCGCTAGAGCTGATAACGCGATGACCCAGCTTTAGCACTAGCTCTCGCTCAGCCAGGCTGCTGAGCTTAGGCACCAGCTCTTCGAGAGGCAGATTCTGCATTAAGTAATCGCGTAGCTCGTCGCGCAGGGCCGTCTGCTGGCTCTCGTTGTGGGCAAATAGAGTGCTGAATTGGCCTAGCATAACGTCGACTTCTTCATCGGCCAAGTGTCCGTCGCTCCAGGCCATAGTTGACACAATACGCAACAATGTCATTTGGCTAGGGCTGATCGATGGAGGTGAGGGAGGTTGTAGCGACATTGCAGTCTCCGGTGTAGTAAACCACGTCGGGTGAGCTGATGTTGACAACCTACCACGGAGAAATGGACAGGCTGGGTAACTTTAGCAATCTCTACAAAATTCTGCTGCCGAGGCTAGGGGTTAGAGTCGTCCAGCCAGGTGCGAGAGTTGGCGAGTATTTTTTAGTAGCAGTAAGCTCCGGGCTAGATCTTCGACTATCCAGTCTTTTTCAATGAGCTTAGTCATGATCTTTTCGGCTTCATCGGGGGTAATGTCGGCCAGATCGGCTAGATCTTTTCTAGGAATGTTAAATAGCTCAACGCCATTATCTACCGAGTCACCATAGGCTTCTTGGATAGCAGTGAGGGTATTGGCTAGCTTCACGGCAGGGGGCTGGTGGCGTACCTGAAACCGCAGGTTAGTCTGGCGCAATCGCTGCACCATAATTTGCAGGAGCCGGTGGTGAAGTTGATAATCCTTAAACAGGGTTTGAATGAATCGCTGGGCTGAAATACTCATTAATTTAACATCGGTCATCGCTACTACATCAGTAGAGCGAGGAGACTCGTCGAGAATGGCCATCTCACCAAAAAAGTCGCCTCTACTGAGCACGGCTAGAGTAATGGAGCTATTTTCAGCATGGCGACGTACTTTAACCCAACCCGCTTCAATGAAGTAAACTGCGTTGCCCCAGGCATCTTCCATGACGACGGCACGGCCAGTAGGGTAATCATGATGCGTGGCTACCGACATCAGCCAATCTACCGTTTCGGAGCTAGCGGCCTGAAATAGGGGATAACGTTCGATCAGCGTATCGGCTTGCATAAAAGGCACAGTTCAAAGAGTGACGCTCAGGAAGATGACGGTTGGGCCAGGGCTGACCAGAGATATTTCCATGGTACCCAGAAACTTTGAACAGACTTAGTTCGGTTTGCTTCTGGGCAGGCCAATGGCAGTGGTGATGTCGCGTAGAGGTTCTCTTAGCTGTTCAATATAACGGGGCCAGCCAACTAAGATGGGCTGATGATGCACTAGGGTTTTAGGATCAACATCAGGCTCGGTAAATCGAATGGGCTGCCCCAATAAATCACAGCACACCAGTCCTGCTGCCTGGGCTAAGGCCAGAGGGCCAGAGGTATCCCAGAGTTTCACCCGGCCATTGAGGTAGATATAAAGCCCGGCTTGACCCGTTATGACTGCGAGTACTTTGAGCCCGAAGCTGCCCAAAGAAAGAAACTGAACTTGGGGAAACCGATGGGCGATCGCAGATCCAAACCGCCGTTCGTCTTTATCCCCAATCACCATTGCCCAAGGGTGGTCAAGATCATAGATCGGCTGCTGGGGAAGTAGGGGCCTAGGCTCAGCGCCGCCCTTTTGCTCAAATAGCCCCCAATTTGGCCCTCCCCAAACCAGGTGCTCTGCCACCGGCGCATAGACCCAACCTGCTTGAGGTATACCCTTGAGTACCTGACCGACCATCACGGCGTAGTGCTCTCCTCCTCGAATAAAATCGTCGGTGCCATCGATGGGGTCGACAAACCAGAGGGGGCGATGGCTGCTGGGGATAGATGTTGAAGTCGTATATTGTCCAAACTGCTTAGCCGTAGCCTTATTTTCTTCCGTAATGATGCCATCGTCGGGGAACAGCGCCTGCATGCCTGCTAGCAATTTTTGGTCGAGCAGTTGATCGACTGTTGTGACGTAGTCATCTACCCCCTTTTCAAATATCTGAAACGATTGCCCCGACTGTTGGCTGGCGTAGTTGCCACAGTCAACCAGCAACTGGTGTAGGGCAGAGAGATCAGACTGGCAAATGGGCGACATACCAAGCTTAACCACGAAACCCCAACCACTGGAGTAAAGGACTCTACGAAGACCCTGCCGCTGCCGCCACAGGGTCTTCTCCGTCAGTGTAGTCTGGCTCGGGCACAGAGAGCTACAAAAAATGGGCTGGTTAGCACGGCTAACCAGCCCATTTAGGGAACGCAATGCGGACTTACTGAAGCACCAGCTTGACGTTGGCGTTCTGAAGACCAGGACGCTTAACCTCAGCCAGGGTCTTGTTGACCGCATACTTTTGGTTGATGGAGTTGATCAGCTCAGTCTGGTTGTGCTTTTTAGCAACACCCCAGAGGTCAGCGATCAGATCGAAGGAGCCATCGGCATTACGAGACCAACCCAGATCGTACTCACCATCTAGAACGGCGACAAGGTCGGCGCGGACACGCTGGCCATTGTAACCGCGAACATCAGCCTCGGTCTTGGTAGCAATACCCAAGTCAGATAGAGACTGCTTGAGAATCTCAGCATCGGTCACTTTGGTGCGAAGGGTGCTGAAGTGAGACATAGTGTTTCCTCCTGTAGGGAAATTGAGAGAGACAACGAGGTTTGAGAGAGACAAACCAGATAGCCTGGGGCTAGCTGGACACTAACTGCTAGCAAATGCTAGCCCTTCCCCCGGATACCGCCGGGAGGAAAGCCTTTAAAACTCCATTCGCTGGTATTCAGCGACGGAGGCTGCCGCCGGACGCGCCCGCTGGCGGGCCCAATCCCGCAGGGCGGTCACTTGCTCACTCATGGTCTTCGACAGCGGCAGTGTAGCTCTAATCGCCGCAATAATGTCGAGCTGAGTAAACTCACGTCCTTGGGCAAACGCTTCGTACATGGCCGAAATGAGACCCTGCTCAATTTCGGCTCCTGAAAATCCATCACAGACCTTAGTTAGCTGGTCGAGGTCAAAGCGCTCAATGTCACGACGGCGCTTTTGCAGATGAATTTGAAAAATATCCTTACGCTCTTCAGCGTTGGGTAAGTCAACAAAGAAAATTTCGTCAAAACGTCCTTTGCGCAAAAACTCACTAGGTAACCTTTCAACGCGATTGGCCGTGGCCATCACAAACACTGGCGAGGTTTTTTCCTGCATCCAAGTGAGAAAGGTACCAAAGATTCGGCTCGAAGTGCCGCCGTCAGAGTCGGAGGAGCCGCCTGCCCCAGCGAAGGCCTTATCAATTTCATCGATGAACAGGATAGCGGGAGAAATCGACTCGGCAGTGCGCAGGGCGTTGCGCAGGTTAGCCTCAGAGCGGCCTACGGTTGAACCATCGTAGACGCGGCCCAAATCAAGGCGGAGTAAGGGAAGACCCCACAGCTTAGACGTGGTTTTGGCGATCAGAGATTTGCCACAGCCCGGTACACCAAGAATTAGCATACCTTTGGGCTGGGGTAAACCGTAATCCCGAGCCCGCTCGGTAAATGCGTCGGAGCGCTGCTTCAACCAGTGCTTAAGCTCTTCTAAACCACCTACGGCATTGATGGTTTCATCTACGTCCATAAACTCGAGGATACCGTTGCGGCGGATGAGCTGCTTCTTTTCCGACAGAACAATATCTACTTCTTCAACGGTAAGGCGTTTGGCCATCACGCGAGCTTTGCGATAGACCTTTTCGGCCTCATCACGGGTCAGACCTAGAGCTGCCTTCAGCAGCTTTTCTCGCTCCTCAGTAGAGATGCTGCCGCCACGGGCACGATTCATCTCCGTAGAGAGTACCTCATCTAGCTCTGTCATGTTGGGCAGTGGGAAATCCATCACCACTACTTCTTTCTCGAGTTCGATGGGGATTTCTTGTACTGGTGACATCAGGATAATGGTCTTGCGGCTGCCCTTCAGAGCAACGATCGCATCTCTTAAACAGCGAGTCACAGCCGGAGAGTCTTTAAAGGGATGCAAGTCCTTAAAAATGAAAATACCGGGCTCTCGCTGTCGAATGACCCACTCTACCGCTGCCTCTGGCGAAACAGTGTTGTTGTGCTGAGTACCTGTACTCTGATTGCCAAACTCTGTCATGCCGCGGGTCATGGTCCAGGTAAAAACCCGCATAGGATTTTTAACCTCTGGATCTTTAGCGAGATGTCGGGCGACCAAACCAATGGTTTGCTCGGCACGCTCCTCCTCGAAGGTCACTAGATAGATCAGAGGATATTGGGCTTGTACCAGTACGTTCAGATCCTCTCGCATGACCAAATCCCTTCTAAGATTTACGGGGCATTGAAACTGTTGCCTTAGCTAACTACAGTCAGCACAGCTAAATCTGTGCCTAGCAAACAACCAGCTCCCCTTCTTCTCGAGAACCTGGGATAGGTACTAAGTCGGGCACTACGGCTGCATCAGACGCCTTGCCGTGACCCGTTACCTGGGATACCTGAACCAACTCACCCCGGCTTAGAACTACTGGCGATGCACAACTGGGGCAACTGTGCACGCGATGCGACTGACCTACAGAAGCTTCTAAACTTTCGGTGACCGCTTCGCCGTGGGCCAGGTAAAAATCTATCGCACGCTTAGCAATGGAAGACATTGCCTCTCCGTCAACGGCAGAACGAATTTTCAACTGGCGATGCAGGTCAGGCGGTAAATATAGTGTGACCTTAGTAGCTTTCTGCTCTTCCATAGCGCACTTCTTAATAGTGGTAACCCGGGTATGTAGATACCATAGGCGGGGCATTAGGGGCTGTCAAGCCAGCATGCTGTTATGACGTCATTCTTGTAATATTGCGTTACATGGCGTAATGAGTTGTTGCGGCTAAGGGGGCGGGGCTTGTCGATGCGATCGCGTCTTTGATTTACCACCGTAGCTGTAAAACAAGTCATTGGGGCGTGACGTAAACTTATGCGACAGTGAAGGCATTCTCTGTCTCTGGTGCGATCGCCCCTCTCGGTCTCCATGGCTGACTGTTTTGATGGGTTGACCTGTCGAGGGTAGGGTGAGGCTAATCTGCCGCTCCTATCTATCTACTAGCTCAGCCATCCTAAGTAATTGTGGACAGCAGGTTTTCTAAAAAGAGTACACTTGAACGCACCCAGTAGTTTTTTGAGCGTTGGCTATGGCTGAGGTGGCATCGCCTGTGGCGGCCTTTCCCTCGTTGGAAACGGCCCTTAAACATTATTTTGGCTACGACCAGTTTCGTCCTGGGCAGCGTTCTGTCATTGAAGCGGTGCTCAAAAATCAAGATGCCCTGGTGATTATGCCTACCGGGGGTGGCAAATCGCTATGCTACCAGCTGCCGGCCTTGCTCAAGCTGGGGGTGATGGTGGTGGTATCGCCGTTGATTGCTCTGATGCAAGACCAGGTCGATAGCCTGCAAGACAATGGCATCGCTGCGACCTGCCTCAACAGTGCGATCGCTTTCGAAACCCTGCGCCAGCGGGAAGCCGACCTGTTGGCCGGTAAAATCAAACTGCTCTACGTGTCGCCTGAACGGTTGATGAGTGCTGGCTTTTTAGAGCTGCTGAGCCAGCTGATTCAGACCGTGGGAGTCAGTGGCTTTGCGATCGATGAGGCCCACTGTGTATCGGAATGGGGCCATGACTTTCGTCCTGAGTATCGGCAGTTGTCGGTACTCAGAGCCAAATTTCCGCAGATTGGGGTGATGGGGCTGACGGCTACCGCTACCGAGCGGGTCAGGAGCGACATTGCCCAGCAGCTGCGACTGTGTGACCCGTTGATTCAAGTATCCAGCTTTAATCGCCCTAACCTGTTTTATGAGGTGCGCCCTAAAGGGCGTGACGGCTATCAACAGGTGCAAAGGCAGGTCAAGCAGCACCAGGGCTCAGGCATTATTTACTGCCTCAGCCGCAAACGGGTAGATGAACTGGCGCAGCGGCTGACGGCCGATGGCGAATCGGTGTTGCCCTACCACGCTGGGCTGAGCGACGATACCCGGCGAGAAAACCAAACTCGGTTCATTCGTGACGACGTGCGCTTGATGGTGGCGACGGTGGCCTTTGGCATGGGCATCAACAAGCCCGACGTGCGATTTGTCATTCACTACGACATCCCTCGCAATATTGAGGGCTACTACCAGGAGAGCGGCCGGGCCGGGCGGGATGGTGAACCGGCTCACTGTAGTCTCTACCTGGCCTATGGCGACGTGGCGACAGCAGAATTTTTGATTGGCCAAAAGCCCAATCAAGATGAACAGCGGATTGCCCGTCAGCAGCTACGCCAAATGGTGGACTACGCAGAAGCGACGGTATGCCGTCGCCGGGTGCAGTTGAGCTACTTTGGTGAATTTCTAGAGGGGGCCTGCCAACAGTGCGACAACTGCATCAATCCGCCCCCGCTGGAAGACTGGACGATTGAAGCCCAAAAGTTTCTTTCCTGCGTGGCCCGCTGTCAGGAACGCTTTGGCATGGCCCATATCATTGACGTGCTGCGCGGTTCTAAAAAACAAAAGGTGATCGATCTGCGCCACGACCAGCTCTCGACCCACGGCATTGGCAAAGACCGCTCGGTCGATGAATGGCGATTATTGGGGCGATCGCTGTTGCACCAGCGGCTAGTCGATGAAACCACCGATGGCTATCCGGTGCTGAAGCTGAATGCGGCCAGTTGGCAAGTGCTGCGGAATCAACTGGCTGTGCAGGTAGCCATACCGACAGACTTTGTCGCCGGGCCAGCGACAGATACCTCCCCCAGCGACGACGCACCAGAGGTGACTCAGCTCTTAACCGGGCTTAAGGCCCTGCGTAAACGCCTGGCCGATCAGCAGAGTGTGCCGCCCTACGTGGTGTTTCCTGAGTCGGCTCTGCGGCAGATGGCCCGCACCCGTCCTCAGACCCTGGAGGCCTTTGGCCAGGTGTCGGGGGTGGGCAGCCGCAAACTGGCGCAGTACGGTGAGGTGTTTACCGACGCGATTCGTCAGTTTTGTGCAGACCATGGGCTAGCGTCTGACCCAGGGGCTGGAGGCCGTCGCCCTCGCCCGAGTCGAGAACGGCGACAAACTGTGGGCGATACCCATCGCCTGACGCTGGAACTTTACCGCCAAGGGCGATCGCTACAAGAGATTGCCGACCAGCGAGGGCTGAAAGCGAGTACCGTCGCCAGTCATCTGGAGCGGTTGATCCATCAGGGTGAAGCGGTGGATATCGATCAAGTGGTAGAGCCTGACCAACAACGCACGATTAGGTCGGCCTTGGCTGAGATGGAAGGTGCTTCATTGACAGAAATTCGCGATCGCATTGGCGCCGCTGTAAGCTACGAAGACATTCGCTTAGTGCGGGCGATGTGGCACCGCGATCGGGCCAGCGGCTAGGCCTAGTCATGGCTGGTGAGATTAGGGCCATCGAACTCTAGGGTGCTGAGCAACTCTACTAAGCGATCGGGGTTGGTGAGGTAAAGGTAACCCACCAGGGCCTCAAAGCCAGTGGCCTGTTGATACACCTGGCTGTCTACCCGGCGGGGACCTCGGGATGAGGCATTGCGGCCTCGACGAAGCAGATCCCGCTCGGGGTCAGTGAGGCGGGGGAGAAGCTGCTGCACCTGATGGGCTTGACGCTCGGCCCGCACCTGATTGACAACCTGCTGGTGAAACGCCTGAATGCGCTTAGGCGGCAATAAAAACACGCCCCGCACAAACAGCTCGTACACCGCATCACCAATGTAGGCAAGCGCTACCGGGGAGAGTGAACCGACCTGCTCGGGCGAAAGGGCCATCGCAGCGCTATGGGCATGAAACTGGAGCAGCCATTGCAGGCTGGGGGGAGGGTTATCAGCGGGCAGGTCAGCCACAGATACCTCTAACTAGGGCAATCGGGAGCTGCAGCTATTCACTGGGCGGGTTCTCGATGTTTGCGATCGCATCATCCACCGAAGGCTGAAGCGACAGAAACTTCTCCAGCCTGACCAATTTAACGGTCTGGGTGACCCGAGGGTTAGTGACCACCTGAACTGTACCCCCATCGGTGGTCGCTTTTTTAACTAGCTGTACCAAGGCACCTAAACCCGAACTATCGACAAAATCAATAGTGGCCAGATCCAGAATGATATTTTTTGGCCCTGCTTCGACGTACTTACTCATCACCTTACGAAAAACAGGCTCAGAGAACGCATCGAGCAGACCCGTGAGGCGAAACAGTTGATAGGTTCCCCTGACATCGCGAGTGCCTCGTAAGCTTACGGTCAGGGTTAGAGATTCAGCGATGGGAAACCTCCTCGGTGCTCCAATTTCGACGTTAAATATAGGTCAGGATACAGTCGTCTGCAAGGGGTGAAACCGTACCTCCCCTAAGGTAGTCGCAGAGGCTTAGGCCAGAAGCACATCCTAAGTAGATTTAGGCATACCACCCTGCCGTAGACAGATAGCATATAGCGGTTTGGCAAAATTTTGCCATTTATCATTTATATAGCGTAACTTCTAAACCCGGCTCGCCACCCACGCCACCCTAGACAGGCAAACGCTGTTGCCGATGGGTGCGCATGGTATCGACAAACTTGGCGAACAAGTAGTCGGCATCGTGGGGGCCAGGGCTAGCCTCTGGATGGTACTGCACCGAGAACAACGGCAGCGTCTTATGGGCTAGGCCAGCCACGGTCTGATCGTTCAAATTGAGGTGGGTTACCGTTACGATATCTGTTGGGATAGAAGCTGCATCCAGAGCGAAGCCATGGTTCTGGCTGGTAATTTCAACCTGGCGCTCTAGCCCACAGGGCTGGTTGAGCCCCCGATGGCCAAACCGCAGCTTAAAGGTAGAGGCCCCCAGCGATAGCCCCAGAATTTGATGACCCATGCAAATGCCAAAGGTCGGCAACGAGTAATCTAGCAGGGCTTGCACGAGCTCTGGTGCTTTAGTAACCGCCGCTGGGTCACCAGGGCCGTTAGACAGAAAAATGCCGTCGGGCTGATAGCCCATGATCTGCTCCGGCGTAGTGTCAGCTGGCACCACAATCACCCGACAACCATAGCTGGATAGGCGACGTAGAATGTTGCGCTTGACCCCAAAATCAACGGCAACTACCGTGAGTGGGGTTTCACCTGCCGCTGGCGCAGGCCCAAAGGCCCACACTGAGTCAGTCCCTTCAGTCCACTCGTACACTTGGTCGGTGGTAACCTGGTCAACTAGATTAAGCCCGGCCATCGGGGGCGCATCCTGAAGCTGACGCAGCAGTTCTTGGGGGTCGAGCACCTGGGTCGAAATCGCTCCATTCATCGCCCCTACCGTGCGCAGTTTGCGGGTAAGGGCACGGGTATCAATGCCAAAAATGCCTGGAATCTTGTGCGTCTTCAGATAATTGGGGAGGGATTGAGTCGATCGCCAGTTGCTGGGAATTTCGCAGATGTTACGGGCGATCGCCCCCTTGATATGAGGCCGATCAGACTCTTCATCCGTTGGGTTCACCCCTGTGTTCCCCAATTCTGGGTAAGTGAAGGTGACAATCTGCCCACAGTAGCTGGGGTCGGTCATGACTTCTTGATATCCCGTCATGCCGGTATTGAAGACCACCTCGCCCATGACGGTGCCCGGTGCTCCGAATGACCAGCCTCGAAAGACCGAACCATCGGCTAAAACCAGCACTGCTGGGGGGGCGTCAGGAAGAACCATGGCAATTTTCTCAGCGACTAAGAATCGCTATTATCCTAAGGCTAAAGCCCTGCTTTCGGTCATTACCAGAAGATTAAAACTTCGTAGGCGACTGTCTCGACTAGGGCGCGAAGCCAAGGAACACCCAGATTTAATTAAGTTTAAAGCATGACTGCCTCTGAAGGCAGGTGGGGAACTCTGATCAAGACGTTAGTTGCTCCCAGGACAGAGGAGCCAGATATATGGATAGCGCCTGGGTACTGACAACTTGTTGCAGGGTTAAGCAAGGCTTACTTAGGGGGATGATCTTGGGGAGCCTGGTTTGGAGCGCTGGAGGCTGTGGGCTGAGCTCTAATACTGGGTCGTCTGCTGGGTCGTCGGTGGCACCAACCCCTGCCCCTGCACCGCCTCGCCCGCCTGTTCTGAGCCAGGTTGAAACCTCGCCCGCCCCTGCTCCCCTTGTAGACTCCTTTCGTGAAGCCGTGAATCGCGCTACCAGCGCTGTCGCCATTGGCCAGTCGGCTCAGTCGACCGCCGATTGGGAGTTGGCGGCTAGTCGGTGGCAACAGGCTATTACTTTGATGGAGCAGGTGCCGAATGAGAGCCCTAACCGTGCCCAGGCCCAGACTAAGGCTGAGGAATATCGTCAGCATCTGGCCTCAGCCCAGCGCCGGGCTACTGGTGGTCTGGTGCCAGCGGCCGCCCTCGCCCCGGCTCCACCAGCGCCGGAGGGGCTGGCAGCGCAAATCCCCATTCGGCGACGCCAAGGCGGGACACCAGTAGTGACGGTTACCCTGGGAGGAGCTCAGGGCACCCAAGACTTTCCGATGCTGTTTGATACGGGGGCGACCGGGACGCTGATTACAGCTGAAATGGCTCAGGCAGTGGGCGTTACCGTCGTTGGCGAAGTTCAGGCCAGGATTGCTGACGGGAGCGTGGTCAAACTACCGGTTGGCTATGTCAACGTCTTGGAAATAGGTGGACTGCGGCGAGAGCAGGTGAAAGTAGCCATTGGCGGCAGTCAGGGGCTGCTGGGGCAAGACGTCTATGGAGAGTATGGCATCGCGATTGGCTCCCATATGATTCATCTGCATCAGTGAAGGGTGAGATGATCTCGATCGGTTAGCGGGGCTTGGGGCAGATCAATTTGTGAGAATATGCAGCAGGTCTCGATAGTTTTCTTGCTCTATGCCTATCTCTGTGCTGCCTGCCGCTGCTGCTGGCCTAACTGAAGCTTCGTCGATTGCCCTGGCGGCACAGGTGAAGATGGCGGCTGTCAACACGCCCTTGGTGGATGCCGCGATTCCTACGGCCTACGTCGAGGCCGGGGCTGATGGCAGCGCCCCACCGGTGGTGTTAATTCATGGCTTTGACAGCTCACTGCTGGAATTTCGGCGGTTGCTACCGCTGCTTGCTCTCTATGGGCCGACTTGGGCTGTCGATCTACTGGGGTTTGGGTTTAGCGATCGCATCCTCAGCCCCGATCTTTCGCCTGGGGCCATTAAGCTGCACCTTTACAGCTTTTGGCAGCAGATGATTGCTCGCCCGGTGGTGGTGGTGGGGGCATCGATGGGCGGTGCGGCTGCCATCGATTTTGCTCTCACCTATCCAGATGCTGTTGTCGGGCTGGTGCTGCTCGATGCGGCTGGCTTTGCGGCTGGGCCGGCCATGGGCCAGCTGATGGTGCCACCGCTAGACAGCTGGGCAACGGCTTTTTTGCGCAACCCCAGGGTGCGGCGCAGCATCAGCCGCCAAGCCTACTTTGATCAAACCTTAGTGACCGCCGATGCAGAACTGTGTGCTGCCCTGCACCTCAAGTGCGCTGGTTGGAAAGAGGCGCTAATTGCCTTCACCAAAAGCGGCGGCTATAACTTCTTAAGCCCGAAGATTGCCCAGCTCAACTGCCCGACTCGGATCATCTGGGGCGAACAGGACAAGATTTTGGGGACTAAAGATGCGCGACGGTTTGAGGCTGCCATTGCCGAGAGTGATCTGGTTTGGGTGCCCCAGTGTGGCCATGTACCCCACCTAGAGAAGCCCCAAGACACGGCAGCGGCGATCGCTCCCTTCATTTCAACTCTGCAAAGCAGTGCCTAGGCATATAGCTATAGTCCAGATCCTCCCAGGGTTCGGCAAATTTGCCGTATATGTTTCAAGATAGTGAAGGTGACTAGGCCCTACGCTGGGGCGCATTCTCACTCTACAGTTGTCGATTTGGAGCCATCCGCAGACGGGTATGACGCAACTTCTTCCTCAGACCAGCACCGTTGATGCCGCGGCTGTGCCGCCCCGTGCCGATAGTGAAGTATCGGTTCAGAGATCCCTGAGTTCCGAGACTCAGCTCAGCCCGTTTGTGGCCCGTCACCTAGGGCCAACCTCTAGCGACACAACCGCGATGTTGGCCGCCCTAGGCTATTCGTCGCTGGATGAGTTGATCACCGCCACTGTGCCCCAGAGCATTCGGCTGCGACAGCCCCTCAACCTGCCTCAGGGGCTAGATGAAGCCGCTGCGTTAGGGCAGCTCAAAGCCATCGCCGGCCAAAATCAAGTATGGCGATCGTACTTGGGCCTCGGCTATGCCAATACCATTACCCCGCCCGTGATTCAGCGCAATGTGCTCGAAAACCCGGGCTGGTATACCCAATACACCCCCTACCAGCCCGAGATTGCCCAGGGACGGCTGGAAGCACTGCTCAATTTCCAAACCCTGGTGACCGATTTGACCGGCATGGAAATTGCTAACGCTTCCCTACTGGATGAAGGCACCGCCGCCGCTGAGGCGATGACCCTAGCTTTTAACGCCCGCAAACAGAAAGACAACAAAACCTTCTGGATCTCTGAGGCCTGCCATCCCCAGACTATTGGTGTGGTCAAAACCCGGGCTCTGCCCTTAGGCATTGAGGTGGTGGTTGGTGACCATCGCACCCTCACCTTTGACGCCCCTGTGTTTGGGATGTTGCTGCAATACCCGGCCACCGATGGTGCCATCTATGACTACGCAGACGTGGTGGGCCAAGCCCATCGGGCCAATGTCTTAGTTACCGTTGCTGCCGACCTGCTGAGCTTGACGCTGCTGCGCCCCCCCGGTGAATTTGGGGCCGATATTGTCGTGGGCAATACCCAGCGCTTTGGCGTGCCCTTGGGATTTGGTGGCCCCCACGCCGCTTTTTTGGCTACTCGCAGTGCCTTTGCCCGCAAACTGCCCGGTCGTCTAGTCGGCGTGTCTAGAGACACCTACGGCAACCCGGCCCTGCGTCTGACGCTGCAAACCCGCGAGCAGCATATTCGTCGGGATGCGGCTACCAGCAATATCTGCACCGCCCAGGTGCTGCTGGCCATCATGGCTAGCATGTATGCGGTATACCACGGGCCGGAGGGCCTCAGGGCGATCGCAACTCGCATCCATCATCGGGCTCAAACTCTAGCGGCTGCCCTCAGCGCAGCTGGGTTTGCGCTGGGCCGTGACCCCCTGTTCGATACGCTGCGGGTGACGGTGGGTGATCGCCAAGCTGCCATCCTCGCCCGGGCCGCAGACTACCGCATTAACCTCCGCTCCCTAGGCCATGACACCCTGGTCATTGCCCTCGATGAAACCGTTACCGAGCAAGATCTGCAAGATTTGATCGCGGTCTTTATTGACGGCCAAAGCTCAAAGATTAACGGTCAACAGCTCACCCCCTCCATACCACCAACGCTCCAACGCACCTCTGCCTACCTCACCCATCCCACGTTCAATCGCTACCACTCTGAAACCGAGATGTTGCGGTACCTCTACCGCCTGCAAGCCAAAGATCTCTCCCTGGCGACAGCCATGATCCCGCTGGGGTCTTGCACCATGAAGCTCAACGCCACCGCTGAGATGGTGCCGGTTACCTGGCCCGAATTCGGCCAAATCCATCCCTTTGCACCACCTGAGCAAACCCAGGGCTATCGTCAGCTATTTGCAGATTTAGAAACCTGGCTGGCAGAAATTACTGGGTTTGCTGGGGTTTCTCTCCAGCCCAACGCCGGGGCCCAGGGCGAATATGCCGGGCTGCTCGTGATTCGTGAGTATCATCGCCAGCGGGGCGACGAGCACCGCCAGGTCTGTCTCATTCCCCAGTCGGCCCACGGTACCAACCCAGCGAGTGCGGTCATGGCGGGTATGACAGTGGTGCCTGTAGTCTGCGACGACGACGGTAACATCGATGTGGCCGACCTTCAGGCCAAGGCCGAAAAGCACAGTGAGCGTCTAGCGGCGCTGATGGTCACCTATCCCTCCACCCACGGCGTATTTGAGGCGGCTATCGTCGAAATTTGTGCGATCGTGCACCGCCATGGTGGTCAGGTTTATATGGACGGGGCCAATATGAACGCCCAGGTGGGCCTCTGTCGCCCAGCTGACTTTGGGGCTGATGTGTGCCACCTCAACCTACACAAGACGTTTTGCATTCCCCACGGCGGCGGCGGGCCAGGGGTTGGGCCGATTGGGGTGAAGGCGCATCTGGTGCCCTACTTGCCGAGCCATAGCCTGGTTGCTGGTGTGGGGGGTAGTCAGGGCATTGGTGCGGTGACCTCGGCACCCTGGGGTAGCGCCAGCATCTTGCCGATTTCATGGATGTACGTGGCTATGATGGGCAGCACCGGGCTAACCCAGGCAACGGCGGTGGCCATTCTCAACGCCAACTACATGGCCCAGCGTCTAGAGGGGCACTACGACATTCTCTACACCGGCCAAAATGGGCGAGTAGCCCACGAATGCATTCTCGATGTCCGACCGTTTAAGAAGTCGGCCGATATCGGTGTCGAGGACGTGGCTAAGCGGCTGATTGACTACGGCTTTCACCCACCCACCATGTCGTGGCCGGTGGCGGGTACCCTGATGGTTGAGCCCACCGAGAGCGAGTCGAAGGCGGAGCTCGATCGCTTCTGCGATGCCATGATCGCCATTCGCGATGAGATTCGGGCGATTGAAACGGGCGCTGCCGATGACAACAATCTACTCAAAAATGCCCCCCACACGGCTGCTGACCTGGTAGCCGAATGGAATCGCCCCTATAGCCGGGAGCAGGCCGTGTTCCCGACCGCGTTTACCCGTGAGGCCAAGTTTTGGCCGGCGGTGAATCGGGTGGATCAAGCCTACGGCGATCGCAACCTGATCTGCTCCTGCGTTGGCATGGATGCCTATGGCGATAATTAGGTTGTGAAACATGACCTGACGGTGCAATCATCTGCTTTAGTTTTAAGCTAAAGCAGATGATTTCCACAGTGCTTTTTAGATGGCTAACCCTCCTCAGCCTCGGGTCATTTTTTTAGATGCGGTTGGTACCCTGTTTGGGGTAGCGGGTAGCGTGGGTGAAATCTACGCTACTTTAGCGCAGCACCACGGGATTACCGCTGACCCAAAAACACTCAACCAGGCATTCTTTCGGGCTTTTAAGGCGGCCCCCGAGATGACTTTCCCGGGGAGTGACCCGGCTACGGTGCCCAAACAAGAGTATGGCTGGTGGCGCGTGATTGCTCAGCAGACCTTCAGTAGCGCTGGTGTGCTCGATCGCTTTGTCGATTTCGACAGTTTTTTCGCTGACCTGTATGCCCACTTTGCCACCCCTAATCCCTGGGTGCTCTATCCTGACGTGCGCCCGGCGCTAGAACGCTGGCAACGGCGCGGCATTGCCCTGGGAATAATTTCTAACTTCGATACCCGCTTGTACCAGGTGCTGGAGGAGCTTAATCTGGCTAGCTACTTTAGTTCGATCACGATTTCGTCTGAGACGGGAGCCGCTAAGCCCGACCCGCTCATTTTTGCCACTGCCCTCCAAAAGCATGGCTGTACAGCTAGCCAGGCTTGGCATGTAGGCGACAGCAAAACTGACGATCTTGAAGGGGCCAAGGCCGCTGGTCTCCATGGGATATTGGTACGGCGACCGATAGAGGCCTAAGGTCTCTCAACCTCAGCCCCCTTGAACTAGGCCGCGTTGCCGCTGAATACGAGTTCGGCGGGCCCGGTCATATAGACACGATTGTTGGCGGCAGCCCACTTGATGTGCAGGGGGCCACCAGGCAGTTCGATAGTGGCGGCGCGATCGCACAGTTCGTTGAGCACGCCAGCCACCAATGCAGCGCAGGCCCCAGTGCCGCAGGCGAGGGTAATACCGGCCCCGCGTTCCCACACCCGCATTTTGAGATAGTCAGGCCGCACCACCTGAATGAACTCAGTATTGATGCGCTGAGGAAATACCTCATGGTGCTCAAACTGAGGGCCTAGCGTTTCGAGGGCGATCGCCGCCACATCTTCTACAAAGGTGACGCAGTGGGGGTTACCCATGCTCACACAGGTGACCTGCCAGGTCGTATCCGCCACCGTCAGCGACCTATCCACCACCTTCTCCGTCTGGGTGGCCAGGGTAGTGGGAATTTCTGGAGCTAGCAGGTACGGAGGCCCCATATCTACCGTGACTTGCCCGTCGGGCTGGAGGGTGGGCGCAATCAGCCCCGCCGGGGTGTGAATGCGGTAGGTCTGGGGTACCTGGGGCGGTTGGCCGTCAGCCGTTTCGAGGGTGGCTAAAAACTTGGCCAGACAGCGAATGCCGTTGCCGCACATCTCCGGCTCTGATCCGTCAGAGTTGTAGATGCGCATGGTGTAGTCGGTGCCCTCCTGACCCGGCAGCGCAAAGATAACCCCGTCGGCCCCAATGCCAAAATGGCGATCGCACCATTGCATCGCCTGCTCAGGAGTCAGCAGTGGATCTGACTGATGGCGATTGTCGAGCAAAATAAAGTCGTTGCCCAAGCCCTGGTATTTGCTGAATTCCATAGACGCTGCGTGCGAGAGAGATGAGTTTAATTATCAACGAAAACGAGGCAGTGTGACGATACCGCAGGAGTGCTGACTTTGCTCTATCTTCATTGCCCTCTAGCCTGTATTTTTCAACAAATTAAAAATCCCCTGTCTCTCAATCCAACCGAACAGGGTACCGTAAGACCAGCATGTGTTCACTGGCTCAGCATTATGTCCCAAGAATTTGCCACTGGCTTTCCCAGCGTCCGCCAGATTCAAAACCTGATTCGAGATCAGCAGGTCGTTGAGGTCAAACTTCTGACCGGTGACGTACTAGCGGGTCAGATTGTCTGGCAAGACCCTCAATGCATTTGCCTGGAGACCGAAGACCAGCGCAAGCACCAAATTTGGAAACAGGCCATTGCCTTTCTCCAATATGCTTGATTTGCTTCTGGGTTGCGAGCGGTCTTTATCGGTTTTCTGTAACCCGCCCAATCAATCGGGGCACACTAGCTCTGGGTGGATACCTACCTCTGTTGTAACCCCGAGTTTCCGATTCTAAGAAAAGCCGTTAATCCACCGATCTTAAGGAGTTTTTGGCCAAATGACCATTGAAAAAATTGTTGAACAAGCCCTACAAGACGGCTACTTAACCCCTGCTATGGAAGCTGAGGTAGGGCGTATCTGTGATACGGCTGCTGAGCTGTCGATCGAAGAATATATGGCGCTCGATCGCCTCATGGGTGCCCTACTGACAGGCGAAGTGGTGGCTGTGCCGCGCAAACAGTTCATTAACGTGATGGAAGAACTGGTGCTCACCGAGGCGATTTCACGGGTGGCCGAAATTGAATCTACCTCTGATAAAACTATCGATCTGGGCGATATTGCGGCCTACGCCCTCAACCGTCTGCCGCCCCTCTACGCCACCACCGAAGAAGGGGCCAACTTCCAGCGAGAAAGCGCTCGCGGCGAACTGTCTGATCTGATTGCCGACCAGGTAAAACAGGCCATTTCCCGCAACCTCGATCAGCCTGACTTTTATCCCGAACGTCAGACCATTCAGAAAAAGGCTGGCGAAAATGTGCTCAGTCAGGTGAGCTCGCTGCTGCAAGACCACGCCCACAAGTTTGAGCCGGCCTCTGCTAAGGCTTAGACGGTTTTAAAGGCGGCTGAGACACGTTATCTCCTTCTCACCATTTCTCCAGAAACGAAACCAGGGCCGCGATTGAGCCGATTTTATCGGCGCGATCGCGGCCCTGGTTGGCTAGGGCCGTGGGCTGGCTGGCCTAGAACGGAAAGATGCGAGGAATAATCAGCATTGACAGCAGCCAAAAGGTCAGGTTAAAAGGAATGCCCACCCGCATAAAGTCGGTGAACTTATAGCCACCGGGGCCATAGACCATGAGGTTGGTCTGGTAGCCAATAGGGGTGCTAAAGCTGGCCGAGGCCGCTATCATAATCGCGATCACAAAGGGAATGAAACTCACCCCCAGGGTTTGAGACAGCGATAGGGCAATGGGAAACACCACCGCCGCCGCTGCGTTATTGGTAATTACCTCGGTGAGAATCGTGGTGACGCCATAGACAATGGCCAAGGACACCCAGGCGTTATTGCCAGCTAGACCGAGTAATCCACTGGCCAGCGTTCCTGCGGCCCCGGTCACGTCCAGAGCTTTGCCAATGCCAAGGGCGGCGGCTACCACCAGCAGCACCGACCAGTCAATGCTACGAAAGCCCTGCTGAAATGAACAACAGCCTGTGATCAGCATGAGTACGGCCGCCAGGGCGGCGGCATTGAGCATCTCCATCCAGCCAAAGGTGGCGAGCACGACCATAAATATCAAAATAGCCAGGGCTATGGGGGCGCGATCGTGGCGCAGGGTGTCAGAATTGGGCACCTCACTGACCAGGTAAAAGTCTCGCGAGGTTCGGCGCTCTTCTAAAAATGACGGGTTGGCCTCGATTAGTAGGGTATCGCCAGCTTGCAGGCGAATATCGCCAATTTTGCCCGGCAACCGCTCGCCGTTGCGACCCACTGCCAGCACCACCGCCCCGTATTGGCTACGAAACTTGCCTTGGCGAATGGTAATACCCACTAGTGGGCAGGTGTTAGACACCACAGCTTCGATCAGCCTGCGCTCGATGCGGGGGGTGTCGAGCTTAAAGACCTGGTTAGTGGCAGGCTGTAGGCCGCGAATGTGGTTGAGATCAACGATGGACTCGACCATGCCGACAAAGACCAGTTGGTCTTGTTCTTGCAGCGTTTCTTGGGGGCCAATAGCGGTCAGCAACTGCCCCCGGCGCTGAATCTCGGTGAGGTAAAGCCCTGGCAAATGGCGCAGCCCAGCCTGCTCGATCGTTTTACCGGCTAGGGGGCTGTGCTCTGCTACCACCATTTCTACGGTGTACTCGCGGGGGTCAACGGCTTCAGTGACGGCTGGCTTGCGGGCGGGCAGCAGCCAGCGCTGGGCTAGCACCAGCAGGAGGATGCCTGCGATTGCGCAGGGTACTCCCACTGGGGCCAGATCAAACAGCTTGAGCCCTGGATAGTCGGTTTCAGATACCAGTAAACCATTGACCACTAAATTGGTGCTGGTGCCAATTAGGGTGCACATGCCCCCCATAATGGCGGCATAGCTGAGGGGAATCATCAGCTTGGAAGGGCTGATGCGCAGTTTGCGGCACCAGTCACCCACCACCGGTATAAACATAGCCACCAGGGGGGTGTTGTTGAGAAAGGCACTCATCGTTGTTACCGGCAGCAGCAACCGCAGCAGTGCTCGGGTTTCTCCCTTAGGCAGGCCCAATATCGATCGCGAAATAATATCTAGCCCTCCGGTTTGCTGAAGGCCAGCTACCACCACATAGAGCACGCCTACGGTGACCATGCCGGGATTGCTGAACCCGGCCAGAGCGTCACCGGTTTCGAGCACACCGCTGAGGAGTAAAATCGCCAACGCTCCTAGAAACACGGCTTCTGCGGGTAAGCGGGTGATGGCGTTGAGTAAAAACGCAGCCACTGTTACGAGTAGGGTAAGCCAGCCTGACCAGGTCAACTGGCCCGGCAAATTCATCTGCTCCAACGCTTGATGGGTCACAACTAGTACGGTTAGCCCTAGCCCCAACGCGATTAATAAAGCAGCATTGCGGAGAAAGCCCTGACCTAAGAGGATATTTAACCGTCGACTGCGCTTGACCGGATCGTATGCCATAAAACCAGCCTGAAAAACTTTTTCGATTATATTAGAGATGAATTGAAATTCATTTAAACTTGCAGTCAAGTTTTGACCTGGTTTGTTTTGGTTTTGGTTGCGCAGCAGTGTAAACACTCTCTTGAGACGTAGATGTCGCTTGTGAGTTTCTGCGGATGCTGGCTACGGGGCCCTAAGTTTGAGGCATTATTGCTGGGTTTGTAAAGTTTGCGGTGTTTGGGGTCAAAATGGACTAATAAGATCTTGCTTTTAGGAATTTATGACGCGACGCGGTGGCCTAAATCTGGAGACTGACCCTATTGCAGTATTGAGTGCGGGGTGTTTTTTGTTTCGCCAGCTGGGCCCAGACGCCCTGCGATCGCACCTTGACCCCCAACAGCTGGCTGTCGAGAAACTCTACTCCAACCGCCCAATTCACACGGCGTTTCGGCCCCAGGCCTGGCTCGACCACCTCTATGTCGTGGTCGATGGTGGCCCGATCATCATGCGCAGTACCCCCCTCGATCGCGTCATTGCTATGACTTATCCGGCCGGATGTTTTGGCATTCGCAGCCTGCCTGTGGGGTTTGGCACCGTATCCCAGGGTTTTCCGAGTCTAGTTGAGGCCTACAAAACTACCGACATTATCAAAGTGCCGGTGATGGCTGTTAAGGCGCTCTACGCTGAAAACGCTGTTTTTAAGCAGCGCTATGACTTGCTGTTTGAGCTGCGGGAGAAGTTTCAGTACCATTTACTGAATTGCAGCACCTATCCTCCCCAGGCCGTGGCCTCGCTACTGCGGGCGCTGGTCTACCAAGAGCGCACCCTGGGCAGTCAGCCCAACAGTACTGGCGAATATTATTTTGATTTGCCCATAGACTTAATTGCTCGCGCCTGCCAACTTAACCACCGCACCGTTGAGCAGGTACTCAAGGGCATGGCCAAAGCAGGCTATCTCAAGGCCAGCAAATCGACTGAAAGTTCTGTAGATCAGGTGCTTGTTATCGATCCCAAAGGGCTCAAAGAAGTCTATGGGGCGACCCGCGATAAGGTGCCCTGGTGGCCACTGAAATAGTTGGGAGCGCTGCTTTCTAACGAATTTATTGGTCTTCTGTGGCGAATTTAGGGCGTTGGTCAATCCAGGGACTGGCCTGTTCGAGCTGGGCCGCCAAAGCCAGCACGGTAGCTTCGTCAGCAGGACGGCCCACTAACTGCACGCCGATAGGCACACCGCTGGTGTCAAATCCCCGGGGGATGGACAGGGCTGGCTGGCCGCTGGCATTGAAGGGAGGACAGGGCGCGACCCAGTTAATTACATTTTCGAGCACTTTAGGCGATCGCAGCCCCTGCCACTCCCCAATTTTGATCGCTGGATGCATGTAGACTGGCAAAATCATCACGTCGTAGGGTTGGCAAAACCGCACAATCTGACGGGCCACCTGCTGGAGTTTAGCCACGGCCCGTAGATAAGTGCCGCTGTTGACGCGCCAGGCCCGCCAGTAGAGCCAGCGGTTCATTTTCTCCAGCACAATCCAGGGCACCCCCAACTCGGCTAGCACGCATTGCCACACCACAATAAAAGGTTCGATCAGCTCTTCCATATCAGGAAAGGTGACTTCTTCAATGGTATGCCCCAGTTGTTCGGCCTGCTGCGCGGTCTCGTAGATGGCCTGGCGGCAAATTGGGTCAACATCCCCAATGGGGTCGAGTCGGGTAGCGTACCCAATGCGCAGGGGACGATCGCGTGGGGTAGTTAGCCCTGCTAAGAACGAGGGATCGGGATCGGGGAGCCAGTAGGGATCGCCGATCTCATAGCCGCTGAGCACATCGAGCAGGGCGGCAGCGTCGGCTACGGTGCGCCCTAGCGGACCATTGATCGCCAGCCCGTTGAGCCGCTCTCCCAGAGGTGAGAAACTAATCCGCCCCCGGGCCGCCTTGATGCCCACTAGCCCACAGCAAAAGGCTGGCCCTCGCAAGGAACCGCCCCCGTCTGACCCCTGCGAGATGGCACACAGCCCGGCAGCTAGGGCTGCTGCCCCGCCGCCGCTAGAGCCTCCAGGGGTGTAGTCTAAATTCCAAGGGTTGCGGGCGGGGGGGAACCCCGCTGGCTCGGTGTAGGGCATTGACCCCAGTTGGGAGGTGGCGGTTTTGCCTAAAATCACCATGCCAGCCTGACGCAGCTTGCCGACGATGTAGTCGTCGTCTACGGCAATGCGATCGCGGGCCGCTTTAACCCCGTAGGCACAGGGCACCCCCGCCATGGGGTTGAGATCTTTGACCGACACCGTGACCCCAAACAGCGGCGGTAGGTCATCGGGGTGGCTGGCCAGATGATCGGTTTTGACCCTGGCATCGGCCAGCGCCTGCTCAGCTACGACCGTTACGTAGGCTCCCAGGGCTGGGTTGAGT
Organism: Nodosilinea sp. LEGE 07088; assembly: GCF_015207395.1. Lineage (GTDB taxonomy): Bacteria > Cyanobacteriota > Cyanobacteriia > Phormidesmidales > Phormidesmidaceae > Nodosilinea. Next base: position 40,642 of record NZ_JADEWX010000012.1, read on the forward strand.
CGCTCAATACGTTCTAGATACAGCTCTGTTAGCTCTAGGGGAGAGATTTCTCTCGCCCGCATCAGCCGCGCTTGTTCGAGGGCAGGCAAGAAAGCGAGATCGACTGAGTTCATAAATGGCCGCAGGCAAAGGTTGCAGTGCCTTCAGAATATCAAGCCCTGGTCGGGGCGGGGCTATTCTACGAACCACTTAAAAAACCTCCTCCGCTGCAAGGAAGGTAGCTCGAACAGAGCCTACTGGCTTGACGCTAAACCTCACAGCGTCAATGACTGAGGTTTGTTCTCGATGACATCGGCCAAATCTTTCAAGAAGGCGGCGGCATCGGCACCGTAAATAATGCGGTGGTCGCAGGTGATATTAACCTGCATCTGCCGCTTCACGCCCATGAGGCCATCGGCGGTGGCCACTACCGTAGGGCGCGAGGCACCAATGGCCAAAATTGACCCCTGGCCCGGCGGCAAAATGGCGTCGAAGCGATCGACCCCAAACATGCCGAGGTTTGACAGGGTAAAGCTGCCCGAGTTGTATTCATCGGGCTGGAGCTGTTTAGAGCGCGATCGCTCTACCAGGTCGCGCCAGGTGCGCGAGAGCGAGTAAATGTCGGACTGATCGGCACTTTTGAGCACCGGAGTAATCAGGCCACCGCCCTCCATGGCCACGGCTACGGCGATATTGATACCGGCCCGGTACTGAATGCCCTCGTCGGTGTAGCCCGCGTTGAGCAGCGGGTGTTTTTGCAGCGTGACGGCAACAGCTTTGGCCAATAGCCCGGTCATGGTCACGCCCTTAGACTTGATTTGCTTGTAGAGCGCGTCGAGGTTGTCGGTAGTAATGGTGTAGCCCACGTGGAAGGTAGGAACGGTCAAGCTGGCGCTCATGTTGCGCACTACCGCTTGTTGCAGCGTATTAAAGGAGACGACCTGACCCAGCGGGGCAGCGCTGGGCGCGGGCGGAGCGCTGGGTGCAGGTGTTATGGGGGCTGCCGGTGCAGGCGCTGCGGCTACCGGAGCAGCCGGTGTGGGGGTCTTGCCAGCGGCTAACTCCACGTCTTGGGCCACAACGCGGCCATGGGGGCCGCTGCCCTGAAGGGTGGTTAGGTCTACTTTGAGTTCTTTAGCCAACTTGCGGGCGCGAGGCGAAATAATTACCCGATCGCTGCGGCTAGAGCCAGCGGCAGCACCATTTTGGGCAGCAGGGGCCGGGGCTGCGGCCACGGCAGCGGGGGCGGCGGCGTCATCGCCACCAGCGGCACCTGCTTTAGCCGCCGCCTGCTGTTGGGCCGCTTCAATTTCGGCCTCGGTTTCGGCTAGCAGGGCGATCGCCTCTCCCACCGGGGCCGTGCCCCCCGCTTCTACCACAATGGCAGCCAAAATGCCCTCATGGAACGACTCTACATCCATGTCGGCCTTATCGGACTCGACAATCACCACAGTTTCGCCCTTCTCAATCTTGTCGCCAGGGGCTTTCACCCAAGATACAATCTTGCCTTCGGTCATCGTTGAGCTCAGGGCAGGCATGAAAACTTCGCGAATCATGGAGGTGGCTTCCGAAACAGGGCTAAAAAACAGAGCAGCAGAGATACCCAGGGTTTATTCTATCGCCAAGGCTGAAGCCTTTCTGAATATCAACCCTAAATTAAGCGATCACCATGCCCTTGCGACAGCCTTTTCAGATAAAGCTGCTCTAAGGGCTGCAGCTCAATCATTAACCTAAGGTTTGGGTGGCGACAGCGCGGCAGCGCTAGGAGCAAAACTTTTGGGGTTGATCTCTGGCGATCTGCTGCTACAGTTCGCCGCGAATTTCTTGGATCTCCCCATCTTTGATCAAGATTTCAACCTGGAGCTTACTTACCAGATTGTCGCCTACCGACACGTTAAAAAAACTTTCGACCTTGCCTTGATCGACTTCGGCATCGATCGCTAGGGTCTGTACCTCCTGAAGCTGCTGTAGGCTCTGATTTTTTTGCTGTAGCAGCTTGCTCTTATCTTGATTGAGTTGGTTTTGAATATTGCCCATCTGCTGTTGAATGGCAGCACCGCTGTTGGGCTGGGTCTCAGCCTGCTTTTGCAGTTCGGCGACCATGCGCTGCCCCTGCATTTCGAGCTGTTGCAGGCGACCGTCAACTTGGTTGATTTGAGCTTGCAGCTGTTTCTGGGCTTCTTCCTTCCAGAGGGGGGTCACAATAGCCTTGATGTTGACTACTCGCTTGAGCAGTAACGACTGATTCTCATCCATAATCTGACTGTACTAAAGAGATTACCAATACCGACTGTCACCACAGTAGGGCGAGGTCGGATACTTTGCCGGGCCTAGCTACAGGTTGGTGAAACCTTCACGTCACCTGGCGCTATACAAACATCGCGTCAATCATATCGCGATACCGGGTCGCAACCACGGGGCGACGGACTTTTAGCGTCTGGGTGAGGAGCCCGTTTTCGATCGAGAAGGTCTCTAGAATCAGGCGGAAAGGGCCAATGCGATCGTCGGGGCGGAAGCCGGGACGGTCTTTGACCTCGCGGTTGAGCTCATTGCGAAACAGTTTTTGTACCCGCTCATCGTCGAGGCTAATGGCGATGCAGTTGGCGGGGGCCGGGGTGTCATCGCCGGCGACAGCAACAAAAAGCGCCTGGGCGGCAGCCCAGGTCTGGAGCGCCTCCACGTTAGGCACGATGAGCGCGCCGAGCGATCGCTGATCTTGGCCTACCAGCATAATCTGATCGATGTAGGGGCTGCGAATGCAGGCATCTTCAATGGGCTGGGGTTCGATATTCTCGCCGTTGGTGAGCACGATGGTGTCTTTGGCCCGGCCCGTGAGCACCACATTGCCATCGCGACTCATCCACCCCAGATCGCCAGTGTCGAACCACCCCTCAGGGTCGATCGCCTTTTGGGTGGCTTCGGGATTGCGGTAGTAGCCTGCCATAATTTGCGGGCCGCGGGCCATCACCAGACCGGTTACACCCTGGGGTACCTCCTGGCGGGTGTCGAGATCGACCACTTTGACTTCGGTTAAGGGGATAGGCTGGCCAGCGGCACCGCGCAAGTTGCGCCAGGGGCGGCGGGCCGAAAGCACGGGGGCGGTTTCTGTCAGGCCATAGCCCACGATCAGCGGCACGCTAATGATCTCGAAGAAAATATCGATATGGCGGGCGAGGGAGCCGCCGCCGCTGATTAACTGTTTGACCTGGCCCCCCGTCGCCCCCTGGACTTTGCTGTAGACCAGCTTTGTGCCGAGCTGATGTAGGGGCCACAGAACCAGAGCTACCAGCCCCGAACTCAACCGCTTGAGAGGGGAAATATTGGGCTCGTCAATTTTCATATCCTGGTAGCGCCAGAGGTTCTCGACGTAGCGCTGGCTGAGGCCAAAAAAGGTGAAAATCAGCTTTTGCTTGCCGGGCGACTGGTCGCGAAACTGCTTTTGAGCTCCCTCATAGATAGATTCCCAGAGCCGGGGCACCCCGACCATGTACTGGGGTTTGGTGGTTTTGAGGTCGGTTTTGAGGTGGCGAATGCTGCTATAGGTCTGGGTACAGCCGCGCGAGAACAGAAAGTATTCGGCGGTGCGCTCAAAGCTATGCCAGGAGGGGAGAATGCCCACCACTCGATCGCCGGGCTCGGGCTGCACCACGGCCTCCAGGGTGTTGACCTGGTGCATCAGGTTGCGGTGGCTGAGCATGACCCCCTTGGGCTGTCCGGTGGTGCCGGAGGTGTAAATCAGCGTCGCCAAGTCCTCGGGTTTGAAGCTAACTGGCTGGTAGGGGTGCTCGGCCCCCAGGGCCATGAGTTGGCTAAAATTCAGAATTTTGACGCGATCGCCCTCGGGAGGCACCTCGTCGGAGAGCAAAATTACCTGGGCAATGGGCAGGGTGTGGAGGCGATCGCCAAGGCGCTTCAGCAGGGCTACCGACTCTACTATCAGTACAGTGCTCTCGCTGTGTTCGGCGATGTAGAGCAGCTCTTCGGTTTCGGCAGTGGCGCTGCGCACGGCATTCATGCCCCCGGCGGTCATAATGCCCTGGTCGGCAATAAACCAGCGGTAGCTATTGTCGGCAAAGAGTGCCACATGGGTTTGATAGTTGACCCCTATGGCCTGCAACCCACTGGCAAAGGTGCGAATGGCCTCGGCCAGTTGACGATAGGTAAGGGTGGCTACCGGCTGACTGTGGGGGTCGTGGAGAGCGACGATATCGCCATATTTTTCGGCCACGATGGGCCAAATTTCAGGCAGAGCCTGGAGATGCTGGTAAGGACTATGGGCTTCTAGGTAGGCGCGATCGCGCTGGCGCACCTCTTGTAAGGCAGTTGTCGATACAGGCATAGCGGCCACCTAAAAAATCTGACAAGGCTTGCGGTTATCCTACCGCAAGGTGACCCTAGGCTAGCCTCTAGCCTAAAGGGCCTTAACATTAACGCTGCCAGAAATTTAACTGACCTCAGGCCGCCTATCTGCGCTGCCCTGATCGCAATCCTTCAGAAAGAATTCGGTTCATGGTAAGCAGCTTTTAATGTGGACGAAGCAAAATATAGGAGGTAGGAACCCCCACCCCTATATTGGGTTCTAGATCCGACATGTTCTATTCGCGAACTCTGCTAGGTAAAACGCTCAATGTTATGTACCTCTTGTCAACATAAACCCCACTGTGTGCCCGCGCAGCTGGCTCAGGGAGATTCTGCCCTAGCCCATATGCTGGAGCAGCTCAAACGTTGTGGTATGCACCGCTACCCTCTCCATCAACGGCTCTGGGTCTGGGTGCGATCGCAGTGGCGTCGCCTCAAACAGGTGCTGACTACTCAGCTAAATTGATTGAGCTCAATCGAGTCAAACATTGACTCGTCTTCCCGCTTCAATCTGGATCGACCAACGCGATAGAGACTCAGGGCTGGTCTCCGGTATTGTGAATGTGCTGGCGGGCCGTGGTGAGGGCTGTATGCCGTTCAATCTTTGTCACAGTCAACCCTAGACCGTTGGAGTATGGTCTAACGAGTGGGCTAATTTCTGCATAATCATAGCTTCTACCGCCTCAGGGGCAAGGGGGCGTGAAAATAGATAGCCTTGCCCCAATTCACACCGCAGTGCTTTGAGTTGGGCATAGTGGCGCGGGGTTTCAATCCCTTCTGCCACTACGTCGAGGCCCAAATTCCAGGCCAGGCGTACCACCGACTGTAGAATCTCTAGTTTCTCAAAGTCTTGGTCGGCGTTTTCAATAAACGACCGATCGATCTTGAGGCAGTCAAAGGGAAAGCGATGCAAGTAGCTGAGAGATGAATAGCCAGTGCCAAAATCATCGACCAAGAGTTTGATCCCCATAGCCTTGATCTGCTCTAGGGTTTTAATGATGGTATCTGAGTGATCAATCAGCACTCCTTCAGTAATTTCAATCTTGAGCCGATGGGCGTCAAACCCTGTTTTAACTATAATCTCCTGAATCTTTGTAGCTAGATTGTGCTCAGAAAACTGTTTGCTCGACATGTTGACGCTGACCGTAAAACCGGCCATGACAGGATAAGTCGTGGTCCATGCCTGCATTTGGCGGCAGGCTTCGGTCATCACCCACCAGCCCAAGGGGATAATTAGCCCTGTAGCCTCTGCAATATGGATAAACTCTCCCGGTGGCAGCAGCCCCCGAGTCGGGTGCTGCCATCGCACCAGGGCCTCAAAACCACAAATCTCCTGGTTGCTAATCGTCACAATGGGCTGATAGTGCAAGCGTAGCTCGCCTTTTGCTAGAGCCTGGCGCAGGTCAATTTCTGTCTGCAGACGCAGGTTTTGCTGCATGCGTAGTGAACTATCGAAAATGTGCCACATCTGGTTGGGTTTGTCTTTAATTTGATACATGGCAACGTCGGCGTCGCGTAGCCACTCTCCGGCACTTTGGTAGGTAGCTGGGCCCAGGGCAATGCCAATGCTGGCACTAATATAGACTTCCTGGGACAGCAGCAAAAACGGTTGGCCAATAGCAGCATAGAGCTGCTCAGCTAGATCAATAGCGCTGGAGCTGGTGGCAATATCCTCAACCAATACAGCAAATTCATCGCCTCCCAGGCGAGCAATGGTGCAATCAGGGGGCACTATTGCCTGTAGTCTGGAGCCTACCTCAACTAGCACGTCATCTCCGACTCGGTGGCCCAGGTTATCGTTGATCACTTTAAATCGATTCAAATCGATAAATAGCAGCGCCATGAGCCCGTTAGGATGCTCGTGGGCTAAGGCCAGCGCATGGCTCAGCCGATCCATAAACAAATGACGATTGGGCAATCCGGTGAGCGTATCGTGAAAGGCCTGGGCTATCAAGGTGGCCTCCCGCTGCTTAGAGGCAGAGATGTCTCGCAGGGTGAGCAGGCTATGCCCTGACCCTGGCCCTGGGTAAGGGCAACTGGTGACGGTGACCCAGCGATGACAGGGAGGCGATGCCATCACCAGCAGCAGCTCTTCGTTGTTGAGGTGCTGGCCCGACAGCGCCCTGTTTAAAGGGAGCTCGGCGGCGACCAAGGGCCGATGATGAGGGTCTAGTACCTGGTACGCAGTAGTCTTATTGGGGACTGCTAGTCCTTCTAATCCCCCTGGTAGAAGCGCCTCAGTTGCAGGGTTGCAAAACACGATTCCCCCTGCCTGGTCAATCACCACAATCGCCTCTGATAGCTGGCTGAGTACCGTCAAGTAAAACTCAGGCTGGGTGGATAAGGGCTGTGGCATAGAGACGACCGTCACAAAGAGATACGAAGTTAGAGGAAATGAATAAACTGAGATACCTAGGAGCGCTGGGCCGATGCGGTTGGGCAGGGAGGATGACAACTGTTAAGCTAATATTGCCCAAAATAGCCATGGGGTAGCTAGCTCAGTCCGTACCGATAAACTCCTTCAGGCCGCTATTCAGGCCAGGATTAACATATTTATTGCAATTGTTTTGTGAAACTTAGTGTAGGTTGCTGGGAAAGATTGGCTGATTTTGGAGAAGCTAGTTTAAGCGGATTAAGGCAGTGCTTACAGGACTTAAACTAAAACGGGTGCACTTGTTAGGAGCTGTTGTCGCTTTGGACATAGATGATCTAGGCCAACGCTGGGTTCGTTAAACTAGTCCATTGGGGCGTCAGTTGGTTGACTGTTTGGGATCACAGGGGCTGAGGGGAGACCGGCATGGTAGCTGACTGCTGCCAAGCAATACTAGGGCTTGGGGTTGTCTACGGGTTTCTAGTAGAGATGTGACCTTTAAAGGTTGAGCTTAATCGCCAGGCTGACAAAAAATGCTGGGCAGCATGGATCAAACATTATTGGGAGGTCGTTATCAGGTCATTCGGCGGCTAGGATCCGGAGGATTCAGCCGCACGTTCTTAGTGAACGATGTGCACCTGCCGAATCATCCCCGTTGCGTCATTAAGCAACTCAAGGTGCAGGATAAAGATACCGGCACCCTAGATATGGCTCGTCGTCTGTTTGATACCGAAGCCAGAGTGCTCTATCAGTTGGGTAGTCATCCCCAGATTCCGGCACTGATGGCTCACTTTGAGGAAGATCAGGAATTTTATCTGGCCCAAGAATATATCGAAGGGAGCCGTCTTAGCCGCCATGTGGAGGAGGGGAAACCCTGGTCCGAAACCCGTGTAGTGCTGCTGCTGCAAGAGGTGCTAGAGATTCTCTCGTTTGTGCATGGTCAGCAGGTGATTCATCGAGATATTAAGCCGTCTAACCTCATTCGTCGCCACCGTGATGGCAAGCTAGTGCTGATTGACTTTGGTGCAGTCAAGCAGGTGACCTCGTCGCCGTTGCTCGATGCTGAAACTGGGGCCACCAATATTACGGTGGCGATTGGTACCCATGGCTATATGCCTAACGAACAGTATGCGGGTAAGCCTCGCTTTAGCAGCGATGTGTACGCGGTGGGTATATTGGGTATTCGAGCGCTGACGGGGATGTACCCCCAAAAGATTGACGAAGACCCGATTACCAGCGAATTGGCCTGGCGTCAATATGCGCCAGAGGTGTCGTCGCCATTGGCGACAGTGCTCGATAAGATGGTTCGCTATGACTTTCGCGATCGCTACCCTACCGCCCAAGAGGCGCTGGCAGCGCTACAAAACCTACCTAATCCTCTCCACGGTCTGGTGGGTACTCAGATTTATCGAACCTGGATGAAGGGTACTCGGGGGCGTGGGCCAACCTTTCCCGGGGATGACACGAATACGGCCATGGGGCCTACCGAAACGACCGAACCCACGGCTTTTGCCGATGACCAAGACTCGACGTCACTGTTTCCGGTCGATTTAGACTCCAGCCATAGTGGTGTGCTGGCCGCATCACCACCGGTCGAGCCAAAGCGGTCGATGACGCCAGGGCTCATGTCGGCCTTCTCCAAGCGGCATTCTTGGCTGCTAATGCTGGCGACCGGGGCTGTGCTAGGAACTCTGGGGTTGGGGCTGGGGCTTTGGCGCAGCGGCTTTACGATTGGCTTCCAACCAGCCCTGCTCTCCGGTAACGTACTCCCTTTCCAACGGGCCGAGGTGCCCTCTCCGCTGATTGATTTCGGCCTGCTGTTGCCTGCTGAAGAAAAAGCTGTCTACCTGAGTCGCCAGGGCGATCGCCTGTGGAGTCAGGGACGTTATCCCGACGCTCTGGCCACCTACAACGAATCTGTGGCTGCGCAGAGCGACTACGCACCGGCCTACCTGGGGCGCTGCAAAACCCTAATTTCCCTCAAGCGACCGATTGAGGCCATTGCTGCCTGCGACGATGCCTTGGCCTACAGTACCTACTACCCTGCGGCGTTACGCAGCAAAGGGAATGCTGAAGAGCAGCAGGGCAAACTGTTGGCGGCGCTCGCCCTCTATGAAAGCACCAATCGCCAAATGCCCGCTATGTTTGAGGCCTGGCTTGATCGGGGCCGAGTGTTGCAAAAACTCGGGCGATCGGCCGAGGCGATCGCGGCTATTGACCAAGCGATCGCCCGCAATCGGGAATCGGCCGAGGCCTGGACGGTTCGTGGTGAAGCGACCTGGGCTTTAAATCGCTACGACCAGGCCATCATCGCCTCAGAAAAAGCCTTACAGCTTGATCCCGACTACGCCCCGGCCCAAGACCTGCGCCAGCGTGCCCGTGAAACTATCGGCCGCTAGTGATCTCATCCTGTAGCTTACGCTGAGAGCAGACTTACGGCTGAGCCGGTGGCGGCCCCACGGTATCGTCTACTTCGATCTGGATCTGGGTCTCTAGCCTAGAGCTAACTCGATTGCCCTCGTGGGTAGTGCCGCTGATGGGCAGGGTTTGGGCCGGAAAGGGACTGGCTACTAGAACAATGTGGCGATCGCTCACCGCTAGGCCATGGGTGGGGTCAAACCCTCGCCAACCGCCACCTGGCACATACACTTCGGCCCAGGCATGCAGGTCACGCTCAGGCATGGTGCTGTCGCCTTCTTCGTACCCACTGACAAATCGAGCCGCGAGGCCTACCGCCCGACAGGCCTCTATAAAGACCACCGCAAAGTCGCGACAACTACCCAGCTTTTTAGCCAGAGTCACCCCCCCCGGCCAGGGATTGCCGGTCAGTCGGTTGGTGTAATCGCAGGTGGTGTAGATATGAGTGGTCAGGGCTGTTAAAAATAAGCCCACATTGCCCTCGGTCTGATGGGCCAGGCTCTGAGCTAGGTCTACCACCCCCGGGGCAATGACTGGGGCATGGGGCTGGGCAAAGTAGGGAGTTAAGACAGCACTCATGGTGGCGGGGTAATCGATGGGTAGTGTGGCTGCCCAGGGCTCGGCCAGGTAGTCAAAAGGATTGGTGCGGGATGTGTTTACCGTGGCCGTTGTGATCATCTCGAGCTGATCGACCGGAGTAGGAGTAAACCATAGCCCTACCGTGCTGTTGCCGTCGGTATCGGTAAGCGTTGCCTGCCGAGTTGGGCTGGGGTTAACCGCAAGGTCAAAGTGGATTAACTGTTGGGCCCCGTCACTGCGAGGTCGTAGGCGCAGGGTATGAGGGCGCAGGGTGACAGACTGCTGGTAGTGATAGCGAGTAAGATGGCGAATTCGGTAGCGCATAACAAATAAGCATTGAATAAAGAACAGTGGTTTAGATTTAGGAGGCTACGGTTTGACGATCCAGCAACAGGTTTACGAATGCAGCCAATGGCGCTGTTGCAGCTCAGTCCAAGCCGCTGCAATAGGTCATAAATCATTGGTCAGGATCCGAGCCTAGCGATCGAAATGTCATACAATCTCAGCTCACTATTACTCAACTTCATTAGCCGAACTTACAGCTGAATTGTGACCCTAGTACCTTTACCTAAAAGCGGGGATCATTGCTCCGAGGTTGATCCCAAGATTAAGGATTAATAAAATAAGGTTGCACCCTGTTAAAAATCAAGACATAATAAGTACTTAAGGAAAGCAAACTTTTAGCTTGCGATTGCCCAATAGCAGTCAAAAACAATCTCGCAGGGGTGCAACTCATTGCGAGATTGTTTTTGACTAAAATTAGTTCCCAAAATTGCCCATAAAATATCTGATTTATCGTCTTGAAAGCGCTGCCGGAGTCAAAACTATGAATAGCTTTTTTCAACAGGTTCATTGCCCCAATTGTGGACATTTAGCAGAACGACATTATATTTATCCTGACCAGCTAGTGCGTACCCAATGTGCTGCCTGTGACTATCTCATGATCACCTGCGCCCGCACCGGAAAAGTGATTGAGTCCTATGCGCCAGGGCTGTTTGCCACCTCAGCCCGCTAGGGTGTTGCTGCCTCAAGGATGTTGATAAACCCTTTGGCCTGTTTGCTTCAAACCCCGGCTCTCTCTATTGGAGAAAGCCGGGGTTTATTGTAGGCTACCGCAAGCTTTTGCCCCAATGCACTCGATATAGTTAAGACCAAAGCACAGCATAGGTTGAATTGTAGAAGATGGGGGCTATGGAGTTGATTTTGCGCGACTGTCGATTGCCCAGCGGTGAGGCAGTGGATATAGGTCTAGATCAGGGCATCATTTGTGCCCTAGCGCCGCAACTGGTCGCCTCGGCTCATCAGGAACTTAACCTGGGGGGCAAACTGGTCAGCGCTCCCTTTGTCGAGTCTCATATCCACCTGGATTCAGCTTTGACCGCCGGTCAACCTCGCTGGAATCAGAGCGGTACCCTGTTTGAGGGAATTGAAATTTGGCGCGATCGCAAACAGTCGCTCACCCTCGACGATGTCAAAGAACGGGCGATCGCGACCCTCAAACTCCAGGCCCAGCAGGGCGTGCTGTTTGTGCGCAGTCACGCTGACGTCAGTGAACCCAACCTGGTCGCCCTCCAGGCGCTACTGGAGGTGCGCGATGCGGTCAGAGACTGGATTACCGTGCAGGTGGTGGCTTTTCCCCAGGATGGTCTCTACGGTAGCCCTGGCAATCTCGAGCTGATGGAAAAAGCCCTAAACCTGGGGGCCGATGCTGTGGGCGGCATTCCCCACTACGAAATGACCCGCGAAGACGGGGTGCAGTCGGTGCACCATATTTTTGAGTTAGCCCAGCGCTACGATCGCCTGATTGATATCCACTGCGACGAAATCGACGATGACCAGTCGCGCTTTTTAGAAGTTGTAGCTGCCAACGCCGTGCGTTCGGGGCTTGGGGCTCGGGTGACGGCCAGCCACACCACGGCCTTTGCCAGCTACAACAACGCCTACGCCTTCAAACTCATGGGGCTGCTGGGGCGTTCCAACATCAACTTTATCGCCAACCCGCTGATTAACATCACCCTCCAGGGGCGCACCGATACCTACCCCAAACGGCGCGGCGTCACCCGCGTAAAAGAGCTGTGGCAGCAGGGCCTCAATGTCAGTCTTGGCCACGACTGCGTGCAAGACCCCTGGTACAGCCTAGGCGATGGCAGCATGCTGGGGGTCGCTGCTATGGCTATCCATGTGTGCCAGATGACCGGTCAGGATGAAATTGCAGCCTGCTATGACATGATTACAGCCAATGGAGCCAAAACCCTGGCCCTAGGGGATGCCTATGGCCTAGAGGTGGGTAAACCCGCCAACCTGATTGTGCTAGATGCCACCAGCCCCTACGATGCCCTGCGCCGCACCGCCACGGTGACCCATGTTTTCTCGCGGGGCAAGCTGCTGGTGGAGACTCGGCCAGCGGCGGTGCGCTGGGCTTGAGTTTGAATGAAATGGGAGGCGTTCTTACCCTCCCCTCCAAGACTGACCTAATGAAAGCCTAATGAAAGTACGAGGCCCCATTGATGTCAAAGGTGGCCCCAGTCGCGTGAGGCGCGAGGCCAGCGACTAAAAAAGCCACCAGATTGGCAATATCTTGAGGCTCTGCCGGAGCACCCATGGGGATGTCGCGGGTAACGTAGTCGGCCCCCCGTTCGGCCATGACCTGCTCGATGCGGTCGGTGCGCACAAAGCCGGGTGCGATCGCATAGGCTCGCACACCATCCTGGGCAAACCCCTTCGCAATCGAGCGGGTCAACCCGATGACGCCACCCTTGGAGGCGGCATAGGCCATAAACTCAGGGCCATCGCCACGAAAGGCTGCCCGACTGGCTAGGTTAACCAGGGTGCCGCCGCCTTGGGTCTGCCAGTGGGCAATGGCGGCTCGACAGAGATCGGCCACAGCAATCAAGTTGACCTGGATAGTGGTTTGCCAGGCGGTAGACCACTGCTCCCAAGCGGAGGAGATCGGGGCAGTAGGCATAATAGCGGCATTGTTGACCACAGCATCAAGACTGCCTTGCCAGTCTAGGGCCTGCTGCCACAAGGTTTGCCCTGCCCCTGGGAGGGCTAAATCGGCCTGAATCAAATGCACGCGCTCAGGCCCCAGTTCGTCAGCGATCTGATTGACTTCGACGATTCCCTGGCTGTAATGGAGAATCACCGCTGCCCCGGCCTCGTGGAGGGTACGGGCGATCGCAGCGCCAATGCCTCGAGACGCACCGGTCACCAAAACGGTGGTGTTGTCTAAATCAATCGACGGCATGGTTCTGGGCTCACCACTGGTAAACGCTAAAAACTTTTGGGCTAAGAGCTGCTGCGGAATAGATCAATGAATTGTTGCAATTATTGCAACAATTGTTTACATTGTGTTACAATACTCGAAGAAAGAATTAGCTGGAGACCTTAACATTATGACCACGAGCGGGTATACCACAGAAGATGGCGGTCGCTTAAACAACTACGCTGTCGAGCCCAAGGTCTATGTAGACGATAGTCAGCAGTTTGGCTTTAACGAATACGCCGAAAAGCTGAATGGTCGTCTGGCTATGATTGGTTTTGTTTCGGCGATTCTATTTGAAGCGTTGACGGGCCACGGCATTGTCACCTGGCTCACCAACCTGTAGGGCTTACTGAGGCCTGACCCCTCAGACTTGAAGCTTCCTCAAGCTGATGTCATACCAGCAAGTCAACGTTTCTGGACTACGACCTCAAAAAATGTGTTACGTTAAGTAACAAGATATTGATTTCCGCCCCGTAATCTACATTAGGAGATATCCACTATGGAAACCAACGACAATAAGTTCGGCTTTGTTTCTTTTGCTGAGACCTGGAATGGCCGTCTGGCCATGTTGGGTTTTGTGATAGGTGTTGCTACCGAGCTCCTGACTGGCCAGGGCATTTTGTCTCAAGTTGGCTTGATGTAAATAGTCGGCAAACTCATGGGTTTGACACAAAAGGGAGCAGCTTACCTGCTCCCTTTTGTGTGCCTGAGCGTTGTATTTGTCAGCATCTCGTGAAGAGACGCACAATATCTTTCCACGACGAAAAAACTATATGTTAAGATAAGTGACAGGATGTTAGTTATTGTCCCTTCGTATACATCTAGGAGATATCTGTTATGGAAAACAACGACAACAAGTTTGGCTTCGTTGGTTTTGCTGAGACCTGGAATGGCCGTCTGGCTATGCTTGGCTTTGTAATTGGTGTCGCCACTGAATTTATGACTGGCCAAGGCATTTTGTCTCAGATCGGCTTGATGTAAGTAGGCAAACGCTTAATCGGCAAAGGGGAGCGACCATCGCTCCCCTTTTTTGTGCTCCCCTTTTTTGTATGGGTGACAGCCCAACTTACGTGTGGTCTAGGCCGCTTGTTCAGAGCAGCGTTTTAGTCGTTGCCGCTGGCGGGAGGGGCTGAGTTGGTCTGCAAGATCAACCGTCTACTCCGTCTAAACAGTGTCGTAACATTGAGATTTGCTGCCCTATCTGGAGAAATGTATTGAGCCTGAGCTTTGATTTAGGGGCAAATTCTTTAGAATGGTAAGAGTTCACCCATGCGTTTGGCAGATTTACCCTATGGAAACCCTTGCACTAACCCCCCCCAATGTAGAGCAGGTTCTGGACGAACTCCGTCCCTACCTGCTGGCCGATGGTGGCAATGTAGAGCTGGTAGAGATCGATGGCCCCGTAGTTAAGCTTCGCCTGCAGGGCGCTTGCGGCTCTTGCCCTAGCTCTGCTATGACCCTGCGTATGGGCATTGAGCGTCGCCTGCGGGAGTTTATCCCTGAGATTGCTGAGATTGAGCAGGTGTTTTAGGGTCGCCGTTGACCCGTTATTCAATTCCCCGGTAACGACGCATCGTGTTTGCCCCGGGGAATTTTTGTGTTTGCTGATATTCTGTTGTATTGGCGGCAGGGGGTTTGCCTGTTTGTGGATGGCTATGTTTTGAACGATAGAGTTTAGGGGACTGCTGTGCTTGACTTGAGGCAAATACGGGAAAATCCGGAACGGGTACAGATGGCTCTGGGTAAGCGAGGAGAGTATGACTTGGCTCCTCTACTGGAGCTCGATCAGCAGCAGCGCCAGCTCGAGACCGCGCGATCGCAGCTCCAGGCCCGCAGCAACGAGATCGGCAAGCAAGTGGGCCAAACCATCAAGGCTGGAGCTGCTCCAAATGGGCCCGAGGTTGCCGCCCTCAAGGCAGAAGGTAACCAGGTCAAGACCGAGCTGCAAACCTTAGAACCCCAAGAGCGCGACATCAAAGCGCAGATCGACGCGATTTTGTTGGCGATTCCCAATCTGCCTAGCGACTCGACTCCGGTAGGGGCCAATGAAACCGAGAATGTGGAAGTGCGGCGCTGGGGCGATGAATACCTCCCCCAACAGCCTGCCAAGCCCCACTGGGAAATTGGTGAAACGCTGGGCATTCTCGACTTTAAGCGGGCGGCTGAGAAGATCGCCCAGAGCCGTTTTGTGGCCCTGATGGGGGTGGGTGCCGCCCTTGAGCGATCGCTGATTTCCTTTATGCTCGATCGCCATATCCAGGCGGGCTATTACGAAGTCATGCCCCCTTACCTGGTTAACTCAGCGGCTTTAACGGCCTCGGGGCAACTGCCCAAGTTTGCCGAAGAGAGCTTTCAGTGCCGCAACGATGATCTGTGGCTCACCCCCACCGCCGAGGTGCCCCTCACCAACCTGCACCGCGACGAAATTCTTGCTGCTGATCAGCTCCCCATTCACTACTGCGCCTACACGCCTTGCTTTCGCCGCGAGGCGGGCAGCTATGGCAAAGACACTCGGGGCCTGATTCGCCTTCACCAGTTCAATAAGGTGGAAATGTATAAGTTTGTTCACCCCGACAGCTCCTTTGATGAGTTAGAGGCTCTGGTGCGCGATGCCGAAGACATTTTGCAACAGCTGAAGCTGCCCTACCGGGTGTTGGAGTTGTGTACCGGCGACCTGGGTTTTTCGAGCTGCAAAACCTATGACCTTGAGGTCTGGATGCCTTCATCGGAGAGCTATCGCGAAATTTCGAGCTGCTCGAACTGTCTTGATTTTCAGGCTCGCCGCGCCAATGTGAGGTTTAAATCTGCCGGGCAAAAGGGTACCCAGTACCTGCACACCCTGAATGGATCTGGCTTGGCGATTGGCCGTACCATGGCCGCTATTTTAGAAAACTACCAGGAGGCCAACGGCTCGGTAAGGGTGCCCGAGGTATTGCAGCCCTACCTCAAGCGCGAATATCTGTAGGCTGGCTTGGGTCGATGCCAGGGTGGCCATTGCGCTACCTCAGGTTGGGACTACACGGGGAATTGATAAATCACTGATTTTGGCAGCAAGTTGGGTTTTGGTCACCCCAATTGCCCTATCGGATGACCTTAGTATCGCCCCCGACGGCCTTTAATCTTGCAGGCTAAACACCTGTTTCAGCACCGCTAGGCGGGAGCAGTCCCAATAGTCGATGTGGGAAATAATTTTACCGTCGTCACCCAGCGCCAACTCGCTATGGCCAGGAATGCTCATGGCTGGTTGCCAGGGCAGCGGGGCGACCCAGCTGAGGGTCCAACGAGTGTGAATTTGGCTGGGGCCAATATATTGGATATCGTGGAGTTGTAGGTCGATAGCTCTAAACCAGTGCCCAATGAAGCCAATCATCCGCTGGTAGCGATCGACGCCGCGAAAGCGATTTAAGGGATCTTGAAAATACACGTCATCGGCGTACAGATGGTAGCTCTGGTGGTGGGGAAAGTGCTGATAGTCGAGGCGAATTTGTTCCAGAATTTTCATGCCATCGCCCTAAATCGGTGAAATAGTATGGTGGTGTGACTCTGAGCTTTTCAATTATGAATCTTTTTACTCGCCAGCACTGCCCCACCTATAGGGCGGCTTGGCGTGGTCTAGGGGTAGCAGCGGTGATGATGGTGATGATCGCGGCTTGTAACGCTGCGCCCCAACCCAATGATCGCAATGACAAGGCTCTCACCGATGACCTCAGCAACAATGCGGCTGAAGTTACCTCGGTGATCGATGTGTCGGCTAGCAGCAGCGCGATCGCCGATCGCTCAGCCTATGAGCCCGCCGAAATGACCGCCGATGGTTCGTGGCCAGATACCCAACTTTTCGATGTCAGTGATCTGTCGCCGTTCTCGTTGGCAAGGGGATATCTCGCCTCTCAAGGGGAGGGCGGTGAATGCTTGCGGTGGACGCAGACCCGCATCGAACGGCTCGATAACGATATTACAGCGGTGGCCGTCACTACGGTAGGCCTCTGCGATGACTCCCTCGGCGGTGTTGAAAGACGCTATGACCTAGCCCTAACCGACAGTGGTTGGGTGATTGACTGGGTGGGCACTCGCTACTACTGTAGTCGCACCAGCCCGCCTGGCTGGGTCGACCCAGGCAACCTATGTCCATAGTTTTGGCTCTGGGCTTGGGCTAAACTCAGCCCAAGCCAGATAGTCAGTGCTTACAGAATTTGTGAGAGGAACTTTTGGGTGCGATCTTCGCGGGGATTGCTGAAGAAATCTTGGGGGGTGTTTTCTTCTACCAGATAGCCGCCATCCATGAGCACAACTCGATCGGCCACTTCGCGGGCAAAGCCAACTTCGTGGGTGACGCAGACCATGGTCATGCCTGAATCAGCCAGCGATCGCATGACATCGAGTACCTCGCGCACCATTTCGGGGTCGAGGGCCGAGGTGGGCTCGTCAAACAGCATGACTTTTGGCTGCATGGCCAGCGATCGCGCGATCGCTACCCGCTGCTGCTGACCACCCGAAAGCTGCCCCGGAAACTTATGGGCCTGCTCCAGAATGCCAACCCGTTCTAACAACTGCATGGCTACTTCCTGGGCTTTGGCCTTGGGCCAGCGGCGTACCCAGATCGGGGCTAGGGTCACGTTTTGCAGCACCGTCAGGTGAGGAAACAGGTTGAACTGCTGAAACACCATGCCTACTTCACGGCGAATAGCCTCAATATCCTTGAGATCGTGGGAGATAACGGTGCCGTCTACTTCAATACTGCCTTTTTGGTAGGGTTCCAACGCATTGAAGGTGCGAATGAAGGTTGACTTACCTGATCCAGAAGGCCCCATGACGACCAGCACTTCGCCCTTATAGACCGTCATACTGACGCCCTTGAGCACATGAAAGCCATTGTCGTACCACTTTTCGACATCACGGGCGACAATTACTGGCTCCATGCCCGTATGGTGGGCCGATGACTGCTCCGTCTGAAACTGTGTCATGGAAGGTTTCCTCTAAAAGCGACCCTCGACGGGTCATTAACGACGCCTAAACAATGAGTTAAAGAGATAACATCATTTTGCCTTAACCCTATGGGGTTTTAAGCCTCCATACTGTCAACTGTTACACGGTGACAACGTCAGCCCGATCAGTTGTCCGTATTGAGCTTTTCCTCGATTTTGCGGCTGCCTAACGACATCGCATAGCAGAAGAACCAGTAAATCACCGCTAAGAACAGGTAGACCTCGGCATAGCGGCCTAGATAAGATGGGTTCGCCAGAATTGACTTACCGATACCCAACAGTTCTGCCAGACCCACAATTGACAGCAGCGTCGTGTCTTGAAACAAGCTAATAAACTGCCCGACGATGGCCGGAATCGCAATTTTAAGGGCCTGGGGCAAAATGATTAGTCCCAGCGTCGTGGGGGTATTTAGACCCAGGGACATAGCGGCTTCTTGCTGCCCACGGGGTACAGCCTGCAAACCAGCCCGAACGTTCTCAGCCAGATAGGCGGCGCTAAACAGAGCCAGAGCGATAATGGCCCGCAAAATGCGATCGGGCCGCGACCCCAGGGGCAAAAACAGCGGAATCATCACCTGGCCCATAAACAGCACCGCGACGAGAGGAACCCCCCGCACTATCTCGATGTAGAGGGTAGACAGCCCCCGCACGATCGGTAGAGCACTGCGTCGACCCAGGGCCAGCAACAGCCCCAGAGGAAAACAGAGGGCAATGCCGCTAACGGCGGTAAACAGGGTGAGTAACAGGCCGCCCCAGTCATTGGTTGAGACCTTGGTCAGCCCTAGACCACCGCCAATTAGCCACAGCGCGACAAAGTAGGACAGAAACCAGGCCAAAGAGATCCACTTGCCCACCCCAGGAAATTTGCGCCCAATCTGACGACCAGCGGCGGCAGTCCCGGCCACTAGAGCGACAATGGGCAACAGGATCAGAGAGCTAGGCCGAGTTGGGGGAAAGAGAACCATAAATGCGCAAGCTACCCCAAACCCGATCAGCACATTGCGGCTAAAGAGAGTCGAGAGATTGCGCCCCAGCACCCCCCAAGAGAGCCCGGCTAAACCGCAGACAATGGCCAGCAATGCCCAGATCCGAGGATATAGATTGATCGGGAAGGTGCCGGTCATGAACAGCCCAAAGTTGTTGGGGATGACTTCCCATTGGGCGGTGGTCAATGCCCATGACACCAGACGAATCATGCCCCAGCTAAAGATGCCCGCAATCACAAGGGTAAGCAGGCTGTTAAACCAGTCGCTGAACAGGTTCTTTTTGGCCCAGGGGACGGGGCCTAAAGCCACTACATCAGGCGGCGCAGAGGAGAAGGAATCGGGAGTTACAGAGGTCATGGCTTAGCGTTCCTTAAACTGCACATTCTGGTTGAGCTGGTTCATCACCAGGGTGATGAGAAGACAAAGGGAAAGGTACGTAGCCATGAGTACTACAAACACCTCTACCGGGCGACCGGTCTGGTTGTAGGTGGTGGTTGCCACCGAGTACATCTCTGGGAAAGCCACGGCAAAGGCCAGGCTCGTGTTTTTCGTCAGGTTCATGTACTCGCTGTTCATGGGGGGAATAATCACCCGTAGGGCCTGGGGAAAGACCACCAGCTGCATGACTGAGCCAGCTGGTAGACCGAGCGATCGCGCCGCTTCCCACTGCCCCTTTGACACTGACTGAATACCGGCCCGCACAATTTCAGCCACAAAGGCGGAGGTGTAAAACACCAGGGCCGTTAGGGAGGCCACAAACTCCCGTGACAGACGTAGCCCGCCCTCGACCCCGCCGCCCTCGACGCCTGCCGGTATTGTCCAATTCATGCCGAATACTATGATGGCGATCCACAACAGGCCTAGCACCGCCAGCCCAATGGTCTGGGTCTTGCCACCAGTGCCGGTTTCAACCCGGATTTTGGTGCGCTGTTGCCAAAGGTAAAACGCTGCGATCACGGCCCCAATCGTAGCGGCGATACCCAACAGTGCCAGTACCGCGCTGCTTGCCCAGGGGATATAGACGCCCCGATTATTGAGGAAAGCAATCCCGAAAACGCCAATCTGGTTCTCGGGCTGGGGCAGAGCACCATAAATCGCGAAGTACCAGAAAAAAAGCTGAAGCAGGAGTGGAATATTGCGTACCAACCCTACGTATATCCGACTGAGCTTGTGCACTAGCCAATTTTTTGAGAAGCTCGCTACCCCAGCTACCACCCCCAGGAACGTCGTCAGGGCGATACCGCTGGCGACGAGGCTGAGGGTATTACCTAAACCAACGATCAAAGCTCGCCAGTAGGGATCATTGGGACGGTACTGAATCAGGCTTTCGCCGATACTAAAACCGGCGGGGTTGGTCAAAAAACTGAAGCTAAACGCGCGCCCCTGTTGAATCAGGTTGCGATTGAGGTTACTGAGGAAGAAGCTCACCAAGGCAAGCACAACGATTAGCGTAATCACCTGAAAGGCAATCTTCCAGAAGCGCTCATCTCGCAGCATCGCTTTCAGCTCGAAGGAGCTGCCGCCGCTATCGTGGGCCATCTATATCACCTGGATTGAATTCAGTGCACAAAGCTGTAAGCAAAATAATCTAAGAGGGCTGCCAAGAAAAGTTCGATTTGTTACAAGGATTCATGAAAAAGGGTGCAGCTCAGCTGCACCCTGGGATGATTTCAGAACTCAAGCACCCAGTAGGGGAGGGTTAATTTCCCCTACTGGCAAAGACAATGGCTTTCAACCAGAGTTGGTCTATTCCTAGCGGAAAGGGGGAGAGTACATCAGCCCACCCTCGGTCCACAGAGCGTTTTGACCACGCTCTAGCTCAAATTGAGAGTCGGCTCCCAGATTGCGTTCGAAGATCTCGCCGTAGTTGCCCACTTGAGTAATGACCTGCACCATAAAGTCGTTGGGCAGGCCCATATCGGTGCCCAAGGTGCCCTCAGCCCCTAGGAAGCGAGCAATGTCAGGATTCTCAGTACCCTCGAAGGTAGCCACATTTTCGGAGGTAATACCAAACTCTTCCGCTTGCATGAGGCCGAAGGTCGTCCATTTCACCACGTCAAACCAGGTCGAGTCGTTGTTGACGGTGACCGGACCGAGGGGCTCTTTGGACATGGTGACTTCGAGCAGAATATTCTCTTCGGGGTTAGGCAGAGTGCTGCGGCGGGCAACCAGCTGTGACTTATCAGAGGTCATCCCTTCGCAACGGCCCTCGGCATAGGCCGCGTAGGCCGCGTCGGCATCCTGAAACACTACGGGTTCGAAGTCAACACCCAGCTGACGCATTTGGTCGGTCAGATTGAGCTCGGTGGTGGTGCCCGTCTCAACACAGATGGCTTTGCCAGCGAAATCTTCCAGGCTGGTAATGCCGCTAGCGGTTTTGACCATCATGCCCTGACCGTCAAAGAAGGTAGTCGGTGCAAACTCTAGCCCGACGCTGCTATCTCGGCTGATAGTCCAGGTGGTATTGCGGGACAGCATATCGACCTCGCCCCCAGACAGCGCGGTAAAACGCTCGGTAGAGTCGAGGCGACGATACTCTACTGCCTCGGCATCGCCCAGAACTGCTGCGGCTACGGCTTTACAGACATCGACGTCAAGCCCGGAGTAGGTGCCGCTTTCATCGACGAAACTAAAGCCAGGAATGCCACCATCAACCCCGCAAATTAGCTGACCGCGATCCTTCACGACATCCAGACGGCTACCCCCTGCAGCCGGAGCGGTATCATCGCCGCCGCCATCGGCCGTTGTTGTTGTTGAACCACCACAGGCCGCTAGAGTCAGCCCTAGAGCGGCTGCGAGTAAACCCCACTTACGCATGAATCAATCCTCACTCACAAAAAAACACTGCAAAACTTACATTCAAATTGATGGGTAATGTTGCACTTGCTTAACACTCCAACGGTTTGAGTTTTCATTTTGCATCAGAGATAACAATACACCTGCAGGTGGGCCAAACTCAGTCAGTTGAGAGAGAGCCTTGGGCACACCTAATGATCATTCAACCGATACCAGCTAAATGGGGTGTAATTTAGTGCTCCTGGGCTAAGTCGCGAATGAGGGGGATTTTGGCTTGAATGTAGTGCTGGAGTTGATCGGCCTCAACTGGATTGATAGCGGGGTGGCCGACGAATTGCTCGCTTAGCCAGCACACCAGACTATTGTCATCTAAAGCCAGGAGATGACTGCTTTGCGACCGTTCTACCAAAGACCACAGATGTCGTAGAAGTTGGGGGTTCATAGCAGTTGTTAATAATTTCTTTAGATTTATCCTAATGCATCAGCGGTGTGGCGCAAGGTAATCGGTAAATTATTAACATGCTTCTCATAGAGAGTTCTGTAACTATATCCTCCGGTTTGTCTGTCTTTGGGGCGGCAGATTGACTAAGGATGGCTGCCGGGTTGGGCGGGCTGGCCTGAGACGGTGGCCCAGGCCTGGGCCCTGGCCACGGTGCAAATACCCCCGACGGATAATCCGCTACGACGTAGGGTTTGGGCCGCTGACTGGGCCGTGGCGCCAGTGGTGAAAATATCGTCGAGTAGCCATACTGTCTTATGCTGCAAGGCTTTGACCTGATCTGGGTCAACGGCAAAGGCCTGGGCTAGATTTTGCTGGCGTGCGGTGCGGCCAAGGCTGTGCTGTGCTTGGGTAGCCTGCACTCTCGCCAGGCCGTAGCGGTATAGCGGCAGCTGGGTAAGACGGCAAAACCAGCGGGCCAGCAGGTCGGCCTGATTAAAGCCCCGCTGCTGTAGTTTGGTGGGATGTAGGGGGATGGGCACAATCGCGATCGGACGTGACGATGGCCTCAGACGCCGTCGTTGGTCTAGCCAGGTTTGCCCCAGTTCGGTGCCCAGATACTGGGCAATGTCGGTGTTGCCGCTGTACTTGAGGCGGCCGATCGCCTGGCGCAGACCGTTCTCATAATGTCCCCAACTTACGACGGCTAAGCCGGGTTGGCTAAGATCTATTGCCGTGGTGCTCTGGCACTGTTGTACCTGGCGATCGCAGCTGGGGCACAGGAGGCGTGGGGTCGATCGCTGGCACAGGGGGCACTGGCCTGACAGAAATAGGTTGAGCAACTGCTGCTGTCCCCGATGGATTAATGCTGTTGACAGCAGTCGTTGCATCCCGTTACTCCCCGTCTAGCTGTTTGCCCTGATGGATAGCGTTGGCCAGTTCGCTTAGGACATAGACAATCGCCAACCGCAAAAACTGGGGCAGCGAACTGGCGTATAGCCGTCGCCGGCAGGTGATCTAGGAAAACGTCCTAACCTTCGTGGCGATGGCTATATGTCAAACACCTGGATCTATTGTCGATCGCAGGAGTGGGGTTAGACGTGGGTGAAACTAGGCAATTGTAGCCGGGTAAGCAATTCTTTGACGCATTTTTGACACATCATGATGTTCTATGGGGGCCATGGGGATTGGCGGCTGCTAATGCTGCGGTCTGGGCGGCGATTCTGTAGAATCTAGCTATAAAATCTAGGTTCGAAAACCAGTTCACCCATAAAAAATTAGGGATGTTTTGCCCTCGCAGCTCGGAGCGGTGGTCTAACTTGCATCATGGCCTGGCTTAGGTTAAGTCCACCGCTGTGATGATGGGTCTAGCTACTTACCCGTCCTTAAATTTTCCGCCTTGCCAAGCTGTAATTAGCGCTCTCTAGCAGGTGCACAGTGCGTCTGCTGTAAGCCTTAACTTTCTTCATGACCTGGCTTCGACACCTGGACGAGCTCGACATCGCTGACTTGCGCACCGTGGGCCATAAGGCCCACTATCTTGGCGTGCTGCGGCGACGGGGATTGCCCGTCGCCAACGGCTGGGTGATTTCTGCGGCGGCGTGGCATCATACCCTGGCGCAAATGCTGGCAGCTGAAGCCGATAGCTATGGGCTGGCACAGCTCAACCAGGATGATTTTCTGGTGTTACAGCAGCTGAGCCAACGGTGGCAGAAAGCTCTGCGCGCCCTGCCGTCGATGGTGTCGCACTCAGCAGACTGGCAGATTAAGGCCGATCAACTTGAATTTGTACCTGCGGCCTGGATGCTGCGTGCCTCTCTGTGGCTGGGGGAATCTGAGGATGGTGCTGCCTCAAGACCGATGGCTGCTCTGGGCGGGCTGATGCCTGCCCAAATTGAAAGTGATTTCGAGACCCTGCCTCGGGTACTGCCGCAGTTTTGGAGTCAAGCTTTGACGGCGCGCTGTCTCATCGTTTGGCGGGCCCGCAACCAGCGTCTACCGGATCTCGATTTGGCTACGTTAGTGATGCCTGTCTATCCAGCCGTGCTGTCAGGTACCCTGACGTTGGTTCAGGGGCAGGCGACGGTGACGGCGGTGGCGGGGTTGGGCCTGGCTGTGAGCCAAGGTGAGGCGATTCCGGCTCGCTGCCGGGTCAGGCTCGGGCGGGTGGCTGAGGCCAGTTGGGAACCGGGGTTTC
Source organism: Nodosilinea sp. LEGE 07088 (assembly GCF_015207395.1). GTDB lineage: Bacteria > Cyanobacteriota > Cyanobacteriia > Phormidesmidales > Phormidesmidaceae > Nodosilinea. The sequence goes on from NZ_JADEWX010000012.1 coordinate 65,013, forward strand.
AGGATTGTTTCTATCAGCTGATGCCAGCGTCTCAATATCGCTGCCGCCCAGAGATTGTCGGGCGGTCGGTACAGGTGGTGTGGCGCGATCGCCCTGAGTTGCCTGCGCCACTGGATTTGGCTCAGCTGACTCAGCTCTTGACGGTGGCGGAGGCGGCCCAAACGGCGTTAGAGGCTCCTAGCCTGCGGCTGGAGTGGCTGTTGTACCCGAGTACTAACCCGGCCCATCCCACCCTGCTCATTACCCAAGCTGACCCTGGCCCAGACCCCACCGTTCTTATCCCAGAGGCTCGGTTTCGGCCTCGACCCCTGAGTCAGGCGGCGCTACTGCCCCTGGTTAGTACGGTGGTGCAGGGGATTGGAGCCTCGGGAGGGCGGATTCAAGGGGTGGCTATCGTGGCCAAGCATCCTCAAGATTTGCCGGCTTCCCTGCCGCCGAATTGTGTCGTTGTGCTGCCCGATCTTCAGCCCGACGTGTTTTTTCAGCTGGCGGCGGTGACGGGTATTGTGACTGAACGGGGCGGGGCCACCTGCCACGCGGCAATTTTAGCTCGCGAAATGGGTATTCCAGCGGTGGTAGGTGCTCCCCAGGCAACCCAGCTCCTCGACAACGGCATGGTGATCTGGCTCGATGGCGATCGCGGTGTGATCTATGGTCTCAGCGAAGACGCCGCCAGCCATAGCCAGTTTGATGCGGCTTTGGCCCAGTTCCAGCCATCCCTTGTCGCTGAGGATAGGCCGTTGGTGACAGAGCCCGCGAGTCGCTATCGCCGTCTGACCACCCAGGTCATGGTTAACCTGAGCCAAACCCGTAGCCTCTCGGCGCTGTCTCTCGATCACGTGGCGGGGATTGGGCTGCTGCGCTCTGAGTGGCTATTGCTCGATATCTTAGAGGGCCGCCACCCCCTGGATTGGCTTGACCGAGGTCAGGAGGCGGATCTGCAAGGGCGTTTAGTACAGCAGCTAGAGCCGATCTTGAAGGCCCTGGGGTCTAAGCCGCTGCGCTACCGCAGTCTAGATTTGCGATCGCACGAATGGCAGGGGCTAGCGGGTAGCCCGCCGGTCGAGTCTAACCCGATGCTGGGTTTGAGAGGCACGCTGAGCTACAACATCGATAGTCGGCTGTTTCAAGTCGAACTGTCGGCTCTAGCGACTTTGCAGCGAGCGGGCTATACCAATCTGCAACTGATTTTGCCCTTCGTGCGCACCGTTGAAGAAGTGATTGCCTGCCGTGAGCTGATAGCGCGGGCGGGGCTCACTGATCACCAGGGCTTTGCGCTCTGGATTATGGCAGAGGTTCCCTCAGTATTATTTTTGCTGCCTGCCTATGCCCAGGCGGGGGTACAGGGCATCGCCATCGGCTCGAATGACCTCACCCAGCTGTTGCTGGCCATTGACCGCGATCAGCCCGTGATGGCCTCGGCCTACGACGAGTGTCATCCGGTGGTGCGGCTGGCGATGGCGCACCTGGTTCAAGAAGCGCGTCGCTGTGGGTTGCTGTGCTCTATCTGTGGCCAGGCTCCGGTGCGTCACCCCGAGTTGATTGCCGATCTGGTGGCCTGGGGGATCACCTCAATTTCGGTTGAGACCGCTGCGTTGCCGTTTACCCTAGAGGCTGTCTGGCAGGCTGAACAGGGTACCCCGTAGCTGCGATCGCCACAGCGCATAAAACTATCCTCGGCAAAATTCAGCGATCGCCGAGGATGACTCATAATGAATAATGTTGTGCCAATTGTTATGTGTTTATGCCTCTTCCTACAAATCTGGCCACTCTAGATGGTGCGCCCCTCGCTCCTGAGACCCTGGCTGGCAAAGTCGTACTTTTCGTCAATGTTGCCAGCAAGTGCGGCCTTACCCCCCAGTACTCTGGCCTGGTGGAACTCGACAAGGCCTACAGCGATCGCGGCTTAGTGATTGTGGGCGTGCCCTGCAATCAGTTTGGGCAGCAAGAACCCGGCAGCCCAGACGAAATCAAAGATTTCGCCAAGACCAAATATGATGTCGATTTCACCCTGCTCGAAAAGCAGGATGTCAATGGCCCCACCCGCAGCCCGCTGTATCAGTTCTTGGTGGGTTCTGGCCCGGATATTGGCTGGAACTTTGGCAAATTTTTGGTCGGGCGCGACGGTGCGGTCGTCGCCAGGTTTGAGCCCCAAACTGCCCCCGATGACTCTGCGCTTAAGGCGGCGATTGAGTCGGCTCTGGGTTAATCCCTAGCCGAGGTGAGGATGTCTCGCAGCAAGTCCTGATGCATTCGGGCGCGATCGATCCGCGAGCTGATTTGATCGGGCGATGGGGACTCGCCGTTGGCGTAGACATGCAGCCAGGCGGTTGTCATCTGCTCGGGGCTATCGGGCCAGCGCGGCCCGCTGCTCTGGGGATTGAGGTCAACCCCTGGCAAATCTAGGTCGGTCATCAGGTGGCTGACCTTGGGGTCGTAGCTCAACCCAAAGCTACGACAGCCTTCGGCCGCCGCCATAATCAGCGCATGGAGCCGCATGGCAATGGTCATCTCCACACCGCGAAATAGGCCTTTGAGCTGGCGTGGATCACTCAGAGCGTAGATGCGGCTGGGCCCAGATAGGCGCGGCTGAATATATTCGGCAATGGCCAGATCTTTACTCGGCTGAAAGGGAACCAGGAGCACACAGGTTTGGGTAGCTTTCTGAAAGGACACTAGCGCCTGGGTAAACTGCTCGAGCCGGGCTGTCGTCAGCCAGGGATGGGGCCGCAGGGCGACCGCCACCCGTGGAGCCGGTAGCTCCCACAGCCCTTCTACCGACACCGCCTCTAAGGCCCAGACGGGATCTGGAGCCTGCATCCCTGGCACCTGCCAGCGAGCCAGCCAGGCCGCTGACCCGCTGTCGCGCACGCTGACGGCGTTGCAGTGGCTTAGGGCGTAGTGCCCGACACCCCGGCTGAGTCGATGGTTGAGGGGGCCAATGCCCTGGCCCCAGGCAATGGTTTTGAGCCCCAGCCACTGGGCTAGCACCAGCAACCCCGCGTAGTAGATCGGGTTTTGCCGACTTGTGGCATCCTGGAGCAGGCTACCGCCACCCAAAATCAGCACATTGGCCCCGCGCAGAGCCTGCATGATAGGGCCAATGGCCTTGCGGGGTAACGCTTCGACCCCGTAGCGCTGGGCTGTTTCGACTGGGTTGCCCGACAACACCACCGGCGTCACCGTGGGGGGCAGCATTTGCAGCAGTGTTGCCAGCAGGGCTTCGTCGCCGCCGTTGCCCAAGCCATAATAGCCACATAGAACCGCTCGCATGCTCACCTGCCCAGAGTTAACCCGTTGGTCGCAGTTTGCTATACGCATCACCCCGACCTCTCTACAATAGAGGCTGTTGCTACCCCCTGAGCCCTATGCATGCCCTGTCACTACCCACCTGGATGATTCATATCTCAAGCGTGCTGGAGTGGATGGCGGCCATGTGGTTTATCTGGCAGTTTGCCACTGTGACCCAAAAATTAGTGTGGCGATGGCTGGCTGTGGCCATGGTGCCAGCACTGGTGAGCGCCATGGCGGCTTGCACCTGGCACCTGTTCGATAACGCGCCGGGGCTGGCTTGGCTGGTGACCCTACAGGCGGCCATGACCGTCGTTGGCAACGGCACGCTCTGCCTTGCCGCCTGGTGGATCTGGCGACAGGGAAACGCCGCCGCAGCGGAACAGTAACTTTAGAATGCTGAATTTTTAACTTTGAAGTCTAGATTTGCTCTCCCCTGACCTGCTTACCCACCCAC